>CAJWEP010000248.1 GCA_913030945.1 uncultured Verrucomicrobiota bacterium
CAGGCGACGACCTGCCGGTGGGCTATATTTTGAGCCTCGAGGGGGCGGACTCGATGGTGACGCTGCAACACCTCGAACGCTCGTACGAGAGCGGCCTGCGCGCGCTTGGCCCGGCGCATTACGGCCCGGGCACCTACGCGCCCGGCACCCACGAGAGTGGCGGTCTTGGCCAGGCGGGGCCGGATCTGCTGCGGGAGATGGAGCGCTTGGGCATAATTCTCGACGTGACGCACCTGAGCGACGAGTCGCTTGACGAGTCGATGGACATTTTCGGCGGCACGGTTTGGGCGAGCCACTGCAATTGCCGTGCGCTCGTGCCGGGCGACCGCCAGCTCAGCGATCGGCAACTCAAGCGCGTGATCGAGCGCGGCGGCGTCATCGGTGCGGCGTTCGATGCTTGGATGCTGATCCCCGGCTGGGAACGCGGCGTAACGACTCCGGAGTCGTCCGGCGTGGCGTTGTCGCATGTGGTGGATCACATCGATTACGTTTGCCAACTTGCCGGCAACGCCGACCACGCCGGCATCGGCACCGACCTCGACGGAGGCTTTGGGCGTGAGCAGTCGCCGGGGGATCTCGACACGATCGCCGACCTGCAGAAGTTGCCAGGCCTGCTTGGCTACCGCGGCTATTCGGCGGACGACATCGACAAAATCATGAGCGACAATTTTATCCGGCTGCTCCGGAGTGCCTGGGTGTGAACTGGTTTTCATCGCCGTTTAGGGCTCGCCCGTTTAGGCTGCGCCGAGCCGGTCATGAGTGAGCCTGAAACCAGCGCTGAAGCGAGCCGCCCCTCCATCGGGGAGGAGTTGTCGCGCTTTTGGCAGGAGATGCCGGACAAGCCGCTGTTCCTCGCGCTGCTCGGGGCTTGGCTGGCTTTCTTTCACCTGCTTGGCAACTCCACCTTTGGCTACGTCGATACCGCTTCGCTCTTCGGCTGGATGAACTATGCGTACGGCAGCTCGAAGGACGACGAGCTGGGCTACATCATCCCGCTGATCGTGCTGGGGCTGTGCTACTGGAAACGCGACGAATTGCTTGCCGCGCCCAAGCGCAACTGGTGGCCGGCGATGGCACTGGTGGGATTCGCGCTGGCGGTGCACCTGATTGGCTACGTCATCCAGCAGACGCGCATCTCGATCGTCGGTTTTTATCTTGGGCTGTACGCGATGAGCGGCTTGGTTTGGGGGCCGGCCTGGCTGCGGGTCAGTTTCTTTCCCTGCTTCCTGTTTGCATTTGCCGTGCCACTCGGGACGATCGCCGACTTTGTAACCGTGCCACTGCGGCACCTGGTGTCGGACATGACCGGATGGATTTGCGGCACGCTGCTGGGCGTCGACATCATCCAGGAAGGCGTGCAGATCTTTGACTCCAAGCGCCGCTACGCCTACGAGATCGCCGCCGCGTGCAGCGGCATTCGCAGCCTGACAGTGACGCTGGCGTTCTTTGCGATTTACGGCTTCGTCGCGTTTCGCACGCGGTGGAAAACGGCGGTGATCATCCTCTCTGCCTTTCCGCTGGCGGTGGCGGGCAATGTCTTTCGGCTGGCGCTGATCATCCTCGCAGCGGAGGTGGTGGAGGCGGCCCAACCGGGGGGCGGCCAGGCCGCCGGGAACTACGTTCACGAAAACGGAATCCTGAGTCTGCTGCCATACGTGCCGGCGTTTGTCGGTGTGCTGATCCTGGGCAGGGTGATTAAGGAGGACGACCGGCCGGAGCCGACAACGGAGGTGACCCGGTGAGTCGGCAGGGCAAACTCATCATCGGTGTTTTTTTTATGCTCGTCGGCGCCTCAGCGCTGTTTTTGGCGCGGCTCAATTCCGCCGGCCAGGCGCTTGGCCAACCGGGATTGCGCCTGGCTGCGATGGAGTTGCGCAACGAGGACAGCCAGGTCGTCCGCACCAACGGCGTGGCATTGCCGGCGCAGGTGTTTGACTGCACCTCCAGTCTGTCGCCGGTGACCAAGCTGGAACTGGAATGGCTGCCGCCGGACACGACGTACGGGCGCCGCCGCTACACGTTTCCCGACGAAACCTGGATCGAGAGCAGCGTGGTGCTCATGGGGCAGGATCGCACCTCGATTCATAAGCCGGAGTATTGTTTGCCGGGGCAGGGTTTCTCGATCGACCTGCGCGAAGTGGTCACCATCCCGATCCTGCAACCGCACGCGTACGATCTGCCGGTGATGAAGTTGACGACCTCGAAAACGGCCCACGACCGCAACGGGCGTGAAGTGCCGTTGCGGGGCGTGTATATTTACTGGTTCGTCGCCGACGGCAAACTGGCGACGCGCCATCTCGACCGGATGTGGATGATGACCAAGGGCCTGCTCAGCGAAGGTGAGCTGCAGCGCTGGGCCTACGTGACCTATTTTGCCATCTGCCAACCGGGCGATGAGGAGGCGACCTTCGACAAGATGGCCGGGTTCATCGCCGAGTCGGTTCCCCAATTCCAGACCACCACTGGCAAGCCGAAAGATTAGCGCGACCTGGTGCTCTTTGGCCGTGTCCTCAAAAACTCCTTCAGCGCCTGGGCTAATTTTTTGCCGAAGCCGGGCACTTGCTGAATCTCCCCGAGGCTGGCTTTGCGCAGCCGTTGCACCGAGCCGAATTTCTTGAGCAGCGCGGCCTTGCGGCTTTCACCGATGCCGGGTAACTCGTCGAGGATGCTCTCGGAGATTTTCTTCAGCCGCAGCTCCGCGTTGTAGGTGTTGGCGAAGCGGTGCGACTCGTCGCGCACGCGCTGCAGCAGCTTCAGCGCGCCGCTGTCGAGGCCCAGTCGCATGGGGGCGCTTTTGCCGGGCTGGTAAATTTCCTCGAACTCCTTGGCCAGGCCGATCACCGGCACGTGATCGAGGCCCAGTTTGGCCAGTTCCCGGCACGCCATGCCGAGCTGCCCCTTGCCGCCATCGATCAAAATCAGGTTTGGCATCGGGCGCGCCTCGCGCTGGAGCCGGCTGTAACGCCGCCGCACTGTCTCTGCCATGCAGGCGAAGTCGTCCTGCGCCACGACGCTCTTCATGCGGAATCGCCGGTACTGCGCGCGGTCCGGTTTGCCGTCCTGAAAACTGACCATCGACGCCACCATGAACGTGCCGCTGATATTTGAGATGTCGAACCCCTCGATGCGGGTGGGCGGCGTGGCGAGGCCAAGCGCCTGGCCAAGCGCGGCGAGATCGCGCCCGGGATCGATCGCGCCCGGCAGCCGGACCGGCATGCGGGTGAACTTGCGCGACTTGCGCGTTGTCTCACGCAGGTCGCGGATCATGTCGCGGTAGCGCGCGGCCTTCTCAAAGTCGCGCGCCTCGGAGGCTTGTTGCATCCCGGCCTCGAGTTCCTTTTCCCACTCGCCGGTTTGGCCTTCGAGATAGTCGCACGCCTCAGCGACCTGCCGCCGGTAGTCGTCAAGCGTCACCTTGGCGACGCACGGCGCGGAGCAATGTTGTAAGTGGCCGTAGAGACAATGCTTGTAGTCGCGCTCGGTGGGTTTGAGCGGACGGCAACCGCGCAGGTTGAATTTTTTGCGTAGCATCGTGATTGTCCGCCGACACGCCCCGCTGCTGACGAACGGGCCAAAATATTTCGCGCCATCCTGCTGGCGGACGCGCGTGAGGGCGAACCGCGGAATCGGGTCGTTGAGGTTGACCTTGATGAGCAGGAAATTCTTGTCATCGCGAAAGCTGACATTGTAGCGCGGCTTGAACTCCTTGATCAGCTTGCCCTCGAGCAGCAGCGCCTCCGGTTCGCTCTTGACGATGTGCACGTCGAAGTCCTCGATCGCCTCGATCAGCGCCGCCAGCTTCAGGTCCCAGCCGTGGCGGCGCGACGGGTGGAAGTATTGGCTGACCCGCTTGCGCAGCGCCCGGGCCTTGCCAACGTAGATCACCGTGCCGAACCGGTCGCGCATGAGGTACACCCCCGGCTTGTGCGGGAGCTGGCTCAGCTTGTCTCGGATGCGGTCGTTGATCGGCATGACGCAGGGAAGTGAGTTTCAAGTTTCACGGTTCAAGTTTCAAGCAAACCGGGTTCGACTCAGTTATAACTTCAAACTTGGCCAAGGGCGTGGTAGCTGATGCCGCCGTGGTTCTGCTTGTCGATATCGGCAATACACACACGCACGTCGCCGTGGCCAATGGCGATGGCATCGTGGCGGATGCCCGATTTGCCAGCGAGTCGCTCGCGCTTGGCCAGGCGGAGCGGCCGCTCGCCGGGCTGCTGCGCCTGGCCAAGGCCGACCGGCTGGCCGGCGCGGTGTTTTGCAGCGTAGTGCCCAAGCTCAACACGCCCCTCAAGCGGCTGCTGTGCAGCCGTTGGCAGTGCGCGGCGTGGCAGTTCACGGCGCGGACGGTGACCGGCATCGGCATCGACTACCCGAAGCCGTCGTCGATCGGCGCAGATCGCCTGGCCAACGCCATTGCGGCGCACGCGCAGCTCGGCGCACCGGTGGTGGTGGTCGATTTCGGCACGGCGGTGACGTTCGACGTCGTCGACGCGG
>CAJWEP010000249.1 GCA_913030945.1 uncultured Verrucomicrobiota bacterium
CCTGCTGATTAGCCCATAAGACCAAAGTTGTTTAAGATAGGCCTCATCTTTTCCTGTCTTTGTCGACGAGTTAGACTCTGAAGATTGGGTGACAGGTACACGGGAGCGATCGGGAATCCCACTGCCACCTCTGACGCTCCGGTTCCCGCCGAAGCTCGGGCGTAGTTCCTGTGCTGTCAGTTTGCCATCCTTGTTTTTGTCGAGCTTCCTGAGGGCAGCAACAGCGCCCTTGATTTCCTCGGCGGAGATTTCCTCGTTCCCGTCGGCGTCAAGCGCGGTCATGACCGGAAGTGTGCGCATGAAGCTGCCCTGTCCAGCCTGCCCGCCGAATTGGGGGCGTCGTCCGCGATCGCCACCTCGCTCCCCGCGTTCAGGACGTTCACGACGTGCGCCATCTCTTCGATCGTCACCCACGCGCCCTCCGCGTTCCTGTGCAATTGCATCACCTGTCATCATGACAAAGGATGTCACGGCCATTATCAGTTTGAATGTCAGTTTATTCATGGCACCAAAAAGCATTCTCAACCCAAACGTTCCTGAATTTCGATTGGTTACAATTGAATACGCATACAGGCAAAACTTTCCTTTTAAGCACTAAGTTGTCATCACAACCATTCAATCGGCAAATTGATTGGCGGCTTTGCGGTGGGCGGCGGTGAAAGGAAGTTCGCCAAGCTTGGCCAAAGTGATCCATTTGCCTTTGATCTTGGCCAAGCGCGGCTTGCAACCAGGCTCGATCACGAAGATCTCAAGTCGGTTGCGGTAGCGGGTGATGGAGTGGTTGATGGTGCAGAGCGGCTCCAACTCCGCTTGGCCAAGCCGGAGTTCGCGCTTGGCCAACTGATCTGCCGTTGCCGCAGCGTCGACCTCCCAGTTGGGGAACTCCCAAAAGCCGGCGTTCACCTCGCCGCTTGGCCGGCGCTGCACAAAGACCTTCCCGCGCCAAGCGATGAGGAAGCCGATGAACCGCCGATTGGTTGCCGCCGCCCGCTTGGCCAAGGCTGGGATGGTCTGGACCTTGTTTTGCTTGCGGGCAATGCAGCGACCCTTGAGCGGGCAGTCGCCGCAGAGCGGGCTGCGAGGCGTGCAGACCAGTGCTCCAAGCTCCATCATCGCTTGGTTGAAGGCGGAGGCATTTCGTTGTCGCGGCTTTTGCAGCGTCACGGCGTGATTCACCAATTCATCGGCGACAGACCACAGCCGATCGGCGACCGGCCTGGCTTTCAGCGACTCTTCGATGCCAAGCAGGCGCGTCAGCACCCGGGCGACATTGCCATCGACGAGCGGCTCCGGCTGGTTGTACGCGATGCTGCAAATCGCTCCGCCGGTGTAGCGCCCCACCCCCGGCAGCGCCAACGCTCCAGCCAAGTCGCGGGGGAAGCGGCCGCCGAGTTCGTCGCGGATCCGCCTGGCCGCCTGTTGCAGGTTGCGCGCCCGCAAGTAGTAGCCGAGGCCCTCCCAAAGTTTGATGACCATGTCTTCGTCGGCGGCAGCGAGCGATGCGATGTCCGGCAACCGCTCCATCCAGCGTTGCCAGTACGGGATCACGGTCTTGACCTGCGTTTGTTGCAGCATGATCTCCGACACCCAGATGGCGTACGGGTCGCGCGTCCGCCGCCACGGCAGGTCGCGGGCGTTTGCGGCGAACCACTTGAGCAGCGGCGCCACGATGGAGCGGATATGCATCGGCGCAGCAGCCTACCGAGCGACACGCGCTTGGCCAAGCGGTAGCCGTTGACTTGGGCACGGTTCGGCGACACAGTAACGGCAAGCGGGATGAGTGATGCGCCACAGACCGTCACCGCCAACGGGCGGGAGATCGCCACCGGGCTGCCGGTGTCGTTGCACGATTTTCTCGAGGCACAGGCCATGCTGCCGCGCAGCGTGGTGGTGGAACTCAACGGCGAGGCAGTGCCGCCCTCGGAGTTCGCGGAGCGGCAGCTCAAGACGGGCGACACGATGGAGATTGTTAATGTCGTGGCAGGCGGATGAGGGAAAAACTCCAGAACCTTCGCGGGTACCTGCTGCTGGATGCCGGCGGCATGTACGGCTCCTGCTTTCACCACACGGTCATCCTCATGTGCCAGCACTCGCCCGGGGGCGCCTTCGGACTGGTGCTCAATCAACCCAACGACAAGCGCGTCGGCGACGTGCTGCCGATCGACATGCCGCCATCGGTGAAGAACCGGCGAACCCGCAGCGGCGGCCCGGTCGATGAATCATCCGTGCACATCCTCCACAGCGATGCGTTCATGTTCCAGGGAAACGTGATGAACAACCTCTCGCTGGTGCAGGATCCAAGCGACCTGAGCGACCTCGCCAACTCGGTCAACCCCGACCACAAGATTGAGGTTTTCCTCGGCTACTCCGGCTGGGGGGCCGGCCAACTCGAGAGCGAGCTGGCGCGCAAGGCGTGGCTGGTCTGCAAAGCCACGTCGGAACTGGTCTTCAGCAATCCCGAGGAGACGGCATGGCGCGAGATCCTTCGCGGCCTGGACTGGCAGCACCGACTGCTGGCTGACGGCCCGGACGACCTCTCGTGGAACTAACACGCTTGGCCAGGCGCTTGGCTTGGTGATCGGGCGGCGTTACTCTGCCGCCTCGTTCTGGATGAAAGTCAACCTGGCATACGGCTCCGGCCATCTTCCCATCGAGGTTCCCGACAATCGCACGACGGTCATCAAGCCGACGCACATCGACGGCCTGGCCGAGGAGAAGACTGCCGTGCTCGACGCGCTGCAAAACCCCATTGGCAGCCAGCCGTTACTCGAACGCATCTCGCCGGACACCAAGGTTTGCATTGCCTTCACCGATATCACCCGGGCCACGCCGAACGACCGGATCATCCCCTGGCTGCTCGAGCATCTCGGCGGGCCAAACGACAACATCACACTGCTCAACCAACTCGGCACGCACCGCCCAAACACGCGGGCGGAGTTGGAGAAAATACTCACGCCAGAAGTGGTCGCCAACTTTCGCGTGCTCAACCACGAACCGGAAAACCCCGAGGCACTCGTCCAGGTCGGCACCACTGCGGACGGCACCCCTGCCCTGTTGAACAGGCACATCATTGAGGCCGATCTGCGGATCATCACCGGGTTCATCGAGCCACATTTTTTTGCCGGGTTCAGCGGCGGCGTGAAGGGCATCATGCCCGGTTGCGCCGGGCTGGAAACGGTAATGAGCAATCATGGCGAGAAAAACATCGGCGACCCGCAGGCGACCTTCGGCATCACCGAGGGCAATCCGCTCTGGGAGGAATTGCGAGACATCGCCCTCAAGGCCGGCCCGAGTTTTGTGCTCAATGTCACCCTTAACGAGCAGCGCGACATCACCAATGTATTCGCTGGAGACATCATCGAGGCGCACAAGGCCGGTTGCGCGTTCGTCAAAAACTCGGCCATGCAGCGCGTCGATGCGCCATTTGACATCGTCGTAACTACTAACAGCGGTTACCCGCTTGATCTCAATTTGTACCAGGGCGTCAAGGGCATGAGCGCCGGCGCCCGTGTGGTGAAAAAAGGAGGCACGCTGATCCTCGCCGCCGAATGCCGCGAAGGAGTTCCCAGTGGCAGTCCGATCGATGACCTGTTGCGCAGTGCCGACTCGATTGAGCAAATCCTGATCATGCTTTCGACGCCCGGCTTTATTCGACCTGAACAATGGCAGGCGCAAACCCAAGCGCTCGTGCAGCGCAAAGCCGAGGTGCTAGTCCATAGTTTGATCGACGAGAAAACGCTCCGTGCCTGTCACTTGGCACCCTGCCCCGATATCAGTGCCGAGGTGGCGCGGCGGCTTGATGCCCTTGGCTCGAATGCCCGTGTCGCGGTGCTGCCGCAGGGACCGCTGACGATCCCGTACCTCGCGTAGCTTCGCCTTGGCGCCCCTTGGCCAAGCGCCACAAAAAAAGCCAGACCCGGTTAAGGTCTGGCCTGAATTGGTAATCTTGTTGGCGGACTAGTCGTTGAGACGCCAGATGATTCGAGCCTTGTCGAGGTCGTACGGTGACATTTCCATCTTCACCTTGTCGCCGACTGCGAGCCGAATCCAGCGGCGCTTTCGCATCTTGCCGGCGATGTGTGCCAGCACTTCATGGTCATTCTCTAGTTTGACTCGGAACATAGTTCCCGGGAGGACCTGACTCACAACCCCGACAACCTCGATTTCCTCGCCGCCTTTTGCCACTGGAATTAAAAGTCAGGACTTCTTCCAGTTTTGATATTTCAAATTTTGCAAAAGTCCGCAGGCTTTAAACAACCTTCACGCCGGAGGCCTGCATTCCCTTGCGACCCTCGGTTTCCTCATACTCAACGGTGTCCCCCTCCTGGAGTTGGCCACCTTCAACTTCATTTATGTGGCAGAACAAGTCCTTGCCACCGCCTTCGGGTTCAATGAAACCGTAACCTTTTTGATCGAAAAAACGAGAAACTTTACCTTTAGCCATAATCTTATTCTTGATATTTCAAATTTTGCAAAAG
>CAJWEP010000250.1 GCA_913030945.1 uncultured Verrucomicrobiota bacterium
AGCTCGTCGAGGCATCACGCAGCAAGGCCAAGCTCGACAAACGGAAGGCGCTCGAGCATTTCCACCATCGCCTGACGATGGACGGCGACGAACGCACCGAGACTGCGATGCAAGATTTGCGATCCCTGCGGCAGGCGTTCCGGCAACTCGACAAGATCGCTCCCGACCTGAACCGGGCGATGATCGAGGACATCCAGCAGCGCTCGGAGGAGCTGTTCCAGCAGTGCGTGAGCTCACTCGAGAAAACGCTGCAACTGTGGAAGACCGCCGAGAGCCTGGCCTCCGAGACGGCCCGGAAACCGATCCTCGAACAGCGCGAAAAACTGGTCGGCGACGTGGTCCAGACCGTCGAGCACATGAGTCGGACCCTGGCCTCTGTGCAGGGCATCACCAGCCGGAGCGACGGAGACGCCCGATTGCAGCGCCTGCGGGGCGAACTGGACCAAAGCCTGGAGGTGGCGAAAAAGGTTGAACAGCGCGTCGATTCACTGTTAACTGGCGGGCGAGTACAAAATTTATCTGGAATCAATAACCATAAATAAAACGTTATGTTCGGAGCAATAGGTAGATGGTTCAAGGCAGTCTGGTACAAGATAACCGGGCAGATAGATCAGGCTCGTCGTGGATTGGACACCGATCCTCACGTGATGCGGGCCAAATTTGACGACATCATCAAAGGCAAGGTTAACCAGATCCACACCTACAAGCAGGCCGTGGCCACGCTCATAGCCCAGCAGGAGAAAAAGATGGCCAAGGTCAAGTCATTGACCGAGGAGGTGCAGAAGTTGGAAAACCTCAAGGCCGGGGCCTTGGCCATGGCCAAGCAGGCCGTGGCCAAGCTGCAGGGTGAGGGCAAAACCAAGGAGGAACTCCACGCCGACCCCGACTACAAGAAATGTCTCACCGCCTACAACGACTTCGCTGCCACGTTGACCGAGAAGCAGGATCACATCAAGGACCTCGAGAATGATATTAGTGAGTACGACGGCAGCATCGCCAACCACAAGATTAACCTGCAACAGTTGCAGCGCGACATCGAGAAACTCAAGAGTGAGGCGGCTGACGCCGTGGCCGATGTGATCACATCCAAGGAGGAAACCGAACTGGCCGACATGATCAACGGTATTTCCAAGGATGGTATGGCCAAGGAACTACAGAATATGCGTGACCTGCGACATGAGATGCGGGCCGAGGCGCGGGTTTCGCGGGAGATGGCTGGGACGGACAGCAAGGCGCAGGAGGCGCAGTTCCTCGATTACGCCCGGAGCAATACAGCCACCGATGAGTTCGACGCATTGCTGGGCGTAGCCGAGGGAACAGAAGGCGCGGAAACTGCGGCAAGTGAGCCGGAGCAAGTCGAAAAAACAAGCAGTGACAGTATTCTGCCGGAATAATTTACACAAGGCTCCCTAATGTTGGGGGCCTTTTTTGGGTTTAGAATGTTTATTAAAAAGATAATGAAAAATACAAACAAAAAAACTAGATGGGCGGTCGCTTTCGTTTGCGCCGCGTTAATCACCCTGAACGGTTGCAGTGGCAATCAGGACGACACAAAAACAGTTCCAAGCTTTTCGCTGGCCTGGAGCGAGTATCCCTCTTGGAGTGTGTTCGGTGTTGCTGATGTCACAGGCATCATCAATGGCAAGAAGGGAGAGCTTGGTCCGGTAGAAGAGAAGTGGGGTGTCGATATCGAGTTGAAGGAGGCCGAGTACGATCCTTGTCTTGCCATGTATGGTGCCGGCCAATGCGATGCGGTTTGCATCACCAACATGGACATATTAAGCCCGGCAACCGGCCGACCGGGCGTGATGGTACTGCCTACCTCGACCAGTGATGGTGCTGATGCTTGTTTGGTCACTGCTGACATCAAGTCGGTTGAGGATTTGAAGGATAAAAAGGTTTTTGGGCTGGAGAAGTCCGTATCGGAGTACTGTTTTGTCCGAAATCTGGAGTTGCTGGGCCAGAAGGAAGGGGACTACGAATTTGCGAACATGGATCCCGGGGCGGCTGCGCTTGCCATGCAGCAAAAGCAGGCGGCGCAGCAGGCGATCGTTGTCTGGAATCCGTTCGTGATGGAAACGCTGGGTAAACGCAAAGATGTTCGTGTCCTGTTTGATTCAACCAAGATTCCCAACGAGATCATTGATTCTGTGGTGGTGGCCAAGGCGAGTTTGGAGAAGGAAGGCGGGGAGGCGTTTGCCTGTGCCGTGATTGAGGCCTACTACGAGGTTAACAAGGCATTGGCCGATTCCGCCAAGCGAAATGATACGCTGATTGCCATCGGCGAAAAGTTCTCCAACCTGGGCCTGGAACAAATGGAGAAGGTGGTTGAGCAAACCAAGTTCTATGGCACTCCGGACAAAGGGTTGGCTGTCCTGACCGGAGCCGATTTGCCTAAGATCATGGACACGGTGGTGTCGTTTTGTGCGTCCCATGGTATTGTGGATAAGGCACCTTCCATTGGTTACGGCGATGCAGCCAAAGCCGCGGATGCTGCGGTCCGTTTTGACCCGACATTTATTGAAAAGGTTAAACAGGGGCCAGCCAAATAACGCGTTTGCGATTAGTTGTACCCGTCGGTAAATGATTCGCCGTCCCATAACCCGGTCTTGGGCGGTAATTCTGGGGTGCCTGTCGATGCTGCTTCTTTTGGTGGGGTACACCTGGGTTTCGCACCGGCAGCACCAGGTCAACCCGGACGACACAACGATTCCCAGTTGGAGTCAGATGTACAAGGGCGTGGAAAAGTTCATCCAGCCGGACCAAAAAGAGGAGCGGTGGATCGTGGAGGACTCGATCGCGACCGGGCGCCGGTTATTTTTCGGGCTTGGCTTGGGTGTTGTTTTCGGGTTTACGATTGGTATGATGATGGGATGCATCACTCCGATTGAGGCATTTTTGCAGCCTCCCATATCGCTTTTGGCCAAGGTGCCGCAAACGGCAGCGCTTGCGGTGTATTTTGTTTTCTTCGGAACCGGTATGGAGATGTACGTCGCCATGATTGCGTTTGGCATCATTCCCGCCTTGGCAGTGACGGTTTATCTGGCCATCAAGGATCTGCCCTCCGAGATGCTCGACAAGGCCTACACGCTGGGTGCGTCCCATTTCGAGGTGGCGACCGAGGTGGTGTTCAAGCAGGTTTTGCCCAAGTTCATCGACGCAGTGCGCTTGGCCATCGGGCCGGCAATAGTGTTTCTCATTGCTGCCGAGATGGTCGTGGGCGACGTTGGTTTCGGTTACCGGATTCGCCTGCAATTCAAGCTAACCAACATGAACGTGGTTTACCCGTACCTTGTAATGTTGGCGTTCTTCGGCTTTGCACTCGACTACTGTTTGCGGTTTTTGCAGGCCAAGCTTTGCCCATGGTACCAGCGTGATTCGAAATGACTGCGGTTGAACAACACAATTTCGGGCTGCATTGCCGGGAAGTCAGCCACTGGTTCGGCGACAACAAGGTGTTGTTCGACCTGAACCTGAAGGTGGATGCCGGGCAGTTTGTGGCCTTGGTCGGGCCAAGCGGCTGCGGCAAGTCAACGCTGCTCCGGGCCATCCTTGGCACGGATTTGCCGCAGGAGGGGGAGATTTTGACTCTGCAAAATGGGCGATTGGCCAACGCCGACCGCCCAGGGCGCGACCGAGGCATCGTTTACCAGAAATATTCGCTTTATCCTTTTTTAACCGCACTGGACAACGTCGCGCTTGGTCTAAAACTGGATCAGACAACAACGATGTTTCGTTGGTTTAACTGGTCGGGTTGGGCCAAGAAGCAAAAGGAGTTCAGGGATCGGGCGGCGGTCTTTCTCGATAAAGTTGGGCTTGGCCAAGCGATGCACCTGTACCCAAGCCAGATGTCCGGGGGCATGCAGCAGCGGGTGGCGATTGCCCAGGCGTTGATCATGGAGCCGGAGATCATCCTGCTTGACGAGCCGTTCGGCGCGCTGGATGAGGCGACGCGGGAGGAGTTGCAGGAGATGCTTCTACAGTTTTACGAGGAGAACAAGGAGGCCATGGCCGAAGGCAAAAAGCCGCCGTACACGCTGATCATTGTGACCCATGAACTCAACGAGGCCATCCGTGTTGGTGATCGTTTGGTTGGACTGTCACAGTACTGGGACTGGAAGGTTGATGGCCACCAACGCAGTCCCGGCGCCACCGTGGTTTACGACAAACCGGCACCTGTGTTTCGCTCCGATGAGCGGCCCGACTATGAAATGTTTGCGGACATCCGGCACGAAATCCGGCAGGTCGTCTACAACCCCGAGGTGTTGCAACAGCGCGATGAACACGTTAATTTGAGTCCAACCCGTTAATCATAAAACCAACATGGCAAGCGGCAACAACTTCCTTCGCACGGCTGGTCGGGTACTCAACGCCGGCCAGTCGCGGGCGCTGATCCTCACCGGCAACATCCACGACGTCTTCCATACCAACAAAGGCGGTAAGGACGACTACTCGTCACTGGTTG
>CAJWEP010000251.1 GCA_913030945.1 uncultured Verrucomicrobiota bacterium
CACACGACTGGCGCGGGATGTGTTCAAGCTGCCGGTTTCCATCGGCCGGGCCAGCACTGTGAGCGGTGTAAAGAACGCGCTGGACGAGCCGGAGTTCGCCACACCGGTGGGGTTGATCAAGTTTGGGGCCTTCCAGTCACAAGCCACGCCGCGCCGGGGAGGCATCGGCCGGGTCATCCGGCGACAGGTCGCCGCGTTGTTTGGCCGTTGATGCAGGAGGACAAGTTATGAGCACTTCAGACGAACAGACAGCGGGCGCCAATCCAACCATCTGCCTGATCGGTTTGGGCGAGACTGGCGTGAAACTGGTCGAGACCCTGGCCATGATCGCCCCCGAGGGGCTCAAGGCGCATTCACTGGATACCGACAACCGCAGCCTCTCCCGCTGCCACCAGTCACGGACGTTCCTGCTTGGCCAAGCGATACCGTGCGGCCTGGGCACCGGGGGCGACTCGGCGCTGGCCCGAGCCGCCGTCGAGTCCGACAGCAATGAGTTGGCCGAGATTGTCCGGGGCACTGACCTGGTCTTTGTCGTTGCCGGGATGGGGGGCGGCACCGGCACAGGAGTCGCGCCGTTTTTGGCGAACTTGGCCAAGGAGGCAGGGGCGTTGGTGGTGGGAGTGGCGGCTACCCCGTTCGACTGTGAAGGCATCCAGCGTTGCAACCAGGCTACCGGCGGTCTGCGGGATCTCAAGCAGGTGGCCGATGCGGTTTTTCATTTTCCCAACCAGGACGTCATCCTCATGGAGGGTGACGACATCGCGCTGCACCAGGCGCTGGAAATTGCCAACCGCCACCTGTGCGAGGCCGTGCTGGGCGTGAGCCGAATGTTGCTCGAGCCGGGAATGCTGAATGTTTCCTTTGCAGACCTGCAGGCTTCAGTGCGTGGCCGGCACAGTCTCGGTTCGGTTGTGCATGTCGAAGCCAGTGGGGAGAATCGGGCGGATGATGCAGGGCGGATGCTTCTGGCACACCCGGCAGCCCGGGGCGGTGAGACATTGAAGCAGGCCAGTTCACTCTTGGTGCACCTCTCGGGTGCGGACGTGACTATGGCGGAGATGAATGTCGTTACCGAGGCAATCAGCAACTACTCATCCTCGGCCAAGTTGGTTGTCGGGGTTTCCGGCCAAGGGCGCGAGGAAGCACTCCAACTGACCGTCGTCATCGCGCACGCCGGTAAACTGGCCGGGTTGGATCAGGAAAGTACCCCGCCCAAGCCAGATCCAACCGGGCAGGCGTCCGACTTGGGCTATTCCGATTCATTCACCGTGCCGGACACCGGCAGTTATCTTGACTTGGGGAAGGAAACCAACGGAAAAAATCGCAGCGGTTTTGCCTATACCCCACCGGCTCCGACAGCCGATGCCTTGACTCAAGAATGCCGGGAAGACTTGATCCGGGTAGCAGCCAAGGAGGAATCGAACCGAACGAAGCGCCGGAAAATTGTACAGGAATTGTTGCCGCTGGAGATCGTCTCCAAGGGCCGGTTCGAGAAAAGTGAGCCGACCATCCACAAGGGTGAGGACCTCGACCAGCCCACCTACATCCGCCGCGGCGCAGTCTTAAACTAAGGGCACTCGGCCAAGCTGTTATGCCGGCGGGATCCGTTGGTTGGCTGCCATCAGGGCTGCAAACCTGTCGCCCGCGATGGGACAAGCCGAAATGGCAAAACCAAGGAAATTGCTCACAAAATAAGATAAAAAAACATAAATTTTTTGTGGTGTTCTGGAAGTTTTTTGATAAGTTTCCGCGCCTCGCTATGCCGGAAGCGACCGAAACTGGCTGTTTTAGGCAGATGAAATGAGGCGATTATTCAGTTAAAATTCGTGGCAGCAAAACGAAAAGTTGTAAAAAAACCTTTAATAACCGCAAAAAAAGCGGTGAAAAAGGCATCCGCGAAAAAGGCCGTGGCCAAGAAAGCGCCGGCTAAAAAAGCTCCCGTAAAAAAGAAAACAACTTCACGATCCAATCATCAGGTCGGAGCGGCGACCACGGCGGCTATTTTGGGTTTGCCAACCACACCGGCCAAGCGGGCTGCTCAAAGACGAAAGGTGGCCAAGCTGAGTAGCGGCAAATGGGCGAAGCAAAAACAGCTCCTGATTGGCCTTCGCGACCGGTTGACCAACCAGCGAAACGGCCTCGCCAAGGAGTCCGCCAAGGAAATGGAAAGTTACGGCGTCCACATGGCCGACTCCGGCACCGACAATTTCGACAGGGATTTCAACCTGAGCCTGCTCTCGTCTGACCAGGACGTGATCTACGAGATCGAAGAGGCCCTCAAGCGTATCGAAAAGCAAACCTACGGCACGTGCGAGTTAACCGGGAAGCCGATTCCACAGACACGCCTGAACGCCATTCCGTGGACGCGATTCCGGGTGGATGCCCAGTCCGAGCTCGAACAGTACGGCGTCCTGCAAAACCGCTCACTTGGACGGTTAGGCACCATCACCACGCCGGCCTCATCGGCCAAGGACAAGATCGATAAGGAACTTCCCGAACCCAAGTCAAAGAAAGATTAATTTATGCCCAGGGAAACAGTCATACTCGAATGCACCGAAGCCAAGGACGAAGGCAAGCCAGTGTCCCGTTACATGGGTCAACGCAACAAGAAAACCCAGCCCGATCGGCTGGAGATGAAAAAGTATAACCCCAATCTGCGTCGTCACACGGTGCATCGCGAGATCAAGTAATATGCCAAGGAAGAAGGACAAAAAAAAACGGGACTCGAACCAAAAGCGCCCGCCACGCCCGAAGCCCATAATCGATTTCACCATCGACAAATTGGAGTACCGCAACACCGAGTTGCTGCAGACGTTCGTGACCGGCCATGGCCGCATCCTGCCGCGCAAGTACACTGGGCTGCCGGCACATTATCAGCGCCGTATGGCTAACGCCATCAAGCGCGCCCGCACGTTGCTCTTGATGAAGTAACCGACTTTGAAGTCGCCGCGCCCGACAGGTTCGCGGCGGCTTTTTCGTGTCCGTCTTTTGCCGATGTGTAGGCACATGCAGAACCCGCTTGGCCAAGCGCTTGGCACTCACGCCGGCCCGCCTGTTTGAATGATCTACGCGCTTCTCATCTTATCCGTCGTGGCAGCGGCACTCACGGTGCTGTGGGTCAAACCGTCGGACCCCAACAAACTCAAGCTACTGATCGCCTTCAGCGGCGCCTACCTGCTCTCGATCACGGCGCTGCACCTGTTGCCGGAAGTGTTCACCGGCGATGACCGGGGGGCGTATTTCGGCGCGTTTGTTCTGGTTGGTTTTTTTATTCAGGTCATGCTCGAGTACCTCTCGGGCGGAATCGAGCATGGTCATGCGCATACGCATCGGCACAGCGGATTGCCGGTTGGGTTGATGATAGGACTGTGTCTCCACGCCTTCCTCGAGGGCATGCCGCTTGGCGGCGAGGGCGCTGCGCACACCCATGACGGCCACACGCATAGCCATTCCCAAGGCGTCGAGCCGCTGCTGCTGGGCATCGTGTTGCACAAGTACCCGGTGGCCATGGTGCTCCTGTCGATGTTGCTCAACAACGGGCTGGGTAGGGCCAAGGCGTACGGGTTGCTGGCGGTGTTCGCAGCGATGGCCCCGCTGGGCACGCTGTTGAGCGGGATCGAGGTGGTTGGCCAATACCACCGGCAAAGCCTTGCCATCGTTATCGGCATTTTCCTGCACGTCTCGACGACGATCCTTTTCGAGAGCAGCGAAGGACATCGGTTCAACGCCTACAAGATGATGGCGATCGCCGCTGGCCTGGCCCTGGCTGGTGCCGGCATGCTGCTGCTCCCTCACTGAGACAAACGCTTACGCCTTCCGGACGGCGCGCGACCTCGTGGCGCGGAACAATTCCATCTGTCTCTCCCGTAGCATTCCGTGCGACTTGAGCACGCGAATCAACTGCAGCACGTCGGACCGTTGGTAGTTGCGGTTTTTTTCCACGCCATCGATCACCGCCGAGAGCACCGCGGGAAACTCGATCACCCCATCGACTCCCTTGCCGCGGAGCATCTCGATGCTTTCGCGCCGCAGCTTTTTCGAGGACGGCAACGACGGCGCCACGAGGATTTTTTGAATGGCAGCATCGGTGCCGAAAATCTTCTCCGCTTCTTTTGCCGCCGCCGGTTGCGCGAAGCGAAAAATCTCCGGTGAGTTCGCCATCACCGCCGCGCTGAACGTCTCCGTGTGCCAGCCTTTCACGGCGAACACCGCGCGGCGAATGTGCTTCAGGTCGGCTGGCCGCAACTCGAAAGGCAAGGTGGCTTTTGGTTCGGTCGCCGCCGGGTGGGTGGCATAAAAATCGATGTGAGAGTC
>CAJWEP010000252.1 GCA_913030945.1 uncultured Verrucomicrobiota bacterium
GCGTGGCGCAGCAGCATCAACGGCAAGCTGGGCCTGGGGAACTTGGGCGCGTTGCCGAAGCCGCCGAAGCGCGGATCGTACTGGGTCTTGAACTGGCTGACCGCCCGATCCAGCCAGAGCGGATCGAGCTTGATGTTGGCCTTGGCTTTCAGTGCGATGCTTTCGCCGATGCGCTGGCTGATGTCATTGGCCGAGGCCAGGATATCCTTGCGCTGTGTCTTCCACGCGTCGGCGAGTTGGCGGAGCACGTCGGTGAAACTTGGTTTACCGAACTTGGCCACCGGCGGAAAGTAGGTGCCGCCGTAAAATGGCTTGAGGTCGGGCGTGAGCCAGACGTTGAGTGGCCAGCCGCCGCTGCCGGTCGTGGCCTGCACGAAGGTCATGTAGATTTTGTCCACGTCGGGGCGTTCCTCGCGGTCGAGCTTGATGCAGACGAAATGCTCGTTCATCACCTTGGCAGTGGCCTCGTTCTCGAACGATTCGCGCTCCATCACGTGGCACCAGTGGCAGGTCGAGTAACCGATGCTCAAGAGGATCGGCTTCTGCTCGTCGCGCGCCTTCTTGAACGCCTCCTCGCCCCACGGATACCAGTCGACCGGGTTGTGCTGGTGCTGCTGCAGGTAGGGCGATGGTTCCTTGGCCAGGCGATTGGTGTGCCTGGGCTTGGCTGGCTCGGTGGGTTCGTCGAGTTCTGTCACGGTGGGCTTGCTGGGTTCGATGGGCTTGGCCTCCGCCGGTGGTGCGGTGGCGATGTTCGTTGAGGCGTTTGGCTGGCAGCTAGTCAAGGCCAGGCCTGCCAGGGCGGCGCTCAATGCGGTCAAGATGGGTCGGAACCTTTTCACGGCCGCCGACCTTACCGCCGGCCTCGTGACCGGCAAAGCTGGAAAACAGTCAGCTCAGCTTGGCCAAGCGTGCGACGAACGCTCCGGCCATGCGCTCAATGTTGAACGTCTGCACGGCGGCTTGGCGGCCGGCGGCGGCGCACTTGGCCAAGTGCTCGCGGTCGAGCAGCAACTGCCCGATCGCATCGGCGAGGGCCTGAGGATCGCCTTTTGCGCAGAGCGTGCCGGCTTGGTTTTGTTCAATGAGTTCCGGGAAGCTGGCATCGTCGGGTGCGACTACCGGTACGCCGCTGGCCATCGCCTCGACCACGTAGAGCCCAAACGACTCGCCGTACAGCGCCGGCACGCTGAGCACGGTGAGCCCACGGTAGAATGCCAGCTTCGCGTCGCGGTCTAGGTTCGGCAGGAAGGTCGCCTCGCCCAGCAGCCCGGCGTCACGGAGTCGCCCCTTTTGTTTCTTCACGTAGGCCCTGTCGCCTGGCTGGCAGCCGCCGCCGACAGCCAGTTTGAGGGCTGGCACGGGGCCGGTTTGCTTCAAGCGGACGAACGCGTCGATGAGCGAGTCGAGTCCCTTCTCCGGGCACATGCGGGCGAAGTAGCCCAGCACCGGCGGATCGTCCGGCAGGCTGCTTGGTTCGAAGCCGTCGAGGTTGATACCATTGTTGATATGCTCGAGCTTGGCGGCGGGGATCCCGGCGCGCTGGGCCATGGTGTCGGCGTAATAGCGGGTTGGCGCGATGAACAGGTCGATGTCGGTGACGCGTTCGCGAAGCTCGGCCCAAGTCTGCTCGCGCTGCGGGCTGGGCAGCGAGTCGAGGAACGCATCCTCGCCCTCGAGCAGGCAGACCACCGGCACACCGAGTTCCGCGCGGAGCCGCTTGGCCAAGCCGGCAATCAGGGCATTGGAGAGACAGATAACATCCGGCTGCTCATGTTCCCTGAGCCATGCGATGAGCTGCTCGAGTTCGCGCGCCTGGTGGCCCGACTCGCCTCGCATCATCGAGAGCATCAGGTCGCCAACGTCCGCGCCCCGGGTCTTGCCGGCAAAGTTCCCGAGTCGGTTGAGCAGCCACCCGGTGGTGAATATGCGCCGGAGCCAGTTCGGCGCTATTTTGAAGCAGTTGAACTTTTGCGCGAGATAGACGTTGAGCACGCTGAAGAACAGCGGCGTGCCCTCGCTCTGGTCCGCCTCGTCCAGCGTGAGCGGGAGGTACATCGGAACCATCAGCGCATGGTGCCCCATCCGCCTTAGCTGCGCCACGAGGGCGTTGTCGCGGAAACAGTTCCCGCAATACATGCCCCCGGCGCCGGGTGTGATCTGGACGATGTTCAAGCCGCTGACAGCTCCCCCGGAAGGACGGCAGTTTTCCCGAAGGCATCCCGCTTGGCTAGCAGAAACACTGTGAAAGCTGTGACATTGAACACTTGAATGCCGGCTTGTGGTGGCGCAACGTTGGCCAGCCAAGCTAATGACGGTTCGCAAGTCTGTTATCACGCTGGCGTTGTGCCTGACAGTAGGCGCCCACGCCTTGTCCAAGCCGAATGTTCTGCTCATCGTCTCTGATGACCAGGGCTACCGCGACCTTGGCTGCTTCGGCTCCGGCGAAGTGCAGACGCCGCACCTCGACCGACTCGCCGCGGGTGGTATCAGGCTCACCAGTTTTTACGTCGCCTGGCCCGCGTGCACGCCGTCGCGCGGCGCGCTGCTCACCGGTCGCTACCCGCAGCGCAACGGTGTCTACGACATGATCCGCAACGAGGCGCCCGATTACGGTTACCGGTACAAGCCGGGCGAGTACGAGTCCACGCTCGAGCGCATCGGCGGCATGGACACGCACGAGGTGCTCCTGCCGCGCATGCTGAAGGCGGCCGATTACACGAGCGGTATCTTTGGCAAATGGGATCTTGGCGTGCACCGGCGGTTTCTGCCGTTGGCCCGGGGCTTTGATGAGTTTTATGGCTTCGTCAACACCGGCATCGACTACTACACCCATGAGCGTTACGGCGTGCCGTCGATGTACCGCAACAACTCGCCCACCACCGCCGACAAGGGCACCTACTGCACCGACCTATTCGAGCGCGAGGCTGTTCGTTTTTTGAAAACCAAGCGCCGGGAGCCCTTTTTCCTCTATGTGCCGTTCAACGCCCCGCACGGTGCGTCCAACCTCGACCCCACGATCCGTGGCGGGGCGCAGGCCCCGGACCGGTTCAAGGCTATGTATCCTGGGTTGCTGGCGCAGGTGGGCACCGAGCGGCGCACGCGCTACGGTAAAACATACACCGTACCCAACCGCGCCGCGCGCAGGCTGGAGTTCGTCGGCTCAGTCACTGCGATGGACGCCGCCATCGGCAGGCTGCTCGATTTGCTGGACGAATACGGGATCGCCGACAACACGATTGTCCTGTTTTTTAGCGACAACGGCGGTGGCAGCTCGGCGGACAACGCGCCGCTGCGCGGCCGGAAAGGCCAAATGTTTGAGGGCGGCCTGCGTGTGCCGTGCATCGTGCGCTGGCCCGGGAAAATCCCTGCCGGTACAACGAGCGACGCGTTCCTCACCTCGCTGGAAGTCGTCCCGACACTCTGCGCTGCCACTGGTGCTGCTCTGCCCAAGGGCGTGGCGCTCGACGGCTTCGACATGCTCCCCGTGCTGCAGGGCAAAAAAAGATTGCTGCGCAGCGAGATGTTTTGGCAGCGCAAACTCGACAAGGGCGCCCGTGTTGACCACTGGAAATGGGTGGAAAGCTCGCGCGGCAGCGGCCTCTTCGACCTGCGCCACGACCTCGGCGAACGCCGCGATTTGTCCAAGGAAAAGCCGGAGGTTTTGAAGAACGTGCAGGCTCGTTTTACGAACTGGAAAAAGCAAATGCAGGCCGCCGCGCCGCGCGGCCCATTCCGCGATTTTTAAGCCACACTGAAACATACAACGAATTATGAAATACCCACGGTTCCCCTTGCTGGTATTGTTTGTTATTGGCCTCCCTTTGGCCAAGCCGGCTGGCCAGGCGGCGGAAACGGCGGCCAAGCCCAACCTGCTCTTCATCGCGATCGACGATTTGAATGATTGGGTCGGTTGCCTCGATGGGCATCCGCAGGCTCGCACCCCGAATATCGACCGCTTGGCCAAGCGTGGCACCTTGTTCGTCAACGCCCACTGCCAAGGACCCATCTGCGGGCCGTCCCGGGCATCCCTCCTTTCCGGTTACTATCCCCATGTCACCGGTATCTACCAACAGCCCAAAGGCAAAGCCATGGAGAAGGATAGGACGTTCTTCCACGGTCGGATGGTTTCGCATTACTTCGCCGATCATGGTTATCGGACGCTGGCGGTCGGCAAGATTACTCACGGGTATTCGGCCAAGCTGGC
>CAJWEP010000253.1 GCA_913030945.1 uncultured Verrucomicrobiota bacterium
CGTCAAGCCGACTGATACTGAGAAACTTCGGGAGATAGATCGCCGAAAAGTGCCCGGCGGCGAGGAGGTCGTTTACGAGTACGATTGTGAATTGGCCGGGAGCGGCCGGATGCGGCTCGACATGCTGATCATCGACCAACTGGGCATCGACCTAACCTCGATGAACAAGGCGGCCATCAAGACGCTCGACCTGCCGTTCGCCACGGTGGTGCCGTTTCTCGTGATGATCGCCGCCAGCCTGTTGACCAAGCCCAACCGCAGGGAGGCTCTCGACCGGTTGTATGTGAAGATGAAAACACCGGTCGATCCCGATCCGGCCGGCGACCGCGCACAGATGGAGCGAAGCTACGCTCAGCCGGATCGGTTTGATGAATGCAAGCTCTTCCCGGGTAGCTCGCTCGAGTTTCAGCGGCCAAGCGCACTGGATTTCTGGGGCTTCATCGCCTGCTTCGCTATTTGCTTTGGCATCATCGGGCTCGCGATTCTGGTCTCGAAGATTGGCGGTTGACCGCTTGGCCAGGCGCTTGGCTTGCGGGCGAGATTGTTTATCATGCTGCGCATGCCGTCTCCCGTGACCGGAGAGTTTCCCAGTTACCGCCCGCGCCGCCTGCGCGGCTCGGCCGCGTTGCGCCGCATGGTGCGTGAGACGCGCCTGCACGCCGATCAACTGGTGCTGCCGCTGTTCGTGCGGCCCGGCCGCAGGGTGCGCAACGCCGTGCCGTCGATGCCGGGGGTGTTTCAGCTGTCGATCGACGAGGCGGTGCGCGAGGCGGCGGCAGCGCAAAAGGCCGGCGTCCCGGCGGTGATTCTGTTCGGCATCCCGCCGAAAAAGGACGAGCGCGCCAGCGGCGCCTATGCCAAGAACGGCATCGTGCAGCGGGCGGTGCGCCAGTTGAAACGCGAACTGCCGGGGCTGCTCGTCATGACCGATGTCTGCCTGTGCGAATACATGAGCCACGGCCACTGCGGCCTGGTGAAGAAGCGCGGCGGGCAGGCGATCATCGACAACGATTTGTCGCTCAAGCTCCTGGCTCGGACGGCGGTGAGCCACGCCGAGGCCGGCGCGGATGTCGTCGCGCCAAGCGACATGATGGACGGCCGCGTGGCTGCGATTCGCGCGGCGCTCGACTCGAGTGGCTTTGGCGACACGCCGATCATGTCGTACGCGGCCAAGTTTGCTTCGGCCTACTACGGGCCGTTTCGCGACGCGGCGGAGTCGACCCCGCAGTTCGGCGACCGGCGCAGTTACCAGATGGACGCTGCCAACACGGAAGAGGCGCTGCGTGAGGTGGCGCTCGACTTGCGCGAGGGGGCGGACATCGTGATGGTGAAGCCGGCTCTGGCGTATCTCGATGTTTTGTATCGCGTGAAAACGGAGTTCGGCTACCCGACAGCGGCGTACGCGGTGAGCGGCGAGTACTCGATGGTGCAGGCGGCGGCCAAGCGCGGTTGGGTGGACGAGCGGGGGGTGACGATGGAGTCGCTGCTGGCCCTGCGTCGCGCCGGTGCGGACATTATTGTGAGTTATGCTGCGGTCAAGGCGGCGCGTTGGCTGAAGGAAGGTTGAAGGGGATCCTGCGCCTGGCCAAGCGCGTCAGCTGCCGCCATTGAATTTCATCCAGGCCATGGCCACTGCGGCGATCACCACGATGGCCACGAGCACGCCGAAAATGACGAAGTATTTCCCGGACTTGTCGGATTTTTTGCTGAACCCTTTCGCCGGCCCCTTGGGGGATGAATCGAGGTTGCCAAGCCGAACGCCCTGCTCGAGATGCTTGTCGTGGGACTGGGACTTCCGGGGGCCGTCGATTTTCAGCTCCACCTCGCCGAAGGTGAGCAACTCGCCCGGTTGCAGGGGCGACTCCGCGACCTTGTTGCCGTTGATGTAGGTGCCGTTGGTGGAGCCCAGGTCGCGGACGTGCACGTCCTCGCCCCGCAACATCAACTCGGCATGGCTCCCGGAAACGGACTCATGCGGGAGGGTGATGTCGTTTTCATCCACACGACCGACGGACGTGGCCTCCTTCGTCAATTCAAACGAGGTCGGCTCGATTCCATCGGTTAAAACGATCAGCTTGGGCATGTGCTCAGTCCGGGGGCGGCACGTTAGCTTCCCAAGTTACTACAAGTCAACGAGTTTCTGGAAAACCGGTATGCATTTCCGCCTGAAATATCAGGCGGTTGCGGGGGCGGGGTCACCCAGGCCGTCGTCGAGCTTCGGCTTGTCGCTTTTGGAAGCGTCCGGCGTGGGGGTGACGGCGTTGGCCCCAGAGGGGGGATCGACGTCGGGCGGCCGCTCAGTGGGGGTGAATTTTCCGGTACGGACGATGTCCTCGACCTGCTTCCCGTCGAGAGTTTCGTACTCCAGCAGTGCGTTGGCGATCAGGTCGAGCTTGTCGCGATTATCTTCAATGAGGCCTTTGGCCAGCTTGTAGCCCTCGTCGATCAGGCGCCGCACTTCGGTGTCGATCTGCTGGGCGGTTTGCTCACTGTAAGTCTTGTTCTGTGAAATCTCTTTCCCTAGGAACACGTACTCGTCGCTGTCGCCATAGAGCACCATGCCGAGTTTGTCGCTCATGCCCCACTGGGTGACCATGGCACGGGCCGTGTTGGTGGCCTGCTGGATGTCGCTAGCCGCGCCGGTGGAAACGTCGCCGGTCACGATTTCCTCGGCAATCCGGCCAGCCATGGTCATCGCTATGGTTTCGCGCATTTCCTTGCTTTGGCGGTTGAGGACGTCGTCCTTGGGCAGGGACATCGTGGCGCCCAGCGCCTGGCCGCGCGGGATGATGGTCACCTTGTGCAGGGGATGGCACTTGTCGAGCAGGACGTTGACCAGAGCGTGGCCGGCCTCGTGCCAGGCGGTGATTTTCTTATCCTCGTCAGTCATGGCCATGCTGCGGCGCTCGCGGCCCCAGCGCACCTTGTCGCGGGCTTCCTCGAGTTCGGGCATATTAACGGATTTCTTGTCGGAGCGCGCCGCCAGCAGCGCGGCCTCGTTGAGCAGGTTGGCCAGCTCCGCCCCGGAAAACCCGGGCGTCCCCCGGGCAATGATGCTGAGGTCGACCGCCTTGGCCAGTTTCACCTTCTTGGCGTGCACCTTGAGGATCTCCTCGCGGCCCCGGACGTCGGGGAGGTTCACCGTGAGCTGCCGGTCGAACCGACCCGGGCGCAGCAGCGCCGGGTCGAGCACGTCCGGCCGGTTGGTGGCGGCGATAATGATGATGCCCTCCTGTGTGTCGAAGCCGTCCATCTCGACGAGCAGCGCGTTGAGGGTCTGCTCGCGCTCGTCGTTGCCGCCGCCCAGCCCGTGGCCGCGCGATCGTCCCACGGCGTCGATCTCGTCGATGAACACCAGGCACGGCGTGCTCTTGCGGGCCTGCTCGAACATGTCGCGCACGCGGCTGGCGCCGACGCCGACGAACATCTCCACAAAGTCCGAGCCGCTGATGCTGAAGAAACTGGCCTCGGCCTCGCCGGCGATGGCTTTGGCGAGAAGCGTCTTGCCGGTGCCCGGCGGGCCGACCATCAGGATGCCCTTGGGAATCTTGCCGCCAAGCTTCTGGAATTTTTTTGGATCCTTGAGGAAGTCGACCAGTTCGGAGACCTCCTCGCAGGCTTCATCGACACCGGCCACGTCCTTGAAGGTGATCTTGTTTTTCTCTTTGTTTAGCATGCGGGCCTTGCTCTTGCCAAAGTTCATCGCGCCGCGGCCGGCGCTCCGGATTTGCCGAATGAGCACAAACCAGATGAGCAGAAAAATAATCAGGATCGGCAGCAGGTTCACGAGGAACGCCGTGAGCAGGGTGCTCTTTTCGCGGGGCTGAAATCCGGCGCTTTCTATAAGAAACTTCTCCCGGCCCTCGATCAGTTTGTCCTCGAACGAGAACGGAATCTTTTTGCCGTTCTCGTTGCGGAACCCGGTGATGGTGCAGAGCGCGGAGGAGTTGGGCGGGGGGTACTCGATGTAGCCCTTGACCATCTCGCCGTCCTTGATCCAGCCATACAGGGTGTTGTAATCGACCTTCTCAGCTTGGGTGGTGCCAGCTGTTTTGCCGACCTGAAAAAGCATCACAACCATGAAGATGCCCAGCGCCCATA
>CAJWEP010000254.1 GCA_913030945.1 uncultured Verrucomicrobiota bacterium
GGCGTTAATATTACCGCGGTGTTTTGAAGCGACGGTTTTCCCCGTTTCCTCACCAAAACCCGTCAGCGTTCAAGTGGTGGAGAGGGTTGGTTTACTTCCCTTCAGCTTTCAATTCTTCACCCGCCTTGCCGCCGTGTTCTAGAATATTAGCTTGAACATCTGTATTATTTGGCTCTTTTTCGAAAATTGTTTTTGGAACTTCATTTTCTTGTGCAAGCAAACTCACACAAAAAGATACCGAACAAAACAAACATAACCACGTTACTCTTTTCATTTTAATCATTGTTTATCTGCCGCGGCTTTCTCGATTTCATTCATAAACCAAGATCATCAGCCCGAAACTTCACTCGATAAGCGCGCTTGAGATCACACTTTGCTGGGCGAGGGATGAGGATAAAATCGTCGGTGATGACGGGGCTGAAGTCGCCGCCTTCGAGGAGTTCGGCTTGAGTGATGCGTTGCGGGAGGAAGGCTACGAAGGGGCGGCCGCCGCGTTGAGAGCCGTTGCTGTTAACAGTGGCAAAACTTTTGGCGCCGAGGTTGGGGGTGATTTCTAGAGTGAATGTGTTGCCCTCGCGGGTGAGGGTTTGGCCGTAGGCGAGTTTACCGGGGGCGAGTTTGGCGGCCCATTTTGGGTCGCCATAAAACGCGACAACATCGCGGTCAAACTGCAATCCTTGTTTGTCGCGCGCGGGCGTGGCGGAATCGCTGAGGCGATGGATGAGCGCGTGGTGGTTGGCGAAGAACGCCTCGTTCATCGTGTAACGACCGGGCTGTTCCACGTAATAATCCAGCAAGCCCCAGCCTTGATAGCCGAACCATGTAGGCTTGGTGTAGCCAATCATTTGCATCACGCTCACGTCATTCATCCACGCCAGCGCCATCGCGTCGGGCCCGTTGATGTTGCCCATCAAACAATTGCCGATGGGCAAATACACTTTCGGATTGGTGGACTTGATTTCAAAACGCTTGCGCCGCGAGTCCACGCCAAACATCTGGCCGCCCTTGGATTTTAGAAACCCGTTCCGATAACGAAACCCAATCTGCCAACCGCCCTCGGTGGCGTGACCGGAGGTGATGAACAAATCCGGCTCATAATCCGTCAGCACTTTGGCGAACGCCTCAGTGGTATCATCAGGGCCGCGCAATTGCTCGGCTTTGCTGCCGACCTTTTTGCGCACGAATTTGTTTTTCACCAACTCATCGTACCACAGCCCTTCGGTGACAAACTCGAGCGCAATCTCCGTGCCCGACGCCACCTTGCGCACTGTGAGCGGATTGGAGTGCTTGGCAATCGCCAGCGCGTTGGCGGCGTTGTAGCCGGTAAGCACGCCCCAAAATGTGTCCGTGAACGGATCTTCATCCAGCGCGCGCGTGAGCTGATGCACGGCGGCCACGAAATCCCCCGTCGCCTCCTTCGGCGTGGCGACAAAACAGGTGTGACGAGGAAACTGCCCGCGCAGTTTGCCGAGTGTGCCGGTGACGTTGCCCTCGAATTCGATGACGTTCGCCCCGTGCTTTTTCACCAACGCGGTGACCACCGGTTTCCAGTCCTTGTCCGCATAAGTCGCCTTCGAGACGACCACGGCGTAGTCGTTTGCCGCAAAACAGAAATTCGATGACGCCATCGCCATTGCCAATGTGATGATGAGTTTGTGTTTCATTATGCCTTTTCGGGCCGGATTTTACCTGAACAGAAGAAAGTTGCCAGTTGAGTTTTGTTCCGGTTTTTCAGGCAACCCTGATAGCTCGAAAAGCTGTGTGTTTGCTTTACGTCAGATAAATATAAACAACATCTGACAAATCTGGCGGCCCGGATGTGAGCTGAATCCCGAAACAATAAGAAACAAATATTTTGTCACTTAAGGTCACCGTGTGACCCAAAAAAGATCAGGATGAAAAATGACAGTCTTTCGTTTATCCAATTGAGTCACAGATGATTGTGTCGTATGGTCCCTGCCGATGACACGAAGTGCCAATAGAGGCAATTCGGGTAAGTCAGTGCCAAAAAGCCGGAAAAAGGATTCGAATCCCTCTCTCTCCGCCACTTCTTTTTCGCCCGCCAACGCCGTCAATCATCTCCCGCACAGCTTGAGAAACTTGGCTTCGTCGAGGATGGTAATTTCGAGCGACTTGGCCTTGGCCAGCTTCGACCCAGCTTTTTCGCCGGCGAGGAGGTAGTCGGTGTTTTTGCTGACGCTGCCGGTGGTTTTGCCGCCGTTGGCCTCGATCTTCGCCTTGGCCTCGTCTCGATTCATCGTCGACAGCGTGCCGGTGATGACGAACATCTTCCCGGCGAACACGCCGCCGCCGCTTGGCCTGCCGCCCTGCGGGTCAATGCCGAGCTTGGTCAAGCACTCGAGGGTGGTGCGGCCAGTCTCGGACGTGAACCAGTCGAGCACGGAACACGCCACCGACGGCCCAACCTCGGTGGTGTAGTTTGGCGGATGGCTGCCGTTTTCCTTGGTGATCGCGGCAAAGCCCAGCTTGGCCAGGCACTCGACCCGCCCACGGATCTCGTCGACCAATTCCGCGTAACGCTGTTCCCGTTCGGCCTTGTCGGTTTCCGATACGGGCGGGATTTTGCGCGAGCGCGGGTTGATGCGAATGACCTCCTCACCCAGTTTATCCAGCGCAATAACATCCTGCAAAAGTTCCGACTGCGCGATGGCAGCGATGTCCGTGTGAAATTTGGCCAGCGCACTGGCGGTGGTGCGGCCCAACTCGGGAATAGCCAGCGCAAACAGCCATCGGTCGAGCCCCATCGTGCGGGCGCGCTCGACCGACTCGACGAGCTTGGTGGCATTTTTCTCCCCGAACACCCGCGGCTCGTCGTCTGTGCCAAGGTTGAGTGGGCCAAGTTGCTCGAGGGTCAATCCGAACAGATCGAGCGGGCTGCGGACGAGTTGGCGTTCGACGAGTTTGTCCGAGACGATGTCGCCGAGGCACTCGATGTCGAGCGCGGTGCGCGCGCCAAAATGCTCGAGCCGCTGCGCGGCCTGCGCCGGACAATCCGTGCTGATGCAGCGCCAGGCGACGAACTCTTCATCCCTGTGAATGGCCCCGCCACATTCCGGGCATTGGCCGCCGGTGGCGCCCTGCATATCGAACGGCTCGGCGCCGGCCGGCCGCAGTTCCTTCACCACGCTGATGACCCCGGGGATGACGTCGCCGCGTTTCTCGATGAGAACCGTGTCACCGACGCGGATGTCCTTGCGGCCGATCTCCTCCTCGTTGTGCAGCGTGGCGCGGCTGATGGTAGAGCCGTCGAGAAACACCGGCTCCAGCTCGGCCACCGGCGTGAGCGTGCCGGTGCGCCCAACCTGGACAGTGATCGCGTTGAGCCGGGTCTGCGCCTGCTCGGGCGCGTACTTGTAGGCCATGGCCCAACGCGGCGCCTTGGCGGTGGCGCCGACGCGCTTGCGCAAGTCGAAGAGGTTCAGCTTGATGACCGCGCCGTCGGTGTCGTAGTCGAAGTCGCCCCGCACGCGGTCGAGCTCGTCGATGGCTCTGAGCACATCATCGACGCCGGAGCAGTGCCAGGTGTGCTCCGGCGTGCGGAAGCCAAGCCGGCCAAGCGCGTCGAGCAGGCCGGATTGCGAGTCGATCGCCGGGCTACCGATGATCTCGCCGCTGCCGTACAGGATGATGTCAAGCGGCCGCCTGGCCACGAGCGCGGAGTCTAGCTGCTTGAGCGACCCGGCGGTGGCGTTGCGGGGGTTGGCGAAGAGCGGCTCGCCGTTGGCCTCGCGTTCGCGGTTGAGTTTCTCGAAACCGGAGCGCGTCATGATCACCTCGCCGCGCACCTCGAGCACCTCGGGGGCGTCCGCTTGGCCAAGCGCATTGAGACGGAGCGGGATGGTGCGGATGGTGCGCAGGTTGGCCGTGACGTCGTCGCCGGCGATGCCGTCGCCGCGGGTGGCGCCAATGGTGAACAGGCCATTCTCAAACCGCAGGCTGATCGCGATGCCGTCCGCCTTTGGCTCGACGACCCAGTCGAGCGGCTCGCCGGGCAGGAGCTTTTGCACGCGGACAACGAACTCGCGCACCTCCTCCTGCGAGTAGGTGTTGTCGAGACTCATCATCGGTACCGCATGC
>CAJWEP010000255.1 GCA_913030945.1 uncultured Verrucomicrobiota bacterium
TCAGACGTGTGCTCTTCCGATCTCCGATAATGTCGGCTTTATTCACTTGCGAGGTTCAGCTGGAAATGCGATGTTCTCTGCGAGGAACTTTCGTTCAGAGCCAAGATGAAGCGAGGATTCACACTGATCGAACTGCTGGTGGTAATCGCGATCATCGCCATCCTCGCGGCTCTGCTCCTCCCGGCACTGGCGAAGGCCAAGGCTGCCGGCACCTCGGCGGCCTGCCTGAACAACAACCGGCAACTGCTCATCGCATGGCATAATTTCTCCGGCGACAATGATGAACACATCATCTATGCCAGCGCGTGGTACTATCCCGGCTTCGTTTATCCCGAAAACCTGAAGTACGAACCCACCGCCGATTTCTCCTACTGCGCCTCGCAGTACCTGGGGCCAAACATACCGCCAAAGGATTGGCTGGAGATTTCCGTGCTGTACCCGTACGCCGGCAGGAGCCGGGATGTGTTCCACTGTCCCGAGGACAAAAACTACGGCTTGGCCAAGCAGAAGGGCTGGCCCGAGCGGGTCCGCTCCTACAGCATCAACATCTATGCCGGCGGCTGGTCGGGCTGGCCGTTTTTCGGGGATCAAATGTGGAAGATTTATCGCCAGCAGTCCGACTTCCGCGACCCGGCCAAGCGGTTCGTCCTGATGGACATGGACGACGAAAGCATCAACGCCGGCAACTACCGCGTGGACATGGCCGGCTGGCCCAACAAGCCGAACCTCTATCGCTTCCGCCAGGACTGGCCGGCCTCGTGGCACAACAACGGCTGCACCATCTCGTTCGCCGACGGGCATGCCGAGCGGAAGAAATGGCTGCACAGCGACACGCTAAAAACAAGCATTGACCCCCACGCGGGCTCGGGCGTTGCCACCAGCCCCGGCAACCCGGACATCGCCTGGATGCAGGAACGTGCCACCCGGCCCGAACCGGGCTGGCAACAACAAGGCTGGGTGAGGCAGTGGACCGGTGCCATGCATCTTCGCCCCTGGCAATGGTGGGGCTACTGGCGCATGCCGGGCGAAATCAGCGCGGACAGCCTCAGCCCAAGACCCAACTACGCCGACTGACCCGCGGGCATTATCTCTGCTGGACTGGCGCCGGTTTTCTGTCAGAGTTGCCTCCCCATGATCATTAAGGAATTCCATTCAACCGGGTTAAAACTGGCCATGGCTCTCGTCGCCGGTTTTCTTTTTCACAACACCGCAGGTGCCGCCGACCTAAACCAGACAAAGGAGAGTTTCTCCGCGGAGGTCACGAAGACATTTGCCTACAAATACCTCAAATATCTGCCCGATGGGTATGACGGCAAAAAGAAATTTCCGCTGCTGCTTTTCCTGCATGGTGCGGGAGAGCGCGGAGACAACCTCGATCTGGTCACCAAGCACGGTCCGCCCAAACTCATCAATAAAGGGAAAAAATTCCCATTTATCGTCATCTCCCCACAGTGCCTCAAGAACAGTTGGTGGGATGCAGAGGGACTGGACGCGCTGCTTGACGAATTCATCGGCAAGCACGCCGTGGACGAGTCCCGCATCTACTGTACCGGCCTGAGTATGGGCGGCTACGGCACTTGGGCTCTTGGTGGACAAAACCCGAAACGCTTCGCAGCCTTCGCCCCCATATGTGGTGGCGGCAACCGCACAGATGCCCGCCGAATCGGAAAAAAACCGGTGTGGGTGTTTCACGGTGCCAAGGACAGAACCGTTTCACTGGAAGAATCACAGCGTATGGTGGACGCCTTGAAGCGGCGCGGCGGCAAGCCAAAGTTCACCATCTACCCCGAGGCCGGCCATGACTCATGGACCAAGTCGTACGACAATCCCAAGCTGTATGAATGGTTCCTCTCACACAAAATCGAATAATGCCTGAGCAGGCGCCGGGTAAAGCAACTTAGTGACTGCGCTGTTCATCATTGACGGCCTGCCAATGGAAGACCGCCGGGCCAAGGAGGCGCTCCGCATCGCCGCCGGGATCGGCGTCTGGGGCAAAGTCCGGCCCACCCTCTGCTTCGCCCGGGCCAACGACACGGCGCTTGGCCAAGCGGAGGACGGGGAACTGCGGCGCTACATCCACCTGCTGCGCGAAACGGCCTGCGGCCTGTTCACCAGGGCACCGGAAGAATCGGAAGGCCTCCTGCGGCACCTTGACGAGGCCGGCTTGGCCAAGCTGATCGATGACGCCGACACGGTGCTGCGTTTTTGACCGGCTGCGATTGGCCAAACGCAGCTTGTATCCCCGGCCCGCCTCCAGTAGCGTCACGTCCGATGACCCTTGAAGACCACGCCGGAGATGTCGTTGGCAAAGCGCGCAAAGGGCTGGATGTGGCCCCCGGGCAAGTCGCCGAGGCGGCTGGCCTGAACGACGAAAACTACGTCAGATTCGAGGAGCACGGCACTTTCGACGAGCTGCCCGACCTGGTGAAAATCGGCGAACTGCTCCACCTCAATCCTGACAAGCTCGCCACGATCATCAGCGGCTGGTATCCCCGCGCCGCCGACCTTGAGGCCAACAAAACCGTCCGGCAAATCACCACCAACGAGGGTATGGAGGTGCACTGCTATCTCGTGTGGGACGCCGCCACCCGCGAGGCCGCTCTGTTCGACACCGGCTGGAGCGACGAGCCGATCCTGGCGTTGCTACAGGAAAACGAGCTCACTCTGAAGCACCTGTTCATCACGCACACCCACCACGACCATGTCGCCGCGATGACGCCAATCCGCAAACAATTCCCGGACTTGGCGCTGAACTCCAGCTCGCCCAACGCGCCTGAGGAGCAGCGCAACCAGCCCGGCCAGATCGTCGAGCTGGGCGGCCTGCAGATCACCTCCCGCGAAACCCCCGGCCACGCCGATGACGGGGCGACCTACGTGGTGGACAACTTCCCCGGTTTCGCGCCGAAAGTCGCGATGGTCGGCGACGCGATCTTCGCCGGCTCAATGGGCGGCGCACCCGACCATTACCAGCTCGCCCGCGAAAAGGTGCAGTCGGAAATCTTAAGCCTTTCCGCAGAAACCCTCCTCTGCCCCGGCCACGGCCCCGTCACCACCGTCGCCGAGCAACTCACCGTCAACCCGTTCTTCTGACCAAGCGCCTGGCCTAGTTTAGAGCAGATTTTTGATTTGCTCCTTGAACCGGGTGTACACAAAGCCCAGGCCGAGGAACACGCCGCCCATCACGAAGAAACTGGCGATCTTCATCGGGGTGGACATCCCCCAGATGATCGGCGCGAGCGACACCAGCGCGATCGCCAGTGTGCCCAACCCCATCAGGCGGTACCACCGCTCCTTCAAACCAAGGCCAAGGCCGAAATAAACCACCGCGAGCAACGACCACGTGATCGTGCGCGCGCCGTGCCCCCCCATCTCCATCTCCGAAACTATATTCGAGACCTTGATCGAGAGCCAAATGAACAACAGCGCGCCGCCGACAAGGATCAGCCATTGGTGGATCCTGTCGGGCACTTTTTCGTCAACCGCGAGACGCCGCCCCAGTTGCTGAACGCCAAACAGCGCAACGATCGCCACCAGGCTTTGCCAAAACGCATTGTCATCGATGAACTGGCCGGCGAGGACGAGGTACCCGATCACCGCATAAGCCAGCGCCAGCCATTGCCATTCGCGGGCCGGCCTCAGGAATTGCACGACGAAAAACACCACGCCCACCGAGACGAACACCAGCACCCGCCACTCATCGGGAACGTAATTGCCGATCCACAACAAGCCCAGCGCGGCGGCGATGATACGGTAGGCCAACTGGATCCAGCCAACCCAGGAGTGGATCATCTCCGGCACTTGGCCAATGCGCGCGATGGCGATCGGGACTGCGATGTTCATGAGGTACATCGTGACAATCGGGATCAGCGCAAAGACGGCATGCTCGTTGTCGCTTCGAACGCACAACTCGAACATAATCCAACAAGACATCAACAGGTAAACCTGCGAGAACAAACCGACAAATCGTGCCCGGGTGAACACCGCGTACACTGTCATGCCGACCGAGATGATCGCTCCCGCCCAAAGCCATGTGTGATCAAGTTCGACACCTTCGTGCAACCAAACGAGCAATGACAAAACAAAGCCACCTGATAA
>CAJWEP010000256.1 GCA_913030945.1 uncultured Verrucomicrobiota bacterium
GTCGACAGCCTGGTGGCCAACACCGAAGGGGATATCGGAAAGGAGGCGGCAGACGAAAAGGCCAAGCAGCTGAAGGGGGAAATCATGCAGAACCGCCTGCGCGGCCTGAATTTCCTGCGCGACATGCGCGAGAACTACCCGGAACTGATTGTCGGCATCGAGACCAAGGACGCTGCCCGGTCGGTGCTCAACCACGAACGCAACACAGTCAAGAAGCTGAAGGCCGCCGGCACGATCGAACTGGACGAGGCCGACCAGATGATCGTCGATGTCGAGGGCCGGATGAAGGACATCATGGATCGCCCGCTGATCCTGCGCCTGCCGGAACCGGAGGAAGTGTTGCGCGAGGTCACCTGGCTCAAGGGCTTGTCGGAGGACAACATCACCAAGATCATCGAGCTGTCCGACGAGCGCACCTATCAGCCCGGCGACATGATCATGGAACAGGGCGACCGGGGGGATGGGATGATCCTCATCACCCGGGGCAGCGTGAAGATCTCCATCGTGGACATGGTCGTGGACATCCTTGGCCGGGGCAGCGTGATCGGTGAGATGGCCGTGCTGGCCGGTGTGCCGCGCACGGCCGACGTGATCGCCGACACGACGGTGACCGCCCTCTGGATGGGTTCCACGGAAATGAACGAGGCGATGGAGGAATCTCCGGCCTTGGCCAAGGGCTTGTGGGAAACCGCCGGCCGGCGTTTCACGGAGAACCTGCTCAAGAGTCAGGAACCGTACCTCAACCTTTCGCAGTGGGAATTCCGCCGTTGGCTCAGCGGAGGCGAGGTCGCCTCCCCTGCAACGGGTGAGTCGCTCAACCTCTACGGCAAGGTGGCCATTCTCCTCTCTGGCACCGCCACTGTGCCGGGCGCCGACGGACCAGTAAAAGCCATCACACGGCTCAACGCCCGAAAAGCCAGCTTCCCGGAGGGAGCCAGGGTCTGGATTCGTTCAGAGAGTTAAATGAGCCAGTCACAAACCGGTTCGCTGGCCAACCGGGGCCGAACAGCGTTCAAGCTGGGAGCACTGGTGTTGCTGGGTACCACCGCACTGTTTTACGTGACCGGTTGCCTGTGCGGCATGAACGCCGGCTACGGCAAGAAACTTGGGAGCCTCTCCGACGACCAGTGGGAGTTCACCGAGTGCCTCTACTTTTCCGCGATCACCCTGACCACCATCGGCTACACCGACCTGCTCGGCACCGAGCAGTGCGTCGTCTACCGCGATGCCAACGGTCGTTACCGGTGGGAGAGCAGCACCGACGCTCACACCAGCGAGGAGGGCTACGACAAAGCAAGCGAGGAGTTGTTCGCCGACTTCACACCATGGACGCGGACTTTGACCACCTTGGTTGCGATCATCGGGATTACCTTTTTCCTCTATGTCATCGCTCAAGTGACCTCGTTCTTCGTCGAGGGCCAGTATCAGGAAATTGCCGCAGCCAATCGGGCACAAAAGCAAATCAAGCGTTTTACCAACCACATGATCCTGTGCGGCGGCGGCGGCAACGGGCGCACGGTCTTGGAGCAGGCACAAAAGGAGGGAGTGAACTGCGTCGTCATCGACCTGGACGACGAGGTGATTCGCGAACTCCGGCAGAAACACCCCACGATCGCATGCCTTAACCGGGACGCGACCGATGTCAAGTCACTCGAAGCTGCAGCAGTCGACCGGGCCCGGGGCGTGGTGTCCGTGATGTCGGATGACCGGGCGAACCTTGTAACAACCGTCACCGCACGCCAACTCTCGCCGAGCGTCCGGATCGTCAGTCGTTGCGTCAGGGAACAGTCGAATCGTCAACTTCAATATGCCGGGGCGGACTCCGTCGTGAACACGGCCAAACTCATCGGGCTTCGGATTGCCAGCGAGTTGATCCGGCCGACCATGGTTGAATTCCTCGAGATCATCCTTGGCCACGATGACGCACAGGACCTGGTTATTTCCGGGATTCACCTCCAAGAAAAAGATGCCGGGCGCACCTTGGAAAGTCTGCCGATGGATGAAATCGACGGGGTGGTGATCGTGGCATTTCGCCGGGGTGAAATCTATACCTTCAATCCGGCGAACGACGCACTTCTCCTTGAGAATGATGAACTGATCATGCTCGGCACCCAGGAGACCATCAGCCAGCTCTCCCAAGCCATCGCCGTGTCTCCCGCAAGCCCGGCCCATGAAACGGTGCCTGAACAACAGCTAGGGCAACCGGCAGACACGGCCACCGCAGTCGATGGTGCACCGGCGGATGCCGGCTTGGAACTGCATGGCCATTTCATCATCTGCGGTGCCGGAGGAGTTGGGCGAACCATCGCGGCAGAGTTATTTGCCACAAGACGAACCTGCGTCTGCATCGACAACGACACCGAGGCCCTTGACGAGTTCCGCAGCGCCCTGCCCGAGGTGCAGGTGATCGAGGATGAACCTTATTCCCCCGATGCCCTCGCGAAAGCGAACATCCGTGGAGCCCGGGGCCTGGCGACCATCCTTGCATCCGACCGCGACAATCTGGTCGTCGTGGTGACCGCCATGCAGGCCAACCCCTCCATCAGGGTGCTGAGCGTGGTGACCGATGATGCCGATCATCTGCGCCTGCAACGGGCCGGGGCTGAGACCCTCTGCCCCGCGAAAATCGGGGGCCGCCGAATGGCCTCGGAGCTACTACGCCCAACCGCCGCCACGGTGCTGGATCGGATGCTGGCCTCGAGTGGTGCGGTGCGTTTTGAGGCGGTAGCCGTCAGCGATGGCACCGAGTTGGCCGGCATGAGCCTGGCCAAGGCCGACCTGTTTGCCCGCACCGGCCTTCGTGTCCTGGCCATCCGCAAACCAGGGCAGGAATCGTTCATCATCCGGCCGGCCCCGAAGACCGAGCTTGACCCCGGCACGATCCTCATCGTCACCGGCCCCGCTGCCGAGATTACAAAACTGGTCTCCCTCGCCGGCGACTGGGCCTGACTCCGCCCCGCGCTTGGCCAAGCGCTTGGCTCACGGCACCACGAGACAAACGAGCTGGTTGCGGTCGCGGACATAAAGCCGGCCGTTGGCCAGGGCCGGTTGGCTGCGCGTGCCGGAGCCAACGACCTGGGCGCGGCTGATCTCCCGCCATCCGGCCGGGGTTGCTTGGCCAAGCACCAGTTCGCCGCTCTCCAGCAGCGCCAGCAGCCGGTCGCCGCAGAGCAGCATCAGGCAGTCGCCGAAGCCATCCACGCTCCAGCGCACTTTTCCCGTGGCTAGTTCGACGCAACGCAACGCCGGGACCGGCGGCACGTCGGCCCGGCCGTGTGTGCCGTACAGGAAACCATCCCGGTGCATCACACTCGCGTACTGGCTCGAGAGACTCGTGTCGTTCGACCAAACCGTCTTGTAGCCGCCGGCGCCCGCCTGCACCACGAGCGCTCCGGTGTTGTAACTGGACGTGACAAAGATTCGCTCGCCGGCAACCAGCGGCGCGGCGGCGTTCACCGAGGCGTGAATCCGCGCGCGCCACCGGTATTGAAAATCGATTCCGCCGTTCTCCGGATCCACAACCGCCAAACCGGTGCGGGTGAAAAACACCGCGCGGCGCTTGCCCTGCAGCGTGGCCATCACCGGGGACGAGTAACTGGCCTCGTCGTCGAGCGTCTTCCAGAGCAGCTTGCCGTTGTCTTTGTTGAGCGCAACGATCCCGGCCCCCGCCTCGCCGCCGATATTGAGCAACACCGCACCGCCCTCGACAAGCGGCGAGCAGGCCATCCCGAAAAAACCGTCGGATGCGCGGTACGATTTCCGCGTATCCACTTTCCAAACTGTTTTTCCGGTCGCAAAGTCGGTGCAAACCACGACGCCCTGCCCGCCCATCGTGTACACCCTGCCCCCGGCAACCGACGGGGTCGCACGCGGCCCCGCGGCGCTCCCGTAGCCCGGAACGAAGCTCGAGGCGTAGTTGTTCTTCCAGAGCGGCTTGCCGGTCCTGGCGTCGAGGCATTCGATCGTGTCGTACCGGTTCACCTCGTGAAACAGGACGACCTGGCCCTTGGCCACGACGACCCCGCTCATCCCTGCGCCGATGTCCCTCTTGCGCCACAACACCTTCGGTCCATCGCTC
>CAJWEP010000257.1 GCA_913030945.1 uncultured Verrucomicrobiota bacterium
GCGTGATGATCGGCGGCGTGGAGGGGGTCGAGCGCCTGGCCGTCAGCCCGTGAGGCCAAGCGCGGTCACAGTCGCGCCTTGACGATCTCGATGTAGTTTCGCTTGCGCTTGTTGAATTGCTCATCGTTGTACGTCTGCACGAACAACCAGCGCAGCCCCGTCTCCAGTTCCTCGACCGACATTCCACTTGGCTTGTAGTTCACGTCGAAGAGCGTGCATCGATCCCAGTAGCGTTCCTTCAGCAAACGCCCCTCGCTGTGGAGCCGGTGATACAGCGGCGTCCCGGGGAACGGCGTCATCACGGTGAGTTGAACTTCCAGCAGACCGGAGCTCTCGACGAACGAGCTGACCTGCTCGAAAATTTCCGGTGTGTGCCCGTCCAGCCCGAGGATGAAGCAGCCGTTGACCGAGACACCGCGGGACTGAATCTTGTCGATGGCCTCAAGGTAACGGTCGCTGCGACTTTGCTTCCAGTTGCCGGGATCCACCTGGCCAAGGTCACTTCCCGATGGACTCTCGAGGCCGATGAGGATTTGGCGGCAGCCGCTCTCTGCGAGCAGGTCCAGCAGTTCGTCGTCGTCCGCCACGGAAACATCGGTTTCGGTGAACCAGTTCAGCCCAAGCGGCGCGATGGCTTGGAGAAATTCCCTGCCCCATTTCTTGTTGATGAACGTGTTGTCGTCTGCCAACTCGAGGAACGGCTGTTCGGTGACGCTCACCGCCGCCTTGATTTCCTCGATGACACAGTCAAGTGGCTTTTGCTGTAACGCCGAGGTGATCCGCAGACTGGCGGCGCAAAACTCGCAATTCAGCGGGCAACCGCGAGAAGTCTGTACCGTGACGCGATTGTACGGCCGGCCACGTAGCAGGTCGAACCGGGGATGGACGTAGTTGGGCGCCTTGAAAACGCCCGACCGAAGTCCCTCGTAGCGCGACTGCAGTTCGCCCCGCTGAACGTCCTCGACCAAGCTTGGCCAAGCCCCTTCCGCGCCGTTAATGACCACGGCATCAGCGTGTTGCGCTGCCTCGTCCGGCATGAGCGTGACGTGCAAACCACCCAGCACAACCGGCACTCCGGCAGCGCGATAGCGATCCGCCAACGCATACGCCTCATCGATCTGCGCAGAAAAAGAGGAGATGCCGACGAGATCGAACATCTCGAGATCGTCCTCCGGTTTCACGTCCTGGATTTCGCGGTACACCACCTCCACGTCGTCCGGCGTCAGCGCCGCCACGGTCAACAGGCCAAGGCTTGGCAGTGAGGCGACAACTTTCCCACGGTTGACAAACTGCGGCAGCGTGACGCCCAACTCGGCCAACTCCGGCGTCCGGACACGGACACCACTCATCGCAATCAGTCCAATTTTCATGATGCTTTCCCCTGTGCGGTTGAAATAAAATCGATCAGTTTTTGTAGCGTCCGATACTCGCCCAGCAAGTGATCCGGGAATCGAATGCCGAACCGTTTCTCCACCACCGCCAACAGTCGGAGGCTTGCCATGCTGTCGAGTTCCAACTCGTGCACAAGGTCGGTCTCAAGACCGATGGAGCCCAGTTCCTTTTGGCAGGCCTCCGTTAGCGCCTGCCGTAGTTCCTGTTCAATTGTCGTCGCGTTCATTATTCGGCTTTCTTGTTGTTAAATTGTCCCGCCAAAAAACGGCGGCGAACTTTTCCTGTGAGCGTGCGAGGCAAAGGCTGCTCGAGACAAATCACGCCTTCAGCCCTCAGCCGTGGCGGTGCGTTGTTTCTCAATTCAATGAATGCCTTATTCACCGCACTGCCGTTTTGGACGCCCTCCGCCGGCACGACAAAGAGCGTTGGCAGATCGTTCCCATCCGCGCCAACTCTGGGCGCGACGCACCATTCCGCGAATAGCGGGCTGGCGTAACATGGTTCTATTTCCTCCGGATAAATCGTCTCGCCCGCGGCAGTCACCATCGCCTCTTTGATGCGGCCGGTGATGAACAAAAAACCGTTCTCGTCGATCCGACCGCGATCACCGGTTCGCAGCCAACCATCCGCGAACGACTCCCCAGTCGCAGCAGCGTCACCGTAATAACCTCGAGTCACCATTGGGCCGCGAAGCAGCAGTTCCTCGCCGGCACCGATTCGCACCTCGATCGTCGGCAGCGGTCGCCCGACCGATCCCGAAGGGCATTCATCAGCGTAATCCGTGCTCACGACCGGCGATGCCTCGGTCAGGCCGTAACCCACCTCGGCCCGGATGCCGATCGCCTGCAGCACCGGCGGCCAGTCGGGATTCAGCGCCGCGCCCCCCAGCGCCAGCGTCTGTAGCGAGCCGCCGATGCGCGTGCGCACCCCATCGCGGATCTGCGCTAGGACGCCGGGACGAATCTCCTCCCGCAGCCGACGCGCCGTTTCGCTGACCAATTGTCCGCGCCGCTCCGGCTCGATCACCCCGGCCGCGATCAACTCGTCCAGAAGTTCGTCGTAAAGGCAGTGCAACAGCGCCGGGACGCAACAGGCGTGCGTGATGCGATCTTCGCGCAGCGATTCCACCAGACGGTTGGGCAGGCGTGTCCCAGGATAGACCACCCTGGCCCCACAGGCCAGTGGGCCGATTTGGCCGACCATGAACTCAAACAGGTGCGCCGGTGGCAGGATCGAGAGAAACGCATCACCGGGCTTGGCATCACGCACCTCCAGCAACGCCGCCAGGTCCGCCAGCAGGTTGCCGTGCGTCAGCACCACCGCCCGGGGCTGCTGCGTGCTCCCGGAGGTGAACGTCAGAAGGGCCACGTCGCCGCAAGTCGAGGCTGCTTCACTTAGCGCTTGGTCACCGGGGGCCAGCAATTCGTCCACGGTGAAACGAAACCCGATGCTGCCCACTGACGGCAACTCGGAATGGGCATCCCTCCCTCCTACCAAGCTGCGCGCTCCGGCGTGAGTCGCGATGGCGGCCACCATTTCCGGCGGCATGCCCTGCACCACCGGTACGGCGACCAGCCCCGCGTGCATGATGGCGAACAGCGCCGCCGGCCACTCGGGTCGCGCCTCAAGACAAAGCAGCACACGATCCCCCTTGGCCAAGCCGGTGTCGACGAGCCGAATGGCCCCGCGCTGGATGCTCCCCCAAAGTTCGCGGTAGGACAGGGTGGCTGCGCCGGAGTTGCTCGCCTGGGCAAGCGCACAGCGATCGCCGTGGCGCTTGGCCAGGCCGGCGACCAACTCCGGCAGCGATTCCGATTCACGGACGAGTTTCATCGCTCGATCTGCGCCACGCCTTGACCGCGCCAAGTGCCGCAATCGCCATGGCCACGAAAACAGAAGTCGCCGGCAGCGGCATGGTGTACTTGAGCGGGTGCCACACCGCGGCGGCAAACAGGGTGAGCGGCAGGAACACGTTGCCGAAATTCATCGCCCAAGCCGCAACACGCTTTTGGCCTTGCCCAAGATCGAGAGCGTGGAACTCGCGGGCGAGCAGGATGTTCAGTATCCCAAGCCCGAAAAACGCAATGTGCCCCAACCGGGCCAGACGCCGGTGTACGTCACTGTAATCTTCAAGCATCTTGGGCGGCAGCACTGGCCCGTCAAACGACCATAATCCCATTACCAAACCAGTGGCCACGCCAAGCGCCATGCTGCTCCAGCCAATGGCGCGGTTTATGTTCCATTCTTCTTGCATCCTGTGTTCCTTTCAGGTTGGCGATTTGACGCTTGAGAAAAATCTAGCATAGGAGCCTCACGAATGGAGCATTGAAAAAACCGATGGGACCATCGACTGAGTCGATACACAAAAAAGACCGCCCCAAGCGGGGCGGACTGGCTTAAATCAAAGAAGGAGTCGTATTTCTCCTGTGGACGATCGCCACCGTGAGTAACTAAGCGTCAAAACTGGGCCTCGAGGCCAACGAGGCCCTGGATGCTATTCTACTCATGAGGGCGAAAATGATTTTATAAATCGATATTATTGAAATCTAATTACTTGTGACCACTTGTTATTTCCTTTCCCTTACGGCCACCTTTGTTGACCAGCAACTCCGCCACCGCCTTCCTGCCATCGATATTTTTGA
>CAJWEP010000258.1 GCA_913030945.1 uncultured Verrucomicrobiota bacterium
CCAGGCGGCCGACATACGGCTGACCGTCGTGCAGGCTGAACCCTTGAAACTTTCGTGGCACACGGCCCCAGCCACCCGGCCCGGCTCGGTTCAAATCATTCCCGACACCCAACTCGAGATATCGACCGATCTCACCCATTGGCAGCCGCTTGGCCAAGCGCAAACCGGCGGGCTCCGCACCAAGCCAGAGACCGTCAACCGCACCATCCAAGCCGCTGCCGAGCCCCGGTATTTTCGCGTCCGCTCACAGGTCACCCTGCCAAAGGCCAGCCTGGCCAATCACAACCTCATCGCCGCCGACCTGCGCGGAGCGGACCTCTCCGGGGCCAACCTGACCAACACCGATCTGGCCTTGGCCAAGCTTGATGGAGCGAACCTCTCCGGCGCCATCCTCACCGGGGCCAATCTGGCAGAGGCGGTGCTCGGCAGCGTCAACCTGACTGATGCCGACCTCACCGGCGCGACGATCGCCCCGTGGCATCACTACCCGGCGACAATCTACCACAATACCACCCTGCCGGATGGCACGGTGAAAACCGACTCGCCTGAACTGCGGTTGCTCATTCAGCTGTACATCGATGGCGCGCCAAAAGTGAGCCTGGCCGGACGCAACTTCTCGGGCTGGGATCTGCGCGGCGTGGAGTGGCAAAACCGAAACCTGACCAAGTGCAACTTCACCGGCGCCGACCTGCGGAACACAAAGCTCGCCGGAGCCAACCTGACACAAGCCAACCTCCGGAATGCTGTCGGCTTCGACCCAGCCGACCACAAAGGCATCATCCTTCACAAGACCACGCTCCCGGACGGCACGATCAGCGACTGACCCGTGGCTCAATCATCAGGCCAAGTGAACTGCACTCTGTCGCCCTCGCCGGTCAGGTGAATCGCCCGCTCGCCGACGACAAGATGCATGTCGTGGCCAGCCTGTTGCGGCCCGGCAAGGTTCGGCAGCAAGCCGGAATAGCTGTTGTTGCGAAAACGGTTCGGATCGATCTCGCGTTGCGATTGGCCCGCCTCATTTTTGAACATCCGCAAGCCAACGCTCTTACCGTGCAGCAACACACCGCGCGCGATCGGCCTTGTTTCGCCGCCAAAAACAAAACGGTTGCCCTCCACCAAAATGCCACGCGTGTAATCCCGCAGCCGCAGCCCGTTGTGCCACCACGCGAACCGAGACTCGCCCGGCGCGACCAGACGAAATGTGTTGTCCCGAATCTCGAACGCCTTCCCGTCGTTCACGCTCCCGCCGCCGATGCAGTCGGTGAAACGGTTGTTACGGATCACCACGCCCCGGTTGCCGCCGGTGTCGAAGTTGAAGCCGATGCCGCAGTTCGTCACCGTGTTCTCGTAAAACTGCGCCCGCTTCAAAAACGCCCCGCCCAGCGCGATGCCGTTGGTGATGTCGCGAACCTCATTGTGATGCACGCGCACATCGACTCTGCCTTTGGCCAAGTCCGCACTGCGGTGGCTGACCATGATGCCGGTGCAGTACGGCCATGCCGTTCCCGCGCTTGGTCCCCGGACGTAACCCTCGACGATACAGTGGTGTATTTCGATGATTGAGTCGCGGTAGCCCGGCAGCTTTGATCCGTCGCCCATGGCAGAGATCACGCGAATTGGGAACACCTCACGCCACGACGGCCTTCCACCCTGCGCCCCATAACCACTCGCCCGCACACGCTCAACCCGCGCCTGCTTCGTCAGTAGATCGATCCCGGCCGTTTTTTTTAGGCTCGGCCCGAGCGCCGCTTTCATTCCGGCCCAGTTGCAGTCGAGTGACAAATCGGCGATCCGCAGGTTGTCAAAATCGCGCTTGGCCAAGCGCTGTTTTCCCGGTTCGCCACCGAACTGCGGCCCCCAACCACCGCTGATCACGCTGTGATAAGCCGACTTGATTTTCCGATGCCGCGCCCCTGGCACAAGTTTGAGAGTCGTCCTGCCGATGCCGGCCCCAGTCACGTGCCAGCGCGGACGCACCCGGATGCCGTGCGTCTCATATTGGCCCGGTAAAAAACGCAGCACCACCCCTTCGCCATAGTGGCCCTGCTCCTCCGCCAATCGCTCAAGTGCCCGGCCAAGCTTCACTGCCGTCGAGGCGTCGATCGGCTCGGAGGCCGCTTGGCCATCCCCGAAAGCCTCATGCCGGGCTGCCAGCCAAACCGTCCGACCCGGCGCCACCGGCCACTCGATCTCCTGTGCCCAGGCGCCAGGCCAAGCGGCGAGCAGGGTGACAAGAAAAAGTTGGCGCAGCAGCCGATTCAATTCCGGAGTCTCGAGTTTAAGCTTTCAAGTTTCAAGCAAAAGGCGTGACCTTATTCGATGGAAAAGCTTATACTCCCGCCGTTATGAATGCTCGACTTCGTTGGATCAGCCTGACTTGCGGCTTGGCTGCATGGACGGTTTTTGCCGGAGCGGAAACCAAGTCGCAGGATGTCCCCGTGCCGCCTCCTGGCTACAAGTCGAAGTTGGAAATCCTGGCGGCTTACGGCATCGGCAAACTCAAGATCATCGACCGGGACGTGCCGCTGCCAGACGGTGTTGTGCTGGAGAAGGACATCGAGTACGGCAACGCCGGCGGCCACCCGCTGCAGCTCGACTTGTACCGGCCGGCAAATCTCACCCGCCCGGTGCCGGCGCTGCTCTTCATCCACGGTGGCGCGTGGAAAAGCGGCAAGCGGCAGGACTACCATGTCTACACGGCAGCCTACGCCAAAAAGGGGTACGTGGTCGCCACGGCCTCCTACCGGCTGAGCGGCCAGGCGCCGTTCCCGGCGGCGGTGCAGGACTGCAAATGCGCCGTCCGCTGGCTCCGTGCCAATGCCAAAAAATACAACATCGATCCCGGGAAAATCGCCGTGGTCGGCGGCTCAGCGGGCGGGCACCTCTCGATGATGCTGGGTTACTCGGACGATCCCGCGCTCGAGGGCGACAGCGGCCACAGGGGCGTCAGCAGCCGCGTGAGTGCGGTGGTCAACATATATGGCGTGTACGACATGACCACCCGGATTGCCAAGGAAAGCGATGCGGTGAAAAGTTTTCTGCAGGGCAAATCGTTCGAGGAGGCGCCGGGGTTGTACCAGCAGTCGTCACCGCGGTTTCACCTCGACAAAACCGATCCACCGACGCTCATCCTGCACGGGACGATTGACGAGACCGTGCCGGTGGCCCAGTCCGACCGCCTGGCCGAACACCTGAAGCGGCTACAGATTCCCCACGCCTACGGTCGGCTCGACGGCTGGCCGCACACGATGGACATCGCCAAGCCGGTCAACGACTACTGTCAGGCGATGATGGACCGTTTTTTTGCCACCCACCTCCCGCTGCCAGGGAAAAAACATTGATCCTCGCCATTTACAAACTGGCGTCGAGCCATTAGACCACCTCCGTATTGTGAACCGGAGGACGCTGGACAGCTATTGCGAGAGGGGCATTGTTGGGCTGGTACTGGCTGCGCTCGTCTTTTCGGTATTGGCCACCGGGGCAGTCCGGACGCTGGAGTTCGTGGTGGTGGAATGGCTGGTGGCTGCCTCGGGCCTGCTCTGGGTGGCCCGCACTTGGCTTGAGCCACACCGCAATCGCCTGCTTTTCCCACCGGTCGGCTGGTGTCTGCTGCTCTTCCTCGGGTACGCTCTGTTTCACTACGTGCAGGCGGATGTCGAGTACACGGCCCGCCGCGAGGTGCTGCGCCTGCTGGTCTATGCGCTGCTGTTTTTTGTGGCGCTGAACAATTTGCACAGGTCGGAATGGACGCAACTGACGCTGTACGTGCTGGTGTTCACTGGCGCGGCGATAACCATCTACGGCATCGTGCAGGTGATCGTGGGCTCGGAGCAGGTCTGGCACTTCACCCGGCCGAGCCAATACAAGGGGCGCGGCTCTGGCACGTTCATCAACCCGAACCATTTCGCCGGCTTCCTCGGGATGTTGCTGCCGCTCTGCCTCGCGTCAGTGCTGACCGGCCGCATCAGCCAGCCGATACGCATCCTGCTCGGCTACTCGGCCCTGCTGCTGCTG
>CAJWEP010000259.1 GCA_913030945.1 uncultured Verrucomicrobiota bacterium
CCATTTGCTTCATCGCCTCCGGGTCGCTTGGGTTGGCGCTGACTGCGGCGTTGGCATTCGCCGCCATGTTACGCGCCTGGATGACTTCCTCCAGCGTCGTGCGCTCGTGTTTCATGTAGCCCTTGACCAATTTCACGAGATTGGGAATCAGCTCGTACTTGCGCGTTAACTGGATGCCGATCTGCGAGTAGTTATTGTCCTTGGCATTCCGCTTGCGGATCAAGCCGTTGTAAACGCCCATCACCCACAGGCCGACGATGACTACCAAGCCCACCAATGCCGCTATTATTACTACTACAGATGTCATAATTAGTCCCTTTCGCTACTAGCCATTAACATTAGGCGAAACATTGTATGCAGTCAATTACAATCTGCACTTTCGATTATAGCCCATTTCGCCGCATCCCGTGGAAAAGCCCGGGCTACCGAAGCCACGGCTGGAATTGCAGTGAGAACAGGTCAGCATTCTTCATCTCAAACCGCAGCCGCACAGTCGGGTGGTTCCGTCGCAAGTGGCTGATGTCGCCGCCGTCTTTCCAAGCCACTTGTTGCTGCAACGAATCTCCCTTCAACGGTTTGCAGGACGCCAAGGTGTAACCGGCGATCGACTGGCCTTTTGGCTCCTCGATAGCCACCCGGATGGCGCCGTTTTTGTGGGTCTGGTAATTCACCGTCAACCGTCCTGCCAACCTGCCAAGCGAGATAGGGTTCGTGACCAGTTCGCCCGCATCCCCGCCGGCGCGAATGGAAACAAAACCGTCCTTCCGATACTCGAACCGCCGCACCCGGCTGTCGGGGCCGGTGTAATACGCCTCGGTGGCATACACGGAGAGATGGTTGGGCCGGCTGGGTATCTCGACAAGACCCCACGTCATGTAGTTGCTTCGGTTGCCGCCGCGGTCTTTCGGGGCCGACTCCGGCACCACCGGATCGAGCCAACGGTGAAAATGCAATCCATCGCGGCTGGTCATCAACGTCGGCTCAACGCGCTGCCCCTCGTCTGGCAAATAGCGCGTGGGAAAACCGATGAGCAGGTGCGGCGCCCGCCCGTACGGCTGCACGGCGTTGGTGTACAGGTGCTGCATGGGAATCCCCTCCTGATACGTGAGCAGCACCGGCTTGGCCCAGTGGATGAAATCGCTCGACGTGCCGGTCATTATGGCACGCACGCCATTGACGAAGGTGCGGTGATACTCGCGGTACTGCCGCGTGTGCGCGTCCCAAAAGGCGAGGTTCTGCGAATCGAACGCACCCTCGGTGATCACCGGCTCGTTGCGCGTCAACCTCCAGCGAATGCCGTCGGGCGACTCGAAAATGTACAGTCCCTTCTTCCCAACAGGCCGGCCGCGGGCGATGCCCTTGTAGCGCGCCTCCGGTGGAGAGTCGGGATTGCCGTCCTTGAACGCCACAAAGCAGTGCGTCCCAAGGCCATCAACAATGATGTTGTTATCCTTCGATCCGTTGAACTCGAACAGCCCAAGCTTCGGCTTCACCCAGTGGATGCCGTCCCGGCTCTCGGCGTAGCAGGTCAACTCCCGGTGTGTTTCCTTTTTTGACCCAGTGTCCCAATGGGAGGCGCGGTAGTACATGCGGAACAAGTCGCCGTCCCGAAAGATCGTGTAGTACGCACTGGTGTTGCCCTCCCACGGCGCATCCGTAACGAATACAACCTCCCTCGGCTCCGGCTTGTGCAGATGTTGCCTCACGCCCCCGGTCAAGGTTTCGATCAGGTGCCCATCGACGAACAACTCGCGCTGGGTGCCGTCCTTGCCCAGTGTCAGTGGCTCAGCATGGGCCACAAGTTGAACGGCGAACATTAACGCAACGGCGTGAGTTATTTGACGATTGATTCTCATGGTATTAATTGAGTTCATGTTGGTTTAAATCAAGGTTCTTAAAAACTCTGCAGTACCGCCCGCCGACTCCTCCGGCGTCTCCCCCGGTTGTGCGGATTGGTGCACAGTGACCGGCCCGTTGTAGCCGACCGCCTTCAACCCGGCGAACACACACTCGAAATCAATTCCACCGAAAGTGTGCACCGAGATCAGGTCAAACGACACATCGCCAGCGCACCACGTCGGCAGCGTCAACGCGCCATCCGGCTTGAGCAGCTGGTTTTGCAGATAGACATTGAAAATCCACTTCTCCAGGCGCTCGATCGTCGCTTGGCCGTAGTCCTGTCCGCAAATCTCGAGGTTCGCCGGTTCGTAAACCAAGCCGAAGTTTGGTCGGTCAATCGCCGTCAACGTCCGCTCGATGCTCTCAACTGTCTCGAACAAACTTAGCGTGTGGCATTGGTGAACGAGTTGAATGCCACGCTCGGCGGCCTCGTCGGCGGCTCGCTGCGCGTGGGCGATGTCCAACTCCCGCTTGAGGGCCACACGGATCCGCGGTGCACCCAACCTCTTGGCCAAGCCGAGATACGGCGTGATGTTTTTCAGTGCGCTTGGACCGTTGTCGTTGTTATAAACCGTGTCGAAGTCGCCCGTGACCATGCTCACGGCCAGACCGGCTTCGGCCAGGCAGTCCGCAACCGCTTCGACGGCTTCCGGCGACGATAGCACCCCCACCTGCGACGCCCGCATGCAGAGCGCCCCGTAGCCACAACGCTTGGCCAGGCGGGCCAGATCGCCAAGCGGCATCGAGGCCTCTTCCTTGGAGTGAAACTCCTCGGCAATCCGGACGGATAGTGAAAGTTTCATGATGGCAGAGTGCCTGACCAATTTATCCGCCTTGACTGCCCGAATCAATCACTTTGCAGATAACTACAATCCTAAACGATATTTGTAGTTGCAATGCATACCGCCTATTGGCAGGTTGATTGCCGATATGAGTGCTTTACAAAACAATATACCGGTGACACAGGGGCTGTTCGGCACGACGGAACTCGACGAGGCCCGTTCCGCTGCCATCAAGAAAACCTACGCCCTGCTCTCGTTGAGCGTGGTCGCCGCCATTGCCGGTGGTTTTGTCGGCTCGAACTCGCCCGCCTTGAGAGAGTTCTTTGCCAGCATCCCAGGCTGGATCGTGGCGATCATCGCCATCAACGCCATCCCATACGTGGCCATTGCCTGTCGCCACAACCCGGTCATGGGCACGCTTGCGCTGATCGGCGACGGTTTGGTATCAGGTCTGATACTGGCACCGGTACTTTATATGGCCAGCGTCGTCGCACCGGATATCGTCCCGGCTGCCTTGGTGCTGACCGCCATTGTGTTTGCCGGGGTCACGTTTGCCGTGATGCTGACCAAGGTGCAGTTCTCGGCGCCGCGTGGGCTGATGACCGGAATGTTCTTCGCCATCATCGGCGTCATCGTTCTGAACATGTTTCTGAACATCGGCTTCCTTGGCATGATCATTGCCGGGGCAATCGGCATCTTCGGCGTGTTCATCCTCGTGAACGCCACCAGCCAAGTTTTGAACAACCCGGAATATGACGAACCGGTCGTCGGTGCCCTGATGCTCTTCGCAGGCCTGTTCAACGTCTTCGTCGCCATCCTTCACATCCTGCTCGCCTTCGCGGGACGGGATGACTGAGCCAACTCAATTTCGCAGCAAAAAGGCCAAACCGAACGGCTTGACCTTTATTGTGGCTGCAATGCTACCGAAAATCAGAGCGGCTTCAGGACGATGTTTTTGAACCAGACCGGGTGGCCGTGGTATTGCAACCCGATGCTACCGGTGCGCGGCAGGTCCTTCAGCGCGGTGCGGAACTTGTTGCGGGTGCCGTCAGGATTCTTGCGCGCCGTGGTCCATTGATCCAGATCAGCATCAACAACCTCTTTGCCATTCATCACCACTTTCACCGAAGCGCCGTTGACGGTGAGTTTCATGTGATTCCACTCGCCGGCCGGCTTGGTCGGATTCGAACTTGGCGCGAGCGCATCGTACAGCGCGCCGCAGTCGTGCTTACCCACCTTGGCCTTGCCGTGCGAATCGAGAATCTGGATCTCGAAACCGCCCTGCACTGCGTTTTTCGGATCGGTGCGGAAAAACAC
>CAJWEP010000260.1 GCA_913030945.1 uncultured Verrucomicrobiota bacterium
GCCGGCGCGTCGCTGGGTGGTCTCCTGGGAGGCATGGGTGGCGGCGCCATTTCCGCGCAGCAGAATTACCAGACCACCACGATGCCATTCGGCACCACGCTGGATGTCATTCCCTACGTGGCCTCTGACGGGTACACCATCCACATCACAGTCATCCCGAAGATCACCGAGTTCCTGGGGTACGAGGATGCCCCGTTCCAGAACCAGGTGATCGCCGGCGTGGGCAACACCGTTTCCGCTGCGATGCAGCAACCGCTGGCATTGCCCAGCATCCGTGTGCGTTACATCACCTCGTCGGTGCATGTCTGGGACGGCCAGACGCTGGTGCTTGGCGGGTTGATTGCAGAGAATGTCGTCAAGGTGAAGGACAAGGTCCCGATGCTCGGCGACATGCCGTTCATCGGCCGGTTGTTCCGCAGCGAACGTTCTGCCACCGAGAAGAAGAACCTCATGATTTTTGTCAGCCCGCGGATCATCGATCCGGCGGGCAACCCGGTGCATACCGCGGACAACTGGCCCTACATTCCGAACTCCATCCCGGCACAGGCGCCGGCGCTGGAACAGGCGAGGAATTGATCGACGAGTTAAACGGAAATTAATTGAAAAAATTTATCCAATTTTCGGCTTTAGTGCGGATACCAGGAAACCCTTGGCGGTAACTGATAAGCAGATGCGACTTTTGATCATAGACGGGCATGCGTTCGCCTACCGGGCGTTTTACGCCATCCGTGGGCTCACGTCGCCGACCGGTCAGCCGACCAACGCGATCTACGGCTTCATCAACATGCTGGCCAAGCTCGAGGCGCAGGTGTTGCCCACCCACTCCGTGGTGGTGTGGGACGGCGGTCTTGACGAGGGGCGCGTCGAGGAACTGGACGACTACAAGGCCCAGCGTGACCCGATGCCGGATGAGATGGAGGTGCAGCTTGACGCGATGGTCGAGTACCTCGAGGCCGAGGGCTGGGCGAGCGTTTGTGACGATGGCATCGAGGCGGACGACCGCATTGGCCAGTTGACCCGGCGCGCGGAGGCGGAGGGGTTCGAGGTGGCCATCGCCAGCTCGGACAAGGATTTTTTCCAACTGATCAACGACCGCGTGAAGATGTGGAATCCGGCCGACAAATCCGGCAAACCGATGGATGCTGAAGCGGTGGTGGCCAAGACCGGTGTGCGACCGGAACAGATCGTCGATTGGCTGAGTTTGGTGGGCGATACGGTCGACAACATCCCCGGCGTGCCGGGCGTGGGCGTCAAGACTGCGGCATCGCTGCTCAACGAGTTCGGCTCCGTGGATGAACTTTATCGAAACTTGGCCAAGGTCAGCCGGGACAAACTGCGCGAGGCGCTGGCCGCCGCCGAGGCGGACGTGCGCCGCAACCAGTCGCTCGTGGCACTGAAACTGGATTTGCCGGGCGAGCCGGAGCTGGACGAACTCCGCAGGGGATTCCAGGACTCGGCCCGGCTGGAAAAGCTTTACGAAGAGTGGGGCTTCAAGACCCTGTTGAAGGATTTGCGGGAGGCCCGGCAGGGCGCCCTGTTTGAATGATGATTTTGAAGTATAGGACAAAGACAATGCGATTGGCTTGCGCGCTTGGCCTGGCAGCAGTGGGACTGTCCACCGCCAAGGCCGACGGGCGTTTCGAGGCCAAGGGCACCGAGTTCGACCTGACCGGTAAACTCGTTGGCGACCAGGTTGGCACTCGCGTGGCCATGGGGTCCGAGGGCGGCTACCTTGTCTGGCAGGACAACGCCACCGATGAGTTTGGCTTGGGCATAAGCGCTTTGCGGATGGATGTGGCCGGCAACCCGGTCGGTGCCCCGGTGCGCATCAACAGTCTATTGGCAGGTGACCAGGAGAATCCGCGAGTTGGAGTATTGAAGAGCGGCGGCGCGATTTTTGCCTGGGAAGGAGGTGCGAGCGGATTCCATCGCGTGCATTATCGTGTCACCAATGCGCAGGGTCTTTTCCTTGGTGAGGATCGCTTCGTTACCGGCCCTGAGTCTGGCGAGCAGGTGGAACCTGCGGTGGCGGTTTTGAAAAACGGCAGAGCGGTTCTTGCCTGGACCGATTATCTGGACGACGGCAGCTTTAAGGGGGTTTCGGCTCGCATCATTGGTTCTGAAGGTCAGGCGTTGAGTGAATCTTTCCGGCTTAACAAGTTTACTCTGGGCAACCAGCACAAGGCACAGGTCGTCGCCATGCCTGGTGAGCGGTTCGCGGCTGCCTGGGTTTCAGACCAGCAGCAGGATGACAGGTCAATTGATGTGGTTTTACGTGTTTTCTCTGCTACAGGCCAGGCGCTGACAGAAGAGACGATCGTCACCCCGGTCGGTATCAGTGCCAATCCGACGCTGAATGTCTCCGGAGAAAGTCTTGTGGTGGCCTGGGAGCAGCTTGATCTTGAGCAGAAGAATAATCGATGGGACATCGGTGCGAGGAGTTTTGATTTTAATCTCAAGCCTTTATCGGACCCGGTGTTTGCCAACCTCCACCGGAAAGGGGATCAGTTTGCACCTCAATTGCAGGGTGGCCCCCAAGGGGCCATGTTGGTGTGGACTAGCCTGGGTCAGGACAAGTCGCGTGAGGCTGTCATGGGTCGGTTCATCAATTCTTCCGGCCGCCTGGTGGAGGGTGAGGTTCGCGTCAACACCACCCAGGCATTGGCGCAGATGCAGCCAACTTTGACGTTATCGACCAAGGGTGAATTCCTTGTGGCCTGGTCCACCCCGCACCTGGGAGAGACCGGATTTGATGTGGTGGGTCAGCGGTATGGCAGTGAGAAGGCTCCCGCTTTGTTGCCGGCCATTGCCGAGGTGTTCGTGAACCCGTTAAGCGAATCTGAGTTGCTCGTCTCTTGGCCGGCGGTGAAAGGCTTGGATGTGAAGCATTACGAGGTTTATTTTGACGGACTGACAACACCCAAACTGTTTGTTGACAACCACGTGGTTTGGGCGGGACTTCGTCCGGGAAGCGAGTACGCCTTCCAAGTGGCCTATCAACTCGAGGACGGACGGCGCTCGGAACTATCGTCGCTTGGCTTTAGCAAAACCTGGGGCCGCGACTACAACGCAGACGGCTTGCCGGACGACTGGCAGCGGCAGCATTTCGGCAAAGACGCCTCCGCTTGGCCAGGCGCGGCCGTGGACAGCGACGGCGATGGCGCCACCAACGGGCAGGAATTTGCCGCGGGAACCGACCCGTCGGACAAGTCGGACAGTTTGAGCGTGAGCTTGGCCAAGCTGGAAAGGGGTCAGCGGCTCGAGTGGAACGCCCGGCCCGGCGCGCTGTATCAGTTGCAGCACACCGCCGCGCTGGGCAGCGGCAGCTGGGTCAACGTCGGCGAGCCCGTGTTGGCTCTCGAGGGCCGCGCCGGCATCACCCTGGAATCGGTCGAGAACATGAAATTTTACCGGATCAAAAAGATTCGTTAATTATATGCCTAATTTTGCAAATAGGACGGTGTTGGCGGTGGGAATCCTCCTCATTGGAGTGACTGTGGCCAAGGCCTTTACCTTGACGGACGGAAGCGTGGGAGCCGTCAACCATACACTCGTGAATAACCTGGGAGAGGAGTATCGATGGAATTCGCCAGTGCTCACCTACTCCTACGACGAATCTTTCCTGAACTATTTTGGATCCAATGGCGTTGTGGCAGTTGAGAAGGCATTCGACATTCTTAATTCCATTCCGCCAGCCTCTTCCATAAAGACCGACTACCCTCCATCGAGTTCAGGTGAGAACAACCTATGGAATTATCCCACACGGCCCGATCGTTTTCACGCTCGTGCCTACAACAACAGGGTTTTGGATATTAAGTCTTACGCCTTGGCGCAGTTGTTTAGTTTTATGGGCTTGGGCTATCCCGAAGATAGCGCATTTCAACTGGAGTTTGGTGCAGTTGCACTGCGCAACTGGGATCCGATCAGCTACAGTCCCAGCAAGTATGTTAACGGGTCACTGCTTTCATGGGTGGTTGTGGGCGGAACCA
>CAJWEP010000261.1 GCA_913030945.1 uncultured Verrucomicrobiota bacterium
CAAGCGCTTGGCCAAGTGAGCGGTTTTAGGCTTAGATAGGGCCGCGCCTGTCAAGAGGCCACGTACCCATCGCCATGAAATCCCGCCCCAGGCCTGGTCAAGCCACTGAAAACCGGTTCGTCGTTGAGGCCAAACACATCATCGACTTCGCCGCGGACGGCATGCCGGCAGTGTTGGCAACGCCCTGGCTGGTCTGGTTCATGGAGCACACCGCCCGCAGGGCGATGCTCCCCCACCTAGAGCCAACCGAGAGCACCGTCGGCACCCGAGTGGAAATCGAGCACCTCGCCCCTACGCCGCTTGGCCAAGAGGTCACCTGTCGCGCCCAAGTGTTGCGCTCCGAGGGCAGCCAGTTCCTGTTCAAGCTCGAGGCATTCGATGAACAGGAAAAAACCGCCAGCGGACTCCACAAGTTAAATGTCATCGACAAGGCCCGATTCGCTGGACGCGTCGCCCGCAAAACCAAACCGGAGTAAACCAAGCCATGTTAGCCAAGGTCCATTGCGCCGCCTTACAGGGAATCACCGCCCATGCGGTCGAGGTCGAGGTCAACGACGGCTACGGCGAGACGCTCGTCGTCATCGTCGGCCTGCCGGACGCCGCCGTGCGCGAGTCACGCGACCGCGTTACCACCGCCCTCACCAACTCCGGCTTCAAGATGCCGCTGGGCCGCATCACCATCAACCTCGCCCCGGCCGACATCCGCAAGGAGGGGCCAAGCTTCGATCTCTCCATCGGAATCGGCATGCTCGCCGCCAGCGAGCAACTCGAGTCGAGGCAACTTGAACACATCATGATGGTCGGCGAGTTGGCGCTGACCGGCGCCGTACGGCGCGTGAAAGGCGTGCTGCCGATCGCCCTCAAGGCGCGCGCGATTGGCATGGACGGCATTATGGTGCCAAGCGACAACGCCGCCGAGGCCGCCGTCGTCGATGGCCTGAACGTTTACCCCGTCGCGAATCTTCGCGAGGCCGCCGCATTCCTCGAGGGCCGTGAGAAGATCGAGCCCAAGCAGGTCGATCTCGAGAAACTGTTCGCCGCGCGGGACATCGACGTCCCGGACTTCGCCGAAGTGAAGGGCCAGGAGTCGGTCAAGCGCGCGCTCGAGATTGCGGCTGCCGGCGGCCACAACGTGCTGATGATTGGCCCGCCCGGCACCGGGAAATCGATGTTGGCCAAGCGGCTCCCCGGCATCCTGCCGCCGCTGATGCTCGAGGAGGCACTGGAGGTTACCCGCGTCCACAGCATCGTCGGCCACCTGGAACCGGGCGAGGCGCTGGTTACGCAGCGACCCTTCCGCAAGCCGCACCACACCGTCAGCGACGCCGGACTGCTCGGCGGCAACATCAACCCCACGCCCGGCGAAATCTCACTGGCGCACAACGGCGTGTTGTTCCTCGATGAGCTGCCAGAGTTCAAGCGCAACGTGCTCGAAACCATGCGTCAACCGCTCGAGGAGGGCAGTGTGACCATCTCCCGTGCCGCCGGCTCGATGACGTTTCCGTCAGCGTTCATGCTCGTCGCAGCCATGAACCCCACGCCGGATGGCAAGATGCCGGGCGAATCGAGCAGTTCACCGCGCGAAATTCAAAATTACCTCGGCCGGATCAGCGGCCCGTTGCTCGATCGGATCGACCTGCACGTCGAGGTTCCACAGGTGAAATTTCAGGAAATCACGGCCAATCGCGACGGGGAACCGTCGGCCAGCATCCGCGACCGCGTCATTGCCGCACGGCAGCTTCAGGAGCAGCGCTTCGACGGCAGAGTCCGTGTTGCCTGCAATGCCCGCATGCAGGCCCGCGACATCAAACAGTACTGCCAACTCGCCGACGAGCCGAAGAACCTGCTGCAAATGGCGATGAACGAACTGAATCTGAGCGCCCGCGCGTACGACCGGATATTGAAGGTCAGCCGCACTATCGCCGACCTGAGCGACTCCGACAGCATCAACAGTGAACACCTCTCCGAAACCCTCCAATACCGGACGCTCGACCGCCAGTTGTGGGGCTAGGCACAGTAAAAAAGCAGGGCTGCCTCTTCAGGCCGGCCGTTACGAGTTCATTGCGAACGGCTGAGACAGCCGTCGCTACCTGCAATTAGCTAGGCAATCAACTCTTGAATCACCTTGCCCTGAACACCGGTCAAGCGAAAGTCCAGGCCAGACTGGCGGAATGTGAATTTCTCGTGGTCGAACCCCAGCATCGCCAGCATCGTGGCATGCAGGTCGTGCACGTGCATCCGGTTTACCTCCGCCCGGAATCCAAACTCATCCGTCCCGCCGTAAACGCTTCCACCCTTGGCGCCACCACCGGCCATCCACATGCTAAAACCGTGGTGATTGTGATCACGACCGTTGATTTTGCCGGCGTTGGAGCCGGGCGTCGGCAACTCAACGGTCGGCGTTCGTCCAAACTCGCCGCCAAAAAGCACCAACGTCTCATCGAGCATCCCGCGCTGCTTCAGATCCTTGAGTAGAGCGCCAATCCCCCGGTCGCACTGCTTGGCCAAGCGGCGGTGGTTCACCTCAATGTCGTCGTGATTGTCCCACGGCTGGCCGGAGCCATGCCACACCTGCACAAACCGGACACCGCGCTCAACCAGACGCCGCGCTATAAGCAACTGCCGCGCCTGCGTCCCCTCGCCGTACAACTCGCGAATGTGCTTAGGCTCACGGTTGGCATCGAACGCGTCGCTCGCCTGCATCTGCATCCGGTACGCCAACTCGAACGACTGGATACGCGCCTCCAGTTGGGCATCCTTCTGGCGCTTGGCCGCGTGCCGACGATTGAGCGCCTGAATAAAATCGAGTTGTCGCCGCTGCTCGGAGAGTGATAGCCCGCGATTCTTGATGTGTTGGATGAGTTTCTCGACGGATGTGTGCCGAGTGTCGATGTGTGTGCCCTGGTAAATGCCGGGAAGAAAACCGGACTGCCAGTTTTGCGACTCCTGGATTGGGTAGCCACCGGGGCACATAACGATGAAGCCAGGCAGATTCTGGTTCTCGCTGCCGAGCCCGTACGTCACCCACGAGCCCACGCTGGGCCGGATCAGCCGGGCCTCCCCACAATTCATCAACATGAGCGAAGGTTCGTGATTGGGCACGTCGGCATGCATCGAACGGATCACCGCAATGTCATCGACGCATTCCGCTGTGTGAGGGAAAATCTCACTGACTTCCGTGCCGCTCTGGCCGTGCCGCTTGAATTTGTACGGACTCGGAAACGCCGCGCCGGTCTTTCGTTCCGTACGCAGGTTGTTCATCGGGAGAAGTTTCCCGGCATACTTTTGCAGCGATGGCTTGGGATCGAACGTATCAACGTGCGACGGCCCACCATTGAGAAAAATATGAATGACCCGCTTGGCCTTGGGAGTGAATTGCGGCTGCTTCACCGAGAGCGTCGATGACACGGCCGCCCGGGCGGAACCGGGCAACATCGATCCAAGCGCCAGGCAGCCCATCCCGACGCCGCATCGGGAGAGAAACTCGCGCCGCGTAAAAAAGTGATCGCTCAGCCTTGGCCCATGATGTCGCATCGCCGTTACAGTACGGCGAAATATACCACCTTGTTCAGAAGACTGCAACCCCCCCAGCTTGGCCGAGCGCACGGTATGCCCTGTCAAATATTCGGGAGCCCCTATGACCCCAAACAACGGCTTCTTGATGCAGGACAGAAGTGCCGCCCATTGGCAGATCGATTGAGGGGGGCTATCTTGATAGAACGCGACCGGGGTTTGAAGAATTCGGCACACTTAAACACCCGCATCCCCGGCCTCGGATGGGTTATGATGTAGGATGCACGCCTTTTCTGGATATCGCATATCCGTCCGGATTTTTCTCGCACTACGTTCCGGTGAAGCGATTTCTCAATGTATCCATAAGGCACTGGAGGTAAATGATGTACGCGCTAGAAGATTGGGTGATTTAAGGCCCTCCTATATGACACTACCGTAAAAAGGAAAGCATCAA
>CAJWEP010000262.1 GCA_913030945.1 uncultured Verrucomicrobiota bacterium
CCTCGTCGTCACTCAGTGCCCGATTCCAGATGGCCACATCGTCAATCAACCCCGTCACCCAGTGCGACGCCGACGAACGCAATATCCCCCCAATAGTCGTGTCGTTCACCCTGAATTCTCCCTCCGGCTTGGCCGCAATCACCAGGTCATCCAGTTCCCCGTCCACATACACCCGGCGCTCGCCCCCTTCCTGCACAAACACCACGTGATGCCATTCCCCATCATACGGCTCGGCAGTGGAGTGAATGTGGTTGACCCCCGGCCAACCACTCTGGCGGATGTAAAAATCGATCGATCCACTGGCCCCATTGTTGGCGGTCCCGATGTTGAATAGCGGATTGCTGTCTCCAGTGTTGGCCTCCGAAAAGAGCCTCAAATCATTCTGACCATTACCGTCAACCTTCGACCACATGGAAACCGTGTGCGACTCGTGCTTGTTCGCAGGCAACTGGTCGGCCTCATCGTGCACCCGGCTCAGCAGCGTCTGCTTCTCGTTGGAGAAAGAAAATGCATTTCCAATCCTCCCTTCAACCACATCCTCAGCACTCAGGTTGGTCAACTCCATGTCGTAGCCGTTGACCAGTTCCGGTGTCTTGCTGCCCTGCACCCCATCCAAAGGCCAGTAGGCGATCAGACCGTTGCCGAGGGACGGGAACACGCTCGCCAAACCCTCCGTATGCAGTTGGGCTGCCTCGTCGTCACTCAGTGCCCGATTCCAGATGGCCACATCGTCAATCAACCCCGTCACCCAGTGCGACGCCGACGAACGCAATATCCCCCCAATAGTCGTGTCGTTCACCCTGAATTCTCCCTCCGGCTTGGCCGCAATCACCAGGTCATCCAGTTCCCCGTCCACATACACCCGGCGCTCGCCCCCTTCCTGCACAAACACCACGTGATGCCATTCCCCATCATACGGCTCGGCAGTGGAGTGAATGTGGTTGACCCCCGGCCAACCACTCTGGCGGATGTAAAAATCGATCGATCCACTGGCCCCATTGTTGGCGGTCCCGATGTTGAATAGCGGATTGCTGTCTCCAGTGTTGGCCTCCGAAAAGAGCCTCAAATCATTCTGACCATTACCGTCAACCTTCGACCACATGGAAACCGTGTGCGACTCGTGCTTGTTCGCAGGCAACTGGTCGGCCTCATCGTGCACCCGGCTCAGCAGCGTCTGCTTCTCGTTGGAGAAAGAAAATGCATTTCCAATCCTCCCTTTAACCACATCCTCAGCGCTCAGGTTGGTCAACTCCATGTCGTAGCCGTTAATCAACTCAGGTGTCTTGCTCCCCTTCACCTCATCCAGCGGCCAGTAGGCGATCAGACCATTCTTGAGTTGTGCGTTCAATGCAGTGCTCAAGCCAACAAATAGAATAGCCGACAATAGTATTTTGTGGTTGTTTTCTTTCATTTTAATAAAGGATTACGCTAACGGGATACTCAGCTTTCAACCAATAACCTGTCAACCTGAAAATGCTTTGGCCAAGCGCAAAAAAACGGCGAGGCTGAATGCCCCGCCGCCGTGGAAAGTTGCCGCTTGGCCAAGTGCTAATTCTTCTGGCTCCGCGTGTCCCGGGCCTTCACAGCGAGAGCCTTTTTGCCGATGCGCTCGCGCAGGTAGGTGAGCTTGGCCCGGCGGACCTTGCCCTGGCGGTCGACCACCACCTTCTCGATGCGCGGCGAGTGCACCGGGAACACCCGCTCGACGCCCTCGCCGTAGCTGATGCGCCGGACTGTGAAAGTCTCGTTGATGCCGTGGCCGCGCCGACCGATCACGAGACCGGCGAACACCTGGATGCGCTCCTTGTCCCCCTCGACCACCCGGGTGTGCACCTTCACGGAGTCGCCCACGTTGAACTTGAGCGGCTCCTTGCGGAGCTGCGCCGATTCAACCTTGTTCAAAAGTTCCTGATTCATTTTGCTCTCTTTCGTTTCACTCTCACCGCCGGTCTCCCGGCAAAACTCACTCCAGCAGGTCGGGCCGCCGCTGCGCGGTCCGCTCGCGGGCCTGCTCCCGCCGCCACTGCTCGATCGCCGCATGGTCGCCGGAGAGCAGCACCTCCGGGACGCTCATCCCGCGAAACTCGGCCGGCCGCGTGTATTGCGGGTACTCCAGCAACCGGTCGCTGAACGACTCATCCGCTGAACTCTCGTCATCGCCCAGCACACCCGGCAGCAGCCGCGCGACGGCGTCGATCACCACCATCGCGGGCAGCGCGCCGTTGGTCAGCACGTAGTCGCCGATCGAAATCTCGTCGTCGGCAAGGCGCTCGCGTACCCGCTCATCAAAACCCTCGTAGCTGCCGCAAACCAGCAGCAGGTGCTCCTCGGCGGCCAGTTCCCGGGCGATCTGCTGCCGGAACGGCCGCCCCGCCGGGCTGGTCAGGATCACGCGCGTCTTCTCGCCGCGCAACGTCTCCACCGCCTCAAACAGCGGCTCCGGCTTCATCAGCATCCCCGGCCCGCCGCCAAACGGCCGGTCGTCCACCGTGCGGTGGCGGTCGTGCGTGAAATCACGCAGATCGTGGATGCCCAGCCGAAGCCGGCCCGATTCGCACGCCCGCTTGATGATGCTCTCATCCAGCGGCCCCGGGAACATCCCCGGGAACAAGGTCAGCACATCAATTTTCATGGCTGCCCCAAAAAACATCGCCGGCCACCTTGGCCGGGCGACGCCGCGTCACTCGTCCGCGTCGTCCTTCTCGTCAATAATCTCCAGCCGGGTGAACTTGCCGGCCTTGGCGCTGCCCGCCTGCATCAGGGAGCGGATGGCATTCACCGTCCGGCCCGATTTTCCGATGATCCGCCCGACATCCGTCGGGTGGAGGCGCAGCTCGTAAACCGTCGCGCGTTCCTGCTCGACCTCGGTGATGTTCACCTCGTCCGGGTGATCGACCAGTCCCTTGACGACCTGTTCCAAAAAAGCCTGCATGATATCTAGTCGTCCGCCTTGGGTGCCTCGGCCTTGTCGGCAGCGGGCGTTTCCGGTTCGGGGGTTTCTTCAGGGGCGGATGCCTCGGTAGCCACCTCCGCTTCAGGCGTTGCAGGTTCCTCGGCGGCAGGTTCCTCGGCGGCAGGTTCCTCGGCGGCAGGTTCCTCGGCGGCAGGTTCCTCGGCGGCAGGTTCCTCGGCGGCAGGTTCCTCGGCGGCAGGTTCCTCGGCGGCAGGTTCCTCGGCGGCAGGTTCCTCGGCGGCAGGTTCCTCGGCGGCGGGTTCCTCGGCCACCGCAGCTTCCGGTTCCGAAACGGGCTCCGGTGCTGCCGGAGCCTCGACGGCTTCAACCACCGGTTCTTCCGCAGCCGCTTCCACCGGACCCTTGCGGGCCTTCTTGATGAAGGAGGCCACCGTGTCCGACGGCTGTGCACCGACGCCGAGCCAGTAATCGACCCGGTCGAGTTTCAGGGTGAAATTGTTGTTCTTGAGGAGCGGGTCATACGTGCCGATCTCCTCGATAATCCTGCCATCGCGCGGCGAACGCTTGTCCGCCACCACAACGCGGTAAATCGGTGTGTTCCTCTTCCCGAAACGCCTTAATCGAATTTTTACCATGTCCGTAAAACAGATGATTCCGCAGAGGTTTGGTGTGAATTAGCCCGCAAAACCAAGACTGCCCCGAAATTGGGGGCGCGCACCGTATTCGCTCCCCACCTCCATTGCAACCCCCTTTTTGAACTTTTTCGCCTGTTTTTCGGGCTCTTTTTGAGTTGAAACAAATGACGCCACAACATCACTCACCAGATAAATTTGAGTAAACTCGGCGCTCCCCGTGACAAACTGAATCACATCGCCCAACTTCAGAGCCAAGAACAACTGCTTCAACTCTTGCAAATAATCCGCTTTGCCCGGCTGGGTTAAACAGGCAATCAAGCAACGATGAAAGTCAACTCGACAACAACTCCCGCTGATTAGACCAACGCGCACTCATGGTATTGCGTTGCAACCAATAAACCTTCAACTTAAATT
>CAJWEP010000263.1 GCA_913030945.1 uncultured Verrucomicrobiota bacterium
CTCCACGGCGTCTGTTCCACCGCGCGCTTGAGCGACTCAGTCGCCTTGTCGTGCCGGCCCGCGGACGACAGCAGCAGCCCGCGCCGCTGCAGCAGCCGCCAGTCGTTCGGCCGCGCCTTCAGCGCGTTGTCGTAAACCGCCAGCGCCGCCGCGCGGTCGAGCCGCTTGGCCACGCGCTGCGACTCTGAACGCAGCTGGCCAACCGCCTCGTCGCTGTTGTGCCGGTGGTTGAACGGCGGTTGCTGCAGCCGCCGGATGACACTGGCCAGCACCACGCCGCGATCCCAGTCGGTGTACGCCAGTCGACCGGCGCACTCTTCAGCCGTCAACCACGGGCCGCCTGGCTTGTCGCCGTCCGTCGCGAGTTGCGACGCGATGTCCTCGGCGAACAGCTTGGCCAAGCGGTGGTTCCCCTCGAACGTAAAATGCACGTGCTCGTAAAATGTCTCGCGCCCGGCGATGCCGCTTGGGCTTTGCGCGTCGAGCGCGGCCTGGGCATCAACGAACGTCACGCTGCCGGCGTTCGCCTGGCCAAGCGCCAGGGTGATCGCGTTCAGTTTTGTATCGGCACGAAAACGCAGCGTGTCGAGGTCGCGCGACAAAATGTAGTGGATCCGTGCCTCGTCTGTTTTACCCTCCGCCTCGAGCGAGCGGGCCTGCTGAAATTGCGCGACTGCGTCGTCTCCGGCGAACGGCGCTGAGTCGCGCAGGTTCGACACAGCGCTGGATATCACGATATGCACCCCGGCGCGGCGGCCCGCCGCGAGAATGTCCGAGAGGTTTTCTTCGTACGCATCGTAAACCCAGTCGAGTTGCGGATCGTCCGCTTGAATCTGCTGGTCGAGGAACATCCCCATACCCTTCCACTGCGTGCCGTCGTCGTCCCCGCTTGGGCCGCCGAAGCCGGCAATCCACTGCCCAAGCCGAAGCCGCTTGAGGCTCAATCCGAGCCTTAAAGCCTTCAATGGCGGGGTTTTTTGGCCAAAAACCGTCCCGGCGCCGAACGGCCCCATCACCTCGTTGTGCCCGATGTAGAGCACCCAAAAATCGCCGTCGAGCCCGACGCACTCGCGAGCGATCGGGAGGATGGCGTGGGAATTGATGGCGGTGACAGCGGCGTTGACGACCTCGAAGTCGCGACCCGGAAACCGGCCCTCGAGCAGCACCTCCAACAGGCGAGGCAGGCCGAATGCCGGCTCGGGATCGCCCTCCGCCGCCGACTCGCCAAACACAAACACGCGGATGGTGCCAGGCGCCTTTTCGCGGCGGAGCAGTGTCGGCTGCGACGCGCGGGCGAGCGTCGGCGGCAGGAATCGCCATGCGAACTTTGCGTTCTCGATCAGCGCGCCTTCGTGATGCGGCGAGGCGACAAAGAACGAGGTGGGATGCCCGTAACCGGCCAGGCGCAGCACACCCTCTGCCATGCCGAGTAGCAGCGCCGGCACGCACACCATCAGCGCGAGGCGCAACAGCCAGACGCGCACCGGGCGTGGCTTTGACTTTGTGGGTGACTTGGGCTCCATGTGGTGCCGCGTGGATTACTCCGGCTTGGCTGGCGTTTTTGACGCGGCCGTTTCCGGCTTGGGCTTGGCCGGGGCAATGGTGCCGAACATGTGACCGTTGACCTTGCCGTGCGTCCATGTGCCGGCGTATTTGTCGCCGTCGATCACCACATGCGCGCTGAAGGTGCCCAGCCCGGGGAGAGTCAGGTTGTCGAGCGAGATGACCGGCGTGTCGCCGGCCCACTTGACCGGAATCGGCATCGGCAGTGTCACGTCGCGCTTGCCGTACTTGATGCGCGCGGTGAACACCCACAGGTCGCCCTGCGACATCTTCCTCACCGAGTGGATGGTGTACGACTCTGTGCGAGGCGGCGCCTCCCGCCCGGTGATGGTGAATTGGCCGGTCAACGTCACGTGGGTCAATGTCGATTCAAACTTCTTGAACAAGCGCGCCTGCCGTGCCTCCGCTGTCTCTGGCTTGATGGTTGGTTCGTCGGCGCAGATTTTGGTCCAGCCGATGATCAGCACCGCGACAATCAATCCTCCACGAATCTGATTTGCATGCACACGGCGACTCTCCGCCTGGCCAAGCGCCAACACAAGCAGGAAGGACCGGAGGAGGTTTTGTGGGTTGCGTCGCGGTAGCCCGGTGCTAAACTGCACCCAAGCCGGTAAAGGATTGGTGAATAGTCGGTTGACAGTTGGAGTCTGTTTAAAAGAGCCAATTATGGCGCAAACCGTCTGGAATAATGAAGGCAAATATTCATAACCTGATGGCTGGCAGCCTGATGCTGACCGTGGCATTGGCCGCCGGATGCGAGCGAGAGTCGAAGGGCCCGCGCGTTTACAATCACCCTCCCGCGACCGTGGGCCCACCGCCCGACCTTTCACAGTTTGAAGCCGCAGCGCCTCCGGCACCGGAGGCGCCACCCGCCCCGGCGGAGGCCAGGCCGGAGCCGGCCCCGCAGATCGCCGCCCTGCCCCCGGTAGCCGCCGCGGCGGAGTTGCATCCTGAGGTGACCAGCGTGGTGGACATGGCCAAGCGCGGCGTGGGCGACGAGGCACTCCTGGCGTACGTTGAACAAAATCCGCTCACACACCGCATGGCGCCGGAGACGATCATTTTCCTCAACGACATCGGGGTCGCCGAAAACGTGGTGGCACTGATGATTCGCCAGGGCGACGCTGTACAAGGGGGGGAGAAGGACGAGGGAGCGCCGGTGGAGCCGGCCAAGACAGCGGGACAGCCGTTGGCCAGCACACTGCCGCCCGCGCCGCCCCCACCTGCAGACAGCCCGCCGGTGGTTAACAACTACTACCACGGCGCACTCGACCCGTACGGCGACTGGATTTACGACAGCTCACACGGCTGGGTGTGGCGGCCGACTGTGGCAACGGTCGATGTCAGTTGGAGGCCGTACCGCCAGGGTGGTCGGTGGATTTACAGTGATGTCGGATGGTACTGGCACTCGTATTACAGCTGGGGCTGGGCGCCGTTCCATTATGGGCGCTGGCATCGCTCCAGCCTGCACGGCTGGTACTGGGTGCCCGGTTACACATGGAGCCCCGCCTGGGTGATGTGGCGTTCCAACGACCTGTACTGCGGCTGGGCACCGCTGCCGCCGGGCTGCAGCTACGTGCACGGCATCGGGTACACATGGGGCGGCACACACGTCGGGTTCAGCTTCGGGTTTGGACTGGGTCATGGCTGGTTCACCTACTGCGACTATGCGCATTTGCGCCATCGCCGACTGCACCGCCACCGGGTGCGGGACAACCATGTAGCGATCGTTCACAACGAAACGACGGTCGTGAACAATTACGTCACCGAGAACAACACCACGATCGTCAACGCCGGTATTCCCCCGGCCGTGATTGCCGAGAAGACACGCGAACCGGTGCAGAAAATGCGCATCCGCGAACTGGACCTCGAGATCGAGAGCATCGCCCGGGTCGGTCAGATTGATGCCAACGGGAAAACCATGGCGATCTACCGCCCGGAGGTGCCCACCCCGCCGGACTCGCCCGGCGAAAAACCGGGCGGCCGCACACCCGTCACAAAAAACCCGACACCCGGAGACACCACGGCGGACAAACCGGATGCCGACCAGAAACTGTTGAAACAGTACGGAAACGGCAAATCCGTGGCTAACCGGAGCAAAATCACCGGCAGACTGACCCCGGGGACGCTTGGCCGCAGTTACAACCGGACGCGCAGCAGCGGAGCGATTGCCGCATCGCCCGACCGCAGCCTGGCCAAGTCCGGTCGCACCCTGACCAAGTCCGGTCGCAGTAACGGCCGCGCTGCCAGTTCATCGGTCAAGCCAAGTGCAAGCCGCAGCCAGACCCTGAGTTCCACCTTCAGCGCGCCAAGCAAAAGCCGCACCACGCC
>CAJWEP010000264.1 GCA_913030945.1 uncultured Verrucomicrobiota bacterium
CCGACAGTCGAAATCCCCACGTGTATGCCCACACCGGGCCGGACATCTTCCGGATCGCCGATCGGGTGAAAGAGGTGGCAAACGCCCTTGATGTAGACATGACTACACCAGTCCAGGTCTTTTGCCCTGGCAACGACTATTGGCCGTTGCCGTGGTATTTGCGTGGCTATCAGGTGGAGTACGGCAGTGCGGTGCCCGACGAATCCGAGACCGCTCCGATTGTGTTGATACAACCACCCATGGAAGAAGCGCTCATGAGGAAACTGTACGAGCTGCCACCGCCCGGCCAAAAGGAACTCTACATGCACCTGTTTGACGAAAGTGGCAGGGAGATCAAAATGGAATTGCGGCCCGGGGTGGAGATGCGCGGGTTTGTGGCCAAGTCCCTTTGGGACCGGTTCGAACGAACCAAAGCGGAGGCGGAATCGACGATTCAAGGCTCACAGCAATGAAGTTTCAGGGGGAACAGGTGGTTGACACGGATGCGCGTTCCATGGCGGATGCTTATCATTTCGCGCACGAGGCGATGGCTACCGTGTTCGAGTTGTATATCGTGGAGGCGGACGAGACTTATGCCCGGCAGGGGGCACAGGCCGCCTTCGCGGAGGTGGACCGGCTCGAGCTGGAAATGAGCCGATTCGTCGAGAATAGCGACATCGCCCGGCTGAACAGCACCATCCCCGGCGAGATGGTGGACGTGGGGCCGGATGTTTTTGACTGCCTGAGCCGCGCCATGGAGATGTTCGAGCAGACAAATGGCGCCTTCGACATAAGCGTCGGGGCATTGTACGAATGCTGGTTGGATGAGGACAAGACCGTGCGTCAGCCAAGCGATGCTGAAGTGTCGCGCGCCCGGCAGTTGACTGGCATGGGACACCTGAAGTTGGACACCGAATCATTCGGCGTGGAGGTGTTGATGGAGGGGTTACAACTGGATCTCGGCGGCATTGGCAAGGGTTTCACTGCCGAGAAGGTGGCCAAAATTCTCCGGGAATGGAGTCTTGGCCAAGCGCTGGTGTTGGCCGGCGCCAGTTCGGTGCTGTCCGTCTCCGTGCCGCAAGGAATGAGCGGCTGGCCCATCCGGCTGCGGAACCCGTCCAAACCAAGTGAAACCTTGGCTAAGTTTGAGCTGACCGGGGGCGCGGTCAGCGGCTCGGGCCGGCAGAAGGGTCGGCACATCATCGATCCCAGGGATTCCGAGGCCGGTCCGGTGGAAGGCCGGCTGGCGGCTTGGTCGATGGCACCCGACGCGGTCGCCGCGGATGCGCTGTCAACCGCCTTCATGGTACTTGATTCGGGCGAAATAGACGATTATTGCTTGGCGAATCCGAAAACTGCGGCGATAATTCTGCCTCACGCGGACAGTGAGGAATCTTGTCGCCGGGAGGTCATGCAGTTTGGCCAATGGCGCGGGGTCGACTTGGAAAGCGATTTTATTTCACAAAAAACAACATGAGCAACGAGATAGACAGACGTAAATTCATGCGATCATCGGCGGCCGCCGGTGCGGGCCTTATGCTTGCCAACAACGCGCTTGGCCAGACAGGCGGCAAGAAGGATGACATCAACGTCGCCCTGCTGGGCGCCGGTGCACAGGGGCAGGTGCTGATGAATGCGATTCTTAAACTGGGCAAAAATTCCGGGATTAAGTTTCGCGCGGTTTGTGACATTTGGGAGAAAGGCAACCAACGCCGCGTCGCCCGCACGCTGAACGCCTACAAGCGGTACGGCCACAAAGGCACGGCCTATGTCGATTATAAAGAGATGCTCGAGAAGGAGACAGACCTCGACGCCGTGCTGGTGGCCACCCCGGATTTTTGGCATGCCGAGCATGCCATCGCCTGCCTGAAAAAGGGGCTGCACGTCTATTGCGAGAAGGAAATGTCCAACAATCTGGACGACGCCAAGAAAATGGTGTTGGCGGCTCGGCAGGCCGAGAAACTCTTGCAGATCGGCCACCAACGCCGCAGCAACCCGCGCTATATCTACTGCTACGAGAAAATCATCAAGGAGGCCAACCTCCTCAACCGAGTCACCAACATTTCAGGCCAATGGCACCGGAGCCGGGCGGCCTGCGAAGACCTTGGCTGGCCGAAGGGCACAGACATCCCGGCGGCGACTCTGGAGAAGTTTGGCTTCAAGGACATGCCTCAGTTCCGGAACTGGCGCTGGTACAAGGGCCTCGGTGGCGGCCCGATCGTTGATCTCGGCTCCCACCAGATTGACGTGTACAGCTGGTTCCTCGACAACGCCCTCCCGACCTCGGTTATGGCCAGCGGCGGCGTCGATTACTGGAAGGAACACGAATGGTACGACAACGCCATCGCCATCTTCGAGTTTGCCACCAAGCAGGGAACCGTCCGCGCCACCTACGAGACCCTGACCACCAACAGCAGTAACGGCTACTACGAGCTGTTCATGGGTGACCAGGGGACGCTCCTGATCTCGGAAGCCTCCGGCCGGGGCGATCTTTATCGCGAGAACTGGGTGGAGGAATCCGAGTGGGATCCGTGGATCCAGAAGGGAATGATCAATCTGGTCGAGGCACGGCCGGCGGCCAAGGAGGCGGCGGAAGACGAGGAGGCGGTCGATGTTCGCGAGTCGCCCAAGCCGGCCCTGTACGGCATGCCGATCACCATGAAGGTGCCGTTCCACCAGCCGCATCTGGTGAACTTTTTCGAGTCCGTTCGAGGTAATCAGAAACTCAACTGCCCGGGCGAGATCGGTTACGAAACTGCAGTGATGGTGCTGAAGGTCAACGAAGCCATCGCTGCCGGCAAAAAGATCGACTTGAAGCCGGAAGACTTCCACGTCTGATAGCCGGTCGGATCACCAAGCCAACCACTCAACACAGGCAACACCCTTGAAGACTCGTTCCATCTTGGCGCTGGCGTTTGCCGTGCTGGTGGCCGGGGCGCCGGTGACTGTCCGGTCGGCTGAGAAGGGCAAAGGTCTGGGAGACGGCCATGACGGCAGTCGTGCCGCTATCACGCATCTGATCTCGTTGTTCGACGAGAGCGGCCTCGCCATCAAGGTCACCGACAAACAGCCCCGACCGGTTTCGATGCGTAAGACCTGCGGCGAGTGCCATAACTATGACCAGATCGCAGCCGGTTGGCATTTTCACTCCGGCAGCACCAACTCAGTCGCCGGCCGGAGCGGCGAGCCGTGGGTGTTGACCGACTTGGGTTCCCGAAGCCAGATCCCAATGTCCAACCGTGCTTGGAAAGGCGCATACAGTCCGAACGAGTTGTCCATTTCACCATGGAAGTTCCTGAAACGTTTCAGCAGCCACTATCCCGGCGGCAACTACGGCGAGATGCCGCCTGCAGACGACGACGAGGACGCCGATCCGGAGGAATTCCTGCGCTGGCCTATTTCCGGTCAGTACGAGATCAACTGTCTCGCCTGTCACCATGCCGACCCGAGGCAGGACCAGAGCGGAGCTGCGCTGCAGGCAGCTCGCCAGAATTATCGCTGGGCAGCCACCGTGGCCAGTGGTTTGGCTACCGTGAAGGGCAACGCCTCCGAGTTGGACGAGTTTTACGATCCTGAAACCGAGTACAAAATCCGGACCACCTACGACAAGAGCCGCTTCGACGCCAACAACAAGGTGTTCTTCGACATCGTTCGCAAGCCGGCGGCCAGTCGGTGCTACTTCTGCCACTCAACACAGGACATGGACACGTCAGGTAAAACGGAATGGACTCATAACGAGGACATTCATCTTGCCTCCGGAATGAGCTGCGCCGATTGCCACCGCAACGGTGCGAACCACATGATCAGCCGCGGCGACATCGAGCCATTGGGTGAAGTAACCGGCGACTCCTCCTACGCAAAAGCGTACGAGCAGGCAAATGTAGCTGCACTCTCCTGTCGGGGTTGTCATCTTG
>CAJWEP010000265.1 GCA_913030945.1 uncultured Verrucomicrobiota bacterium
TGCTCGCCGCCAAAGATTATCGCGCGCGCGCTTATGCCACGCGCGTGGCTGGCCGTTGGCATGATCGGCTGCAAGATTCTCTTGATCTCCTGCGCCGCAGTGCGACTGATGAGCATCTGCGCGTTCGTCTTGAAGCCATCGTGGCTGCGAGCGATGTGAGTAAAGTGGAGTCCATTGCCATCGTTGCGTTGGCTGCCGATGGATCGGCAGATCGATTCATCACCTTTGCATTTAAAAATGCCGTCCACGCGCTCGCCAATGAATGGAAGCCTGCGTTGCTGGCAGGCAAACTAAAATTTGCCAAACCTGCGCATCTGGTAAATGTGGTGCGCGAAGGCGGCGGCAACGAAGTCGCCGGCGTTGTGCGCCAACAACTGGCCGACCCTGCGTTGTCCGCCGAGCGCAAGTTGGTGCTCGCCGAATTGCTCGCCCACATCGGCAACAGTGCCGATGCCGCACAAGCGCTGAAGTTAGCCGCAACCCATCCGCCGGTGCTGCGCGCGTTGGTGAACGCCGCGAACGAACGCAATTTGCAACCGCCCGCTGATGCGACGGGCTTGCTCGCCGCGCCCCTTTGGTTATTGGAAACGCGCATCGAGGCGGTGCGATTGATCGGCGAATGGAAACTGAATGCGAATGCGGAAGTCATTCGAATGTTCGCCGCCGATAAAACGCAACCGCACGCCTCGCGCGTGGCGGCGGCGGAAGCATTGAGCCAGTTGACCAGCCCGAAAGCGGCGGAGACTTTGGCGGCGTTGGTGACGCTCAACACCGCCGCCGATTTGCGCGAGGCAGCTCTGGGCAGTTTGGCCACGCACGACGTGCCGCGCGCGGCGGAATTGGCCGCAGGGCTCGTGGGCAAGGTGAAGCCAGATGAACTGGGGCCACTTATGGCTGCGCTGCTGCAACGCAAAGCGGGTGCGGATGCGTTGGCGGACAAGCTGGACAAAGCAAAAGTTTCGGCGGACACGGCGAAGTTGATGCTGCGCTGGCTCAATGCGGCAGGGCGCGTGGAGCCGAAGTTGAGCGCGGCGTTAAATAAACTCATCGGCGTGCAATCGGCCGCGCCGGTTTACAGCGCGGAGTTCGTGGCCGCGCTGGCGAAGGAAGTGCTGGCGAAAGGTGATGCGGCGAACGGCAAAAAAGTTTTTCAGGTGCCGCTGATTAGTTGCACCGCGTGCCACGCGGTGGATGGCGTGCGCGGAGCGGTGACTTCGGTGAAAGGCCCGAACCTCTCGGCGGTGGCGGCAGGTTTGCCGCTGGATTTACTGGTGGAAAGCGTGCTGTGGCCGGCACGTCAAATCAAGGAAGGTTACGAGGCCAACACGGTGGTGACAAAGGATGGTCGCGTATTGAGCGGCTTTGCACACAGCGAGGATAAAATCGTGTTACGCATCCGCGACCTTGCCACCGGAAAAATCGCTCCTGTACAAATCAGCAATATTCAGCAACGCACCAAAGGCGGCACTGTGATGCCCCCGGGTCTCACCGCTTCGCTCACCCGAGCCGAGCTGCGCGATCTCATCAAGTATCTCTCCACGTTGAAAACAAACAGCCAGCCGAAAAGATGAAACTACGAATCACCGTTGCCTTGTTTGCCGCGCTGCTGCCCCTGGTCGGTGCAGCCGAATCGAAACCCAACGTCGTGGTCATGATGGTCGACGACATGGGGTTTGCGGGGCCATCCATCGCACCCTACGGCAATCCACATTACAAGACGCCGGGCATGGACCGCCTGGCTCGGGAAGGTATGCTCTTCACCGACTTTCATAGCAGCGGCACCGTTTGTTCACCCACCCGGGCCGGCTTGCTCACGGGGCGCTACCAGCAGCGGGTTGGGGTCGAGGCCGTCATTCATCCGCATTCCAACCATCCCGAACACCGCAAGGGGTTGCGCAAGTCCGAGATCACTTTCGCCGAGTTGTTCAAGGAGGCCGGCTACGCTACCGGCGTGGTGGGCAAGTGGCACTTGGGTTACGCGGGCGAGAACCCGGAATACCATCCGCAGAACCACGGCTTCGATTACTTCATGGGCTACCACAGCGGAAACATCGACTATATCAACCACTGGGGTGACCACATGAAGCACGACTGGTGGCACGGGCGAAAAGAGACTCCGGAAAAGGGCTATACCACCCACCTTATCAACAAGTATGCCTTGGAATTCCTCGAGCAAAACAAGGACAAGCCCTTTTGCCTCTACGTTGCCCACGAGTCGCCTCATTCTCCCGTCCAGGGTCCCAACGATCCCATTCAGCGCGGGCCGGGGGCGCGGAAGCGAACCACCCCGCACGCCGAGGCCATGAAGCAAATGATCCTCGAGATGGACAAGGGGGTCGAGCAGGTCCGGGCCAAGCTGGTGGAACTGGGCCTCGAGAAGAACACTTTGTTCCTTTTCTTTTCCGACAACGGGGATTCCCCGAGAACGGCCACCGGTCATCCCTCTCACCGCGGTCACAAGGGCTCCGTCTACGAGGGCGGCACCCGCGTGCCCGCCATCGCTTGGTGGCCCGGCAAGATCAAGCCCGGGACCTCGACCGATGCCTTGTCCATCACCCTCGACGTTATGCCGACCATCCTCTCCGTGGCCGGTATAGAAGAACCGAAGGACCGGGCCCTCGACGGTATCGACTTGTCGTCCGTTCTATTCCAGCAAAAGACTTTACCCGCCCGCCCGCTCTACTGGGGCTCGCTTTCCAACAACGGCGCCCGCAGCGAGGCGCTGCGCGACGGCCCCTGGAAACTGGTCGTGCAACATCCCAAGGCCAAACCCGGCACCTTCGCCAACGAACAAGTTGAATTGTTCCGCCTGGACAAGGACCTCGGCGAGGAAAACAACTTGGCCGGAAAGGAACCAAAGCGGGCTGCCGCCATGCTCAAGCAACTCAAGGCATGGTATGCCGAAACTCAGGAAACTGCCACTTACCAACCGGGTGGCTGGGTGCCGCGGCCGCAACTCGACGTTTCATTCTTCAATGGCAAAGACCTCACCGGCTGGTCGGCTTCCGAGATGAAGTACTGGTCGGTCAAGGACGGTGCTATCGTGGGGCATTCGGCGGTGAACGTGCCGAAGAACGAATTTATCTGGGCCGATGGCGAAGTGGAGGACTTTTACCTGGTGGTTGACGTGAAGCTGACCCCGGACAACCGCAACGCAGGCATCCAGTTTCGTTCCAAGAAAGCCAATGCCTCCGGCCAGGCCGTTGGATACCAGGCCGACGTCGGGGGCGGGGTATGGGGTAAGCTCTACCACGAGCACGGCCGCGGCAAACTGGACTGGAACAACAACGCTACTGGCGCGGTCAAGCCCGGCGACTGGAACCGCTACGAAATCCTTGCCGTCGGGCACAAGATATGGACTGCCATCAACGGCAAACTGTGCGTGGCTCTGGAAGACCCCAAGGGCGAGCTTTCGGGAAAGATTTCCTTCCAAGTCCATGGAGGCCCCGCCCAGACCGTACGTTATCGTCCGGTCAAACTGGTGCACAACCCGAAGATTGCTCTCGAGAAGCAAACCGAAAAACAATTGCACGCTGCCCTTCCAAAAAAGTCGATAGCCCCGAAACCCGCGCCCCCCAAGCCGATTTCTACTCCGTTGCCGCGCTGGACGAGATTGATCATGGCAGTTGATCCGGGCTCCCAAGGCGAAGCTTGGGCCAAGCCGGCATTTGATCATGGCAAGTGGAAAACCATGAAGGTCCCTGGTCATTTTGAAAACGCCGGGTTACCCGGTCACGATGGCGTGGTGTGGTTTCGCAAAACCATCGAACTGTCTGCCGAGCAGGCCAAGTCCAAGGCCATCCTGCGCCTGGGCCAAATCGACGACATGGACGTCACCTGGGTCAACGGCACCAGGATAGGAGGCTACGAGAATCCCGGTCACCATTACA
>CAJWEP010000266.1 GCA_913030945.1 uncultured Verrucomicrobiota bacterium
CGAGGACTCGATGGTGTTTTACAATCTTGCCTGCAGCTTCTCCCTCACGGATCGCGTCGACGATTCCATTACCGCTCTCAAAAAAGCTGTTCAACTGGGCTACGACGATACGAAGTGGATGAACGAGGATCCCGACCTCAACAAGATCCGCTCCGACCCGCGCTTCGAGCAGATCCGCCACAAGCTGAATCTCAAGTGCGGCAACCACTAAGTCGCGACCCGCGCCATGAAGGTCACCCACCAGGGCAAGTCGCGGCATTACCGCACCGTCTGGTTTGACCCGGCGCACAACCGCGTACGGCTCATCGAGCAGCGCCTGCTCCCGCACCAGTTCAAGATCGTCTCCACCGCCGACTATCGCGCAACCGCCCAGGCCATCACCGACATGATTGTGCGTGGCGCCGGCGCAATCGGCGCCACGGCGGCGTACGGCCTGGCGCAGGGCGTACGGGCCTTTCGCGGGCGCGGGCTCAAGACGTTCGAACGGCACCTGGCCAAGGTGCACCGCAGCCTCGCCAAGGCGCGCCCCACCGCCGTCGATCCGCTCAACGCCATGCGCGGCATGCTGTCGCAAATGACCGGCGCCACCGTGGCTGAGAGGCAGGCACAGGCACAGGCCGCCGCCGGGCAGTTCGCCGAGGACGACGTCGCCCACTGCAAAGCGCTTGGTCAACACGGCGAGCCGCTCATCCGCGAAGGCGCCCGCGTGCTCACCCACTGCAATGCCGGCTGGTTGGCATTCGTCGACGTCGGCTCCGCAACCGCGCCGATGTACGCCGCACAGGCCAACGGCAAATCGTTTCACGTTTTTTGCGGCGAGACTCGGCCGCGATCGCAGGGCGCCATCCTCACTGCGTGGGAACTGGCGCAGCAGGGCATCGCACACGACATCATCGCCGACAACGCCGCGGGCCACCTGATGCAGCGTGGCGAGATCGACCTCGTCATCACCGGCAGCGACCGCACGCTGGGCCGCACCGGCGAAGTGGCCAACAAGATCGGCACCTACACCAAGGCTGTCCTGGCCAAGCGGCACGGCATCCCTTTTTACGTTGCCATTCCGCTCTCTACCATCGACTGGGAACTTGAGTCCGGCTTGGCCATCCCGATCGAGGAACGCTCCGGGGAGGAAGTGCTCAGCGCTTGGGGAGTGACCGAAAGTGGGCGTCGGCAGCAAGTGCGCTTGGCCAACCCTGGCAGCGGCGCGCGCAACCCGGCCTTCGACGTTACCCCTCCGGAACTGATCACCGGCATCATCACGCCGCTCGGCATCTTCAAGCCGCGCCAACTCTGGAAACATCGCGCCAAGCTTGGACAATGGCAGTGCGAGAAGTAGCCGCCCGCGTCACTTATTCTCCTCGATCGCCTTGGCCAAACGCGCGATCTCGCCGCCAAGCCGGAGGCGTGTCATCTTGGCGTTGAGCTTCTCGCTCAGCGAGGCGCACAGCTTGAGGAAGCAGTCGGTGCCCGGCTCCTCCTGCAGCTGATGCCCCGAAAAATCCTTGAAGCACTCCTGCCTCAGATTCGTCAGGTCATCCTGCAGCCTCTGGAGTTTTTCCATGTCGTTCCCCTTTTGTTCCGTGTCGAGCATCATCTGCTGCTGCTCAATCTTGATGACCTCTCGGATATAATAGTCCAGCCGTCCCTCCTTGGTTCGATCCTTTTTCTTCCGGTACCACTGATAACCTACGAATCCCGCAACAAGGATTGACACAAAAAAAGAGCGCATGCTCTCCCACATGTCGACGATCTCCGGTTTGAGCAGGGTGCGGCTCTCCGGCTCGTAAACCCACTTGGCCCCCTCGTGCATGGGAAAAAACGGGCGGGCGCTGGCAAACGACTTGCCCTGCTCGAACAACTCGCCCAGCCGGTTCTCTTTTTGAAACGGTGTCTTGAGAATTTCCTGTGTGATTTTTTCCACAAAGCCGCTTTCGACATCGCCGCGCGTGATGAGGTGCGCGCCGGTTGCCACGGTTTGGATGTCAGTCCTCGGAACCGCCTCGCCCTCAAACTGGTAGATGCCACGCGGCACCTTGAATGGCGACAGGTGCAGTTCCATCGCCGCCAGCGCCTCGTTGTTCGGGACACTCAGGAAGCGCACCTTGCCGGAGCGTGCCAGCGCCTGAAACACGTCCGCCTGCATGCCGACCGTGATGAAGGCGGCATCCACCTCGCCCCGGTCGAATGCCCCGATCAATTCCGTGTACGCGAGATTGCGATGATTCTCCCCCGGCTCCAGTTCCAGGCTGCGCAGCAGCAAACCTGACATGGGGTAGTCGGCGGAAAGCTCCGGCCCGAGGTTGACGACTTTGCCCTCCAAGTCCCGTAGCGACTCGATGCCGCTGCCCTCCCGCACCGCGATGTGCAGCGGCTGCGAATAAAGGTTCGCCACAAACGCCACATGCCCGAGTCGGGCGGGATCGATCCGTTGCGCCTCCTGCTCCAGCAGCGCTGGGGCGAACTCCTTCAGATTTTTACGGGAGCCCGGCTGGAACAGAGCCAGGTCGGCCCCGCCCTCGGCCACCAGCTTCAGGTTTTCAAGCGATCCGTCGGTGGTCAGCACAGTGGCCCGGTACCCCAGTCGCGCGACCACGTTCGAGAGACTGATCGCGATCGGGTGGTACAGTCCCTTCTCCGGGCCGCCGGCGATGAGAATGATGCGGTTCATGCCGGCCAGGGCCTTGACGAGCTGATACAGCGGTACGCAAATCAACACACTCAACAGGCCAAGGGTGATCCATTTGCGCTTCATGCCGTGAAAAAAATCGGTCGAAATCATGTCGCTTGGCCAAGCGGCATGCAAGGTCGCAATGCCCGGCCAATCGAGCGCATTTTTTTGTGGCGGCGAGGCCAAGCCTCCCCGACATTGGGCACGTGACGGATTCCGCCCTACAGGGCGCCAGCGTGCTGCTGGTCGAGGACGAGCCGCTCCTTTGCAAGCAGGTGGCGGCCGCACTCGAGCAGCACGACGCCGACGTGACCGCCGTCGGCACGCTCGACGAGGCGCGCCGCATGATTGAGTCGCTGCCGTTCGACTTCGCGCTGCTCGACGTCAACCTGCCGGACGGCCTCGGCACCGACCTGTTGAGCGAGGGCGTTTTTTCTCCCAGCACCGCCGTCGTCGTCTGCACCGCCGAGGGCGGCGTGCAGGGCGCGGTCGAGGCGATTAAAAACGGCGCGCAGGATTACCTGCTCAAGCCGATCGATCCCGCCGTGCTGCCGCTCGTGCTGCACCGCGCCAGGGCCAGCCGCCAAACCGCCCGACTGGCCGAGCACGAGCGCCACGACCCCGCCGCCACCGGTGAGCGGCTGTTTTTCGGCGACGCGCTTGGCCTGTTTCGCCGGCAGCTCGACAAGATCATCGCCGCGGATGAGCGGCTTGGCCGCGATCTTTCGCCGGTGTTGATCGAGGGCGAGACCGGCACCGGCAAGACCAGCATCGCCCGCTGGCTGCACCACCACGGCCCGCTCGCCGCCGGCCCGCTCGTCGAGGTCAACTGCCCCGCGCTGCCGGAGAGCCTCGTCGAGTCGGAACTGTTCGGGCACGAGCGCGGCGCGTTCACCGATGCCAAGACGGCGCGCATGGGTCTCTTCGAGGCGGCCAAGGGCGGCACGCTGTTCCTCGACGAGCTCGCGAGCCTCTCGCTTGGACTGCAGGCCAAGGTGCTGAAGGCGATCGAGGACAAACGCATCCGTCGGCTCGGCGGCAACAGGGAAATCGACGTCGACATCCGCATTATCGCCGCCAGCAACCATGACCTTGGCCAAGCGGTCACCGATGGCCAGTTTCGAGACGACCTGCTTCACCGGCTGGGCTTGTTCCGCTTGGTCATCCCACCGCTTCGCGTGCGCGGCCGGGACATCCTGCAACTCACAGAATACC
>CAJWEP010000267.1 GCA_913030945.1 uncultured Verrucomicrobiota bacterium
ACCACACATGCTCCGCGGCAAACAACGCCTCGCGCTGCCGAACTTCCTTCACCACTCGCTTCAGAGCTACCCAAAGTTCAGGATACTTTCGCTCATTCAATTGCATGTCGGCGTAGCTGTAGTAAAAAATCCCGTTCGCGCCACGAGCCAGCGCACTGTACGTCATGCTGCGCAGCTCGCGCTCTGTCGGCGGCCGTAAATTTTCTTCGCCCGGCAGCAATCTTTGGTGCGCCGTCCAGTCGAACGACTGAATCACCGCGAACAACGGCCGCTCCGCATTGGTCGCCAGACGCGTCTTGTGAATGTGCTGAGAGAAATTGGCCAACGGCAGCCACGGCACCGGGTAGCGATCGATCATCGTGATGTCGGCGATGTCAGCGTACCATTTTGCGGAGTCGCCCTGATACAATACCAGGCTCGTCGGCTTCGACGCCCCCGTTCGTTTCACCACTCGATGCGCTGCCTCCACCCTCTCAGGGGATACACGTTGCATGTCCGGCTCATCGATCAAATACCACGACCACAACGCCGGGTGCCGGTCGAACTGGGCTACAGTGGAGCGAACCTTGGCTGCATTGAAATGGTCCCCGGCGCTCGATCCCGGCGAGGCCAGCACACCGATGCCGTTGGCCTTGGCCGCGTCGAGAAACCGGCGCTTGGCAGGCCCGGCGACGAGGCTGAAACCGGCATCGGCGATCTCAGCGAGATTCGTCTCGCTGCCCACCGAATACAGGCCGATGGGGTAGGCGCCCGGCCGTGCCACGCGACAACCGGCGGAGCCAAGCGCCACTAGCGCGGCGGTAAACAGGCCAAGCGCTTGGCCAATCGGGAGTTGTCGAACCATCCGGTCGGTGATTGAAAGCCAAGCCGCTTGGCCAGGCAATCGGAAACGCGCAGTCGCAGACCGGGCGGCAGCCGCTATCGTTATGCCTCTTGACACGTCCATCTCGCCCCGACAGACTCTTTCAACTTATTTCAGTCACCTGATAAGCAGTCGCTTGCAACCTGAAATCCCATCAGCAAATAACCATCCAATAAGTAACATCATGAAATCCTCCTCTGCATCCCAGTGGGCACGGCTTTTTGTCGCCTCCTTTTTCACGTTTTCATTGAACGGGTTCGCCCAGGTCCTGTTTGAAGACAATTTTAACACAGACACCTCAGCCAACTGGACCGTCCTAAGCGGAACGAACGCCGACGAGAATGATGCCGCTTATGATGCTGCGCTTGGGGATTTCACCGTGGACTTTGCCTTCGACTATAGCACTCGCGGGATCCCCCCGGCACCGAACAGCGCGGATCAAACGACCTTGGGGGTCAAGATCTCTGTGAACAATAACGACGACACCACCGGGAGCGAAGCCATGGGTGTGAACCTCTTTCCTGCCAACCAGAATTTCAGCGGCAACTACGCTTTACGCGTGGACATGTGGATCAATTACAACGGCCCGGCCGGGGGCGGCACCGGCTCCACGGAGCACGCCATTTTCGGTATGAACCAATCGGGAGAACAAGTCGGCTGGTCATCCCAACCCACTGGTGACGGCGTCTGGTTTGGCGTGGATGGCGAAGGCGGCAGTTCGACGGACTACTACAGTTTCGAGGCTGACGATTCCGGAACCGTCAGCCCCCTGCCGCCGGATCTCGCCGGGATGGTCGGCAAGAACAACACACATCCGGTGTACCAATTCCTCTTTCCCTCGCCTGCTTTTGAAACCCAGGGTGCCCCGGGGAAAAACTGGGTATCCGTGGAAGTACGCCAGGATGATGATGTCTTGTCCTGGGTGATGAATGGCATGGTGATCGCCTCAAGACCTGCGTCTGACGAATTTTTTGGCGTGCGCACCGAGGGGACGGTCATGCTGGGATACATGGATCTGTTCAATTCCATCGCCAACCCGAAGGTGGATAATTTTGTCGTGTACGACAACCTCAGGGTCGTGAATCTGGACAAAGACCCGGACCTGCCGTTGCTGAGCATGGAGGCGACCGATGACGCCGGCGTCGAGTCCGGCGGCGATACCATTGAGTTCACGATTCACCGTTCCGGGGACACGGTCGAAGCCAAAACAGTCGATGTCGTCATAGGTGGAACCGCAACCGAGGGAGTCGACTACACCCTGGAAAGCAAGAGTGTCACCATACCCGCCGGGGCCGAATCAGCCTCGTTTGTTGTCACACCGGTCGATGACAAGTTGGGAGAACCGGAAGAGACCATCATTGCCAGCCTGAAACTCGACCGGGAGGCTTACGAGATCAACCACGAATACACGGCCACCGCGATTCTGGCCGATGACGGCGATACGGCAACCGTCTCCATTACAGCAACCGATACCCAGGCGTACGAGCGGCACGAAGGAGACCTAATCAGTTACACGATTACCCGGACCGGTGATGACAGCGAAGACTTGGCCGTGACAATCAAGGTGGGTGGCAGCGCCACGGCAGATGCCGACTACGAGGGAGATTTCGCCGATCTGGAAATCTTCGCCTTTGAGACCGAAGCCATTGTCGAAGTGTTTACCCTCGATGACGCGGAAGTGGAAGGAAATGAAACCATCGAACTCACTCTGGTCGCAGGCGCGGGTTACGCCGTCGGTGAATCCGCCACCGCCACGGCCATCATCCGGGATGACGATTACGCCGAGGAGGAAATCCTATTTGCCGACGAGTTCAACGTCGATTCAAGTGCCGACTGGGATTTGCAGTTCGGCGCCATCAATGGTGTCGAGGACTACACCGCGACGTTCGCCGTGGATTATTGGGAGTTGTCAATCCCGCCGGCGCCCCACACCACCGATGAGAGCACCTTGGGATTATATCTGCAGGTCAACAAAAATGACGATACCGCCAGTGGCGCAGCCGGTGTTAACGTCTTTCCCAAGGATCAGATTTTTAGTGGGAATTATGCGGTTCGTTTCGACATGTTCCTGAGCGCCGGCTCGGGTGCGGGAACAACCGAACACGCCATTTTCGGAGTCAACCATTCCGGCGACATCGTCTCCCGCAACGCAGCCACCGGCGATGGTGTCTGGTTTGGCGTGGTAACCGACGGCAGCAACTACCGCCCCTACGCAAGCTATGTCGGCGCAGACCTGAAGAATTCCCTACCGGCCTCGGACTTCGCCACGCTGATCCCCAGCCCGCCGTACATTTCGGGTCTGTCGTTCAGCGGCCCCGGTTCTCCCAGCAGCAACGGCAATCAGCCGGAACCGGTCTGGGCCGACGTCGAGATTCGCCATGTTGATGGGTTGGTGACCATGAAAGTGAACCAAGTTCCGATTTTCACGGTTACCGATCGCGGAGCATTCACGGAGGGCGTGTTCATGCTGGGCATGAACGATCAGTTTTCCTCCATCGGCTCTCCCGACACGTTCGTCATTTACGACAACGTCCGCGTGGTTCCCTTGAAATCAGAAGGCGGTGTCACCGTTGTCAGCGTAAACGCCACCGACAGCGTAATGACCGAGGGAGACTCGGGCGACACCGGCACGATCGTTGTCTCCCGTGAAGGATCAACCGATGCAGCGTTAACGGTCCAATTGGAAATCTCCGGCGACGCGCAACTGGACGCCGATTACAGTGGAGCCACAACCGAGATCGTGTTGCCGGCCGGCAGTGCCGAGGTCCCCATTCTATTGACGTCCATCGATGATGACGAGGTGGAAGCGGCAGAAACCATCCGGATCGACGTCGCGAAGAGTGACACTTACTTCATTGGGGCCGCAGCCTCAGCGGTTGTTGTGCTCAACGACAATGACAAGGAAGACACCGGGCCGGCGCCGGAACCGGAGGTAACTCTTTGGGGAGATGACCTGAATTCTGACAGTTCAGGCAACTGGGCCGTCCACAAGTCAACCGACGACACCGCCGTGACCT
>CAJWEP010000268.1 GCA_913030945.1 uncultured Verrucomicrobiota bacterium
GCGATGCCTGCGTAATGGGCGACCTCGGAAAACACACCGAACCCCCGGTTGAGGAACAGGGTATTGCGCATCCTTTGCGGCCGGTCGTTGTACCGCCCCGGCACGGAGCGATACTGCACGCGAGGAATCATCTGGTTTTTTCGCGTGCGATGGCGGGTGTTCAGCATGTCGACCACGAGAAAATCATCGAGCCCGTCGCGATCGATGTCCGCAAAATCGATCCCCATGGAGAACATGCTGGTTTTCCTCAATGCCAACGAAGGCGCCTCGCGAAACCGGCCTTGCCCCACATTGAGCCAGAACCGGTCGAAGCCGTCGAAATCATTGCAAACATAAATGTCCGGCTGACCGTCACGGTTGATATCCCGAAACATCACAGACAAGCCCCACTCGAACAACGTGCCGGACATCGGTGCCCCTTTTGCGGTCATAAACCGCGCACCGCCCACGACATTCCGTTCAAATCGAAACTGGCCAAGGTTGCGATAAAGCACATCAGGAAGGCCGTTTTCCTCGATGCCACCGCGTTCGTTGATCTTGAAACGGTTCTCGAATTTCGATCCCTTGACCGGCACCCCGTCGACGCTGGAGATCGTCCGGCGGCCCCCAACGGTTCGAAAGTTGAAGTGAGTGTTCGGCATGTCCATCAGCGTCGTGTCTCGATAATAAGTGACATATAGGTCCATCCGCCCGTCGGCATCGACATCCGCAACCGCTAGAGACATGCCGCCCCGGCCCGACGCCAGACCGGACCGCGCGTCGTGAACCGGACTGAAGCCCTCCCTGTCGTTCCGAAAGATGAGCGTGCCGGAGTGAAGCGTGTTGACGATCAGATCTGGGTCGCCGTCCCCGTTTAGGTCGGCAAACGCGGCACCGGTCGAGTCTTTGCCGTCGCACTCCACCCCGTAGGCGCGAGCGGCCTCCTTGAATTTCCAGTCGCCCTGGTTCAGATACAGGTGGTTGGGATTGTCCAGTCCGCATAGGTAAATATCGCATCGTCCGTCGCCATTGACATCCCCCAGCGCAACCCCCGATCCGTTGAGGTAAACTTGATTCTGTAGCGATTTCTCTAGGTCTAGTTGGTTGCTGAACCGGACGCCGGTGCTCGAGGGGGCGAGTCTCTTGAATCCGGGTCTCCCACTGGGCGCGACCTCGAGTGAGCGCCACTTGTGATTACTCTCCTCGACCCAATTGGCAGCAAGGAGCGCTTGGGCAAGCGGCCAAATCGCCAGCACAACCATCGCCGTATAGCCACTAATGTACGATCCGAACCTCATCCGGTTTTGAGATTTTGATGCTTTTCACACCGTCGGGGATGCCGGGCAATCAACGCTCCCGGATGAGATGCACGGCTTTCAGTTCCAGCGCCTCGTCACCGGGTATCTCCATTGCCCGCACACGCAACAGGGTGTTGCCCTTGGCCAAGCGCAGCGTGCCCGCCGGCAGGCTGCCCCATGTGCGCTCGGGCGCCTCCTTGCGGCCGATGCGATCCGGGCTGGGTATTGTCACCGGCGTGAACGGCTTGTCGATTTTCAACTCCAGTGACCTGCCTCCTGCCTCGACACGGAGGCGACTACCCACATCGCCTTCAGCGCAGGCGTATTTCAGCACGACCTGATAGTCGCCACTGCGCACGACACTGAGATGCCAATACGGATGGGCTTCCGTGCTGGTCCAGTTATCCACCCAGTCGTTGGCCCAGCCGGATCGGCCGTGGTAGCTGATGCCGTGCTGCCTGGCATTGGCCCGTTTATCCCCGGTCGGGGTCAGGTGGGCGTAGTGGCCCTCCAGCACAACTTCATCGCGCTCCGGATGCCCCACCTGCACTGGGATGGGATCGAATCCGGCGGAAGCGGCGTTCGCAAACCAGGCGACGTAGCCCGATTGGAGGCTGGCGAGCAAGTCCGGCTTGGCCTGGGCCAGATTGCGCGTTTGTGACGGGTCGGCGATCATATCGTACAACTCCCAGCCACGGCGTTCGTTGACTGCGCGCCAGCGGTCGGTGCGCACCGCTCGCCGCCCCTCCTCCAGCCGGGTTCCACCCCATACCGTGTACAGGATGCGGCTTGGCCAAGCGCTTGGCTTGCGCTCAATGAGCGGCACGAGGCTCCTGCCGTCGAGTGGCTTGGTTTTGTAGCCACTCACCCCGCAATACTCCATCAGGGTCGGCAGTAAATCGATATGGGCCGCGATCGGCTTGACGACCGTTCCGGCTTCAATTCGGCGTGGATAACGAATGAAAAACGGGACGCGGCCCCCGCCCTCGTGCGCGCTGCCTTTCCGCCCCTTCATCCCGGCGTTGAAACGACTGGTGTTCGGGCCGTTGTCGGTGAGAAAAATAAAAATCGTGTCATCCTCGATCTTCAGTTCCTCAAGCTTGGCCAAGAGGCGTCCCATGTTGTCGTCGATGTTTTCGCACATGGCGTAGGCGCAGGCAACCGCCGGGTCTCCGATGCCCTTGGCTTGGTATTTTTGCCAATACCGCTCCGGCACCTGCCACGGCGAGTGCGGTGTGTTGTAGGGGATGTAGCAGAAAAACGGTCGGTCCTTGTTTAACTCGATAAACTTCAGCGCCGCGTCCGTCAGCGTGTCGATGATGAAACCCTCCGACTTCACCATCGTGCCGTTGTGGTCGAGGGTGGTGTCAAAGTAGTTGTTCCAGTGCCCCGCACAAAAGCCGAGAAACTCATCGAACCCCTGGCCGTTTGGATGGTGCGGATACTGCGAACCGTTGTGCCACTTGCCAAAGGCGCCGGTCGTGTAGCCTGCGTCCTTGAGCAACTCGGCGATGGTGACCTCGTCGGCACGCATAGTCTCGTGCCCGCGTGTCACGCCGTGCACTCCGGTGCGGATATGGTAACGGCCCGTCAGCAGACTCGCCCGTGTCGGGGCACAAACCGGGCTGACGTAAAACCGATCGAAGCGAACACCCTCCGCCGCGATTCGGTCATGTACGGGCGTGTCGATCAGCTTGTTGCCGTGCGACCGGACATCACCGAAACCCTGGTCGTCGGTGAGCACGAGCACGACATTTGGGAGGCTTACGTCGGACTGGGCTTGGCTCGCGCTCAACCAGAACAGACTGAGCATGAATACAATAAACAAACGCGGACTCACAGCGCCCTAACCGTGCCCCAAAACGATGGACCGCACCAGCGGGAAAAATGGGATAATGAAGTGAAGGCAGCCCTAGCTGGCGTGAATGACGGTCTGGGTCTCTTCCTCTTGCTCCACCTTTGCAGGTTCTTTGGAGGGAGTACCCACGGGGATCGCCGGCTTGTAATGCTTGTGCTCGTAATCCGGCTTGTTGGCCTCGTAGGAGGCCTCCATGCGGCGATTGTACTCGCGTTCACCAAGAATTGAGATGGCTTCGGCAGGTGGAATCAAAAGCTCGTGCGGGCGGTTTGTGTTCGGGCTGGGTTTCCAGCGCTTGGCCAAGGCAAACAGCTCCACCTCCTCGTAGCTTTTGCATTGAACCACCCGGGAGAAAAGCTTCAAGATTTTCGGCTTGGGGGGCGGGTTGATTCCACGCTCGACCTTGGACCAGGTGGTATGGGGAATCTTGAGGATAAGGCACAGCTTCCGCGTGTTGCTCGTGTAGCGCACACGCATATCCTTGAGGTATTTATGAAATTCAATTGCCATTGGGTTATTCGCTGATTCCTTCGATTAGGTCAATCCCATGCCTTATTCCATTAATGGTTGAGTCGCCTTATTCGGATTGCTGCACAATAACCTTCCTTTTTATCTCCTAAAAAAAGAAGCATTATCAAAAAGCCGCGTTGTGGTCAATCCCAATGTCAAATAATTTTATAGCTATTTTCGGTGGCTTTTTCTCATTTCCCACAAGGATTCATCT
>CAJWEP010000269.1 GCA_913030945.1 uncultured Verrucomicrobiota bacterium
ATCTCCCACGATCGCGAGTTTCTCAATCAAATCGTGCAGTACATTGTCGAACTGGAAGGCGGCCGTGTCACCCGATACACCGGCAATCACGAAAAGTACCTCGTGCAACGGGAAGCCAACGAGGCCCAGCGCCTGGCCGCGTACGAGAATCAGCAGAAGGAAATAGAGCGGTTGATGGGGTTCGTGGAACGTTTCCGCGCCAAGAACACCAAGGCCACCCAGGCGCAAAGCAAGCTTAAGCAAATCGAGCGGATGGAGAAGATCGAGGCGCCGTTTGTCTCGCGCAAAAAGATGAGTTTCAGCTTCCCGCAGCCAGTGCGGAGCGGGCAGCGGGTGATCGCCCTCCGGGGTTTGGCCAAGTCCTACGGCGAACTCCAGGTGTACACGTCGCTCAACCTTGAGGTGGAACGGCAGCAGCGAATCGTGCTGGTCGGCCCAAACGGCGCTGGCAAGTCCACGCTGCTAAAGATACTTGCCGGGGTGCTTGGGCATGACGCGGGGGAACGCGACTTGGGGCATAACGTCCAGCCGGGGTATTTCGCGCAACACCGTGCCGAGACACTGGACCTGAAGAGGACCGTGCTCGAGGAAATGCTCGACACGAGGGCGAGGGTAACAGAGGAGTCCGCGCGAACATTATTGGGAGGTTTTTTGTTCTCAGAGGATGACGTGTTCAAAAAGGTAGGCGTGCTGAGCGGAGGCGAGAAGAGCCGCCTTGCGCTGGCCAAACTCCTGCTTAATCCGCCGAATTTTCTCCTACTCGACGAACCAACGACCCACCTCGACATGGGCAGTATCGACACGGTGATCGAGGCGATGTCACAGTTCAAGGGCACGCTGGTGTTCATCAGCCACGACGTGCATTTCATCCGCAAGATTGCGTCGCGCGTCATCCATGTTGAGCAGGGGCAACTCCGGCATTATCCCGGCCCGTACGATTACTACCTCGACAAAACCGGCCAGCAATCCTCCCGCGCCACGCAGACCAGCCTGACCAACGGCGTGCCGGTCAAGGGCGGCAGTTCGCCCGGACGCGAGGATGCGAAGGCGAGGAAGCGCCGCGAGGCAAAGCAACGACAGGTGCTGTCCAAAAAACGCAGAGCCAAGCAGGATGCCATCGACATGTTGGAGACCAAAATAGCCACCTTAGAGGAACGGCAGGGGGAGATCACGTCACTGCTTGAGCAGCCGGAGACATACGCCAACGGGGGCCAGGCGCAACAGTTGAACCGTGAGTTGATGCAGATCAACGATGACCACGAGCGTTTCAGCGACGAGTGGAGCGTCACTGTGGACGAGTTCAACGCAATCGTCTAGTTGGTCACCGCGTTTCCCTGCCCTTTGACGGCGGTGATCGCCGACTGATTTGGCGTGAGATTGAAGCGTTCCCTCCCGCCGCTTGGCCAAGTTACGAGCAGCGCCGTCGCCTTTTCCGACCCGCCCAAAACCTGGGTGGTGGCGCTTTGCGACAGGAATCCGGAACCAAGTCGGATCGTTCGAGCCGGACCAAGTTTGCCCTCAGACTCGAGCCGGATCCGCGCCCCGACACCCTTCCGGTTGGCTTCACCGGACTGCAACCGGACTCGCAACCCTCTGCGTTTGGCTTGGTTCAGGAACAGTCTCGACTTGGCCCCGTTCTGGCAGATGGCGAGATCGGTCCGACCGTCATGGTTGAAGTCCGCCGCGGCAGCGCCCCGCCCTTCGCCGAACACAGCCAGTCCGCTCTCCCCGATGCTCGCGGCTGCAAACGACCCATCGCCCTGTCCGGACAGCAGCAAGCCGAAACCGGCGTCCTGCCGGGACTCCTCGCTGTGCACAGTGAATTCATTCTGGCTCAAAACGATGTCCTCCACGCCATCGTTGTCGAAATCTGCCACCACCGGCGAAAAGACGGCCGTGAACTGCGCCTCGGGAGGAAGCGGTCGCGCTTCAAAACCGGTGTCAGTCCGGAGGAACACCATGCTGCGCAACGTGGTGATCTCGACGCGGGCCGCGTTGCCCAAGCGGGCCGGCCCGAACAGACCCTTGACGGTCAACTGGGCGTAGTGATCGTAGTTGCGCAAATGCTCCGTGAGCCAAGGCATTGCACTGTTGAGCGTCGATAGGTTTCGCCGCGGATGGAGGTTCTCGTCCTCCCGCACGGTCTCGATAATCTCCCCTCTCCCGTCTTCGTCCAGGTCTCCGTGAAACGCAACGAACGGTTCTTCTGCCGACGCTTGATAGCCAGAATTAAGGCCGCGGTTGGCGACGACGAAATCCATGCGCCCGTCCCCGTTAAAATCACCCGTGTCGATTCCACGCCAAAAACCGGTAAACTTGATCAAGCCAAATTGTTCGGTGCGATCGAGAAATCCGCTGCCGGTGTTGGTGAGAATTTTTGGAGTTCCCCAGTCGCAGGCGAGGATCAGATCCGGCGCGGAGTCCGAATCGATATAGGTAAAAACCGCCCCGGCAACCAAGCCGACACTCTGCAGTGCTGATGACCAAGCGGCGCTCTCCCTCCACTCGCCACCTTCGTTCAGGTAAAGCCACGAACCGGCCGGTTGCGGGTATCGACCCGGCAGAGAGCGCGCGGCGACAAACAAATCAAGATCGCCGTCACCGTCCACATCCGCCATGGCCAGATGCCCGGCGCTGGCGGCCTTGGCCGCGATTTTTTGATGCAGACTGCCGTTGGCTTGACTGACCGTAACCATGTCACCAAAAGCCAAGCCGTCGTCGTAGTTGGAAAAGGATTGCAGCAGTTGGCCTCCGCTGATCAGCACTGAAAGCGAGTCACGCGCGCTTTTCGGAAGTGGCGTTTTCAGATCAAGCGCAGAGAACCCCCTTCCGGCCTCGTTTCGGTACAGCACCGTGGAGGCGCCTCGGCCGTTCGCGATGGCCAAGTCCTCCCACCCGTCTCCATCCAGATCCCCCCAGGCAACTCCCGGCCCCTCTTGGCCAAGCGACCACGGAAGGAGGGGCTGACTTTGGGTTTCGTTGCTTGGCGTCTCGACATGCTGTTTTGCAGCGGGAAAGTTCAACTGCTTGAACAGGGTTGACGCCGGCTCCTCGGGGGACAGTTTCGCCGGGCCGGGTTGGTAACGGACCCAGTAAAGCCGATTCGGCTCCGCTTGGCCAATGACAGTCTCTTTGAGGTCGGGCCAGATGACTTTCAGCCGGCCGATGCCGCCCGGCATGGCGAACACCCGGACGTGATCGTCCGAGGACAGATAGCGCCCCCCGCCGATCATCTCCTGGCTTTGGGTTTGCGCAGCGTGCTCGATCTCGATCCTTGCACCGATCCCGGTAGTGTTGCCCGGCGGTCCGCTCAGGCGAACGGCGATGCGCGGTTTGGCGACGTTGTTCTGGTAAACCCCGGCGGGCGCGCGGAGGTTGTTGACGACCACATCGAGATCGCCGTCCCCGTCGAGATCACCGCAGGCCATACCGTGGGAGACGTCTTTTTCGTCGAATCCCCACTCGACGGCGCTCTCGGCAAACCGGAGGCCGCTCAAGTTTCGGAACGCCGCATTGGCGGTGCCCTGCGCCGGGAACACTCGCCGAGCCAGTAGGATTTCCCTCTTGGTCATTTCTTTGCTCTCGCGCTGTTTACGCAGGCTGATGATCGTGTCCAAATGGCGCGCGTTTCGTTCCACCCCATTTGTGATCAGCACATCCTCCAGCCCGTCAAGATCCACATCCATGAAAACGGAACACCAACTCCAGTCCGACGCCGCGATGCCTGCGTAATGGGCGATCTCGGAAAACACACCGAACCCCCGGTTGAGGAACAGGGTATTACGCATCCTTTGCGGCCGGTCGTTGTACCGCCCCGGCACGGAGCGATACTG
>CAJWEP010000270.1 GCA_913030945.1 uncultured Verrucomicrobiota bacterium
CTCTTGGGGCGTAAGTATTTGAGAACTATTCCAATACCCCGCTGCTTGCGGCGGGATAGTTTATTTCAGGAAAAATTAAGGGGCATCCAGCAGTTTTGCCACCATGTTCCTGACGGCTTTGCCGCGAAGGTTCACACCGCGGACAATTCCCTTTTGATCAACCAACAGGTTGGCCGGGACACTGTGTACCCCGAACTTCACTGCCAGTTCGTTTTTCCATTTTTTTCCGTCATAATGGTGTAACCAGTCCATCTCCCTGTCCGCAATCATTCTGTCCAGCTTCGCCCGGTTATCGTCAAGGCTTATCCCGAACACCTCAAAACCCGCATGTGAAAAAGTTTCATGGGTTCCCTTCACATGGGGGAGTTCGGCGAGGCAGGGACGGCACCAGGTTGCCCAAAAATCCATCAACACGATCTTGCCCTTGAGGGTTTCCGGGCTGATTTCCCGTCCGGAGCGGTGATCCTTGACCTTGAAATCCCTGAGAGGCTTGCCGATCATGCGCACCATGTCAAAATGATGCTTGATCCGTGGCAACAGCCGATCCTTCTTTGAGAAGAGCATTTCCGTCTCAACGTGATTCATGAAAGCCAGCGCCTCATCCTGCTTGCCGCATCGGGAAAGGGCATAGGCCAGCTCGCGCGCATACATTTCGGGACGATCGGGAAACTCCTTCTGCAGGGCCTGCAGTCGGCGCAACGCCTGTTCGGGCTGCCCGCTGAAAAGGTAGGCGGCCGCCTCCCGGATTCGGGCGATGCGGCTGAACTTTGTCTTTGGGAATTCCTTCAGAAGCGCAGCATAGGCCGGAGGCGCCTCCTCGTAGCGGTGTAGGCTCCAAATGGAGTAGGCGCGGAGATAGAGAACCTTTTCACGCTCGGGTGCCTTTGGATGCTTTTCGAGATAGGCATCGATTTTCCTGAGGTTTGCATCGTTGTACTTGGCGAACATCAACGTGCTCAACTCGCGCACCTCCAGTTCCTTGGCCAACTTCTCGTAGTTGACTTTTGCATTCTGCGCATGCAGGGGGCAGGTCAGGAAAACACTGGACAAAAGTAGGAGGAAAATCGTCGATCTCATTGGGGAATGATATCATGAGAGGCATGAGGATCGCAAGAAACCAAGGATGAAGGGTCGCGGTTTTCAACAGGATCCACAGTCGGCCTGCGGTTGGTTCACTTTTCCATTTTCCTCTCCTGTGTTGGAGGGTAAGCTCTCACCCATGCGAATTAATTTTCTTTTTTCCGCTATTATTATGGCCACTTCGTTGGCGAGTGCCCAGGCGGCGAGAAAGCCCAACATCGTTTACATCATGTCCGACGAGCTTGCGTATTACGAGCTGTCGCACATGGGGAATCCGTACATCAAGACACCCATCATCGACCGCTTCGCGGCAGAGGGCATTCGTTTCACGTCGGCGTTGGCCGGGGCGCCAGTGTGTGCGCCGCTGCGCTGTAACCTGATGACCGGCAAGCACGCGGGGCACGCCTCGGTTCGCGCGAACGACGGCGGGACGCCGCTGCGGGCCGGCGAGCCTACCATCGCCTCGATGCTCAAGGACATCGGCTACGCCACGGGCGGCTTCGGCAAGTGGGGTTGCGGCGGCCGCGACTCGACCGGTGTGCCGGAGCAACACGGCTTTGATGTGTTCTACGGCTACTACGATCAAGTGCACGCGCATTCGTTTTATCCGCCGTACCTCATTCGCAACAGTGAAGAGGTGAAACTCGATGGCAACATCGGCGGCCGCTCGGGCAAGACGTACTCGCACTATCCAATCATGGAGGAGGGGCTGAAGTTCATTCGTGAAAACAAGGACAGACCGTTCTTTTGTTATTTCCCGATCACACCGCCGCACGGCATGTACGACATCCCAAAGGACGATCCGGCTTGGGAACTCTACAAGGGTGAAAAGTGGATCGATGATCCAGGCACTTCGCAGGACGTGAAGAACTACGCCGCGATGGTGAGCATGGTTGATTACAACGTGGGCCAGGTGCTGGACCTGTTGCGCGAGTTGAAACTCGAGGGCGACACGATCGTTTTCTTCACCGGCGACAACGGCGGGCAGGACCGCTTTCGTAGCAGCGAAAATCCGCGCGGTTTCTTCGGGCCGAACGTCAACCCGCGAACCGACGTCGAGTTTCGCGGCGGCAAGGGCAACCTGTACGAGGGTGGCCTGCGCATTCCGTATCTCGTTCGTTGGCCGGGAAAAATCAAGGCCGGCCAAGTCAGTGATTTGATTTTCTACCAGCCGGACGTGTTGCCAACCCTGGCCCAACTCTCCGGCGCGAAGGCTCCGGGCGACATCGACGGCTTGTCGTTTCTCCCGACATTGCTTGGCGGACAACAGGAAAAACACGATATGCTTTACTGGGAGTTTGGCAGCCAAACTGCCGTTCGCAAAGGCCAATGGAAAGCCATTCAAGCGAAGAAGAATCAGCCGTGGGCATTGTACGATCTGAGCAAGGACATCAGCGAGACGACCGATGTGTCGGCTCAGCATTCCGATCTGTTGGCCCAAATGAAGGCGTTTGCGGTGGCATCACACGAACCGGTTAGCGCCGGAAAATATCTGGATGCCAGGCGTACCCGGCACGAGAAGGATCGCTTGGCCAAGTGGGGCACCTCGAAACCGCAGCCAAAAGCCAAGCGCCGCGCAAAATGGAACACGCGTGGTTTGATCCCGCAGAAAGGCTGGAAGGTTGTTCGCGTGAGCAGCGAAAACCGCGATAACCGAAAACTGGCAACCAACGCGTTCGACAATGACGCCGATACGATTTGGCACAGCCAATTCAACGGCGTTTTGCGCAGGCACCCGCACGAGTTAGTGATCGATCTTGGCCAAGCGCGAACGATCAACGGTTTCCGCTGCCTCGCCCGACAGGACAACGGCTGGAACGGCGCCATCGGCGATATCGAGATATCAGTCAGTGGCCAAGCGGATGAATTTGGCGCGCCAGTGGCCAAGGCGAAGTTGAAGAAAACCAAGGCCGCGCAAAACATTCGCTGTGACCGGGTGAAGGGGCAATATGTCCGCATCCGTGCACTTTCAGAAGTGAATGGTGGACCGTGGGCCTCAATGGCAGAGTTCGGTGTCATTGGCAAGTAGACCCATGCCGACCGCATAATAAATGCAACGTTCATTGCTGCCGAACGTCGGGGCCAAGCTGCATGAGTTTGATGAGCAGCTTGACTTCAAAGCGGCCTGGTTGGGTTAATTTGCCTTGGCTTTTTCTTGTCGCTTAGCCAAGCGCACTGGTAGTTTTCCGCAAGCACAACTTTACTGATGAAGATTATTCGTTTTTTAGATGAGCAGGATGAGTCGCAATTCGGTGCAAAGCACGACGATGGCTCGGTGACTCGCATCGAAGGCTGTATTTTCAGTGACCACCGCGACACTGGCGAAGCGGTCACGGTGAAAAAGTTACTCACTCCGGTGGAGCCAACCACTGTTTTGTGTATCGGCCTCAACTACCGTAAACATGCAGAGGAGGGTGGTGCAGACATCCCGGAAAACCCGGTGCTGTTCATGAAAATGCCGAGCACCGTGCAAAACCCCGGCGATCCGATCCTCCTGCCGACCAAGCTCAAGAGCGACTCGGTGGACTACGAATGCGAGCTTGCTGTCGTCATCGGCAGGGACTGCAAAAACGTCTCGAAGGAGGATGCGCTCGACCATGTGCTTGGCTACACCTGTGCCAACGACGTCAGCGCGCGCGATTGGCAGAAGAACGGTGGCGGTGGCCAATGGTGTCGTGGCAAAACCTTCGACACTTTCTGCCCGCTTGGCCCGGTTTTGGTCACCCGAGACGAGATTCCCAATCCAAA
>CAJWEP010000271.1 GCA_913030945.1 uncultured Verrucomicrobiota bacterium
CCACCGATCTCGGCGCGGCGTTCGATCAACACGACCGGTCCAACACCGCGCTTGGCCAAACCGACAGCCACGCCGATGCCGGCCGGCCCACCGCCGATGATCGCCACTTTGAAATATTGCGCGTCGCTCATGCCGTGACCGCCGCTTGGCCAGGTGCGACCAACTCACTGCCAGGACCGTTCTTGGTGAGTTGCGAGATGGTGATCCCAGTGTGACTGGACACGATTTCCGCCAGCGGCACCTGGCAGTCGAATCCTTGACAGCGCCCCATCATCGACCGCGTGCGCCGCTTGAGCGCGTCCATGGTGCGGGGCTTGAGCGGCGAGTCGAGTGCATCGCAGATCTCGCCCTCGCTGATGACTTCACAAAAACAAACTGCGCGACCGTGATCGGCGCGGGCACCGGTTGCGTCGTTTTCGAACGGTCGCCGCCACCAACCGGGCCAGGCGCTTTCCGGCCGGGCGTCTAACGCGGCAGTGTCCGGAGACAACTCAAGGCCAAGCTCTTTTTGCATGCCGACGATCAAGTGGCGCGCCAACGAGATCGAGGCACTCAACCCGGTGGAACGCACGCCGGTGAGCGTGACGACGCCGGGTGTGCCATCGTTGTAGCGGATCACATAACTGCCTTGACTGCAGGCACATCGCGCGCCGGCATAAGTGGCAATGACCGGCTGCCGGGCCAAACCGCTGACCAGCCGTGAGCCGCCCTCCATGACCCGGCGGATGCCCTCGACGGTGGTGTGCGTGGCGGCGGGATCGTCGAGCGGCAGATCCTCGGCGGTCGGTCCGGCGAGCAGATTCCCGAAAATGGTCGGCGAAACAAGGACACCTTTCGTGTGAGTGCTCGGCACAGGCAGCAGCATGTGCCGCACGAGCGACCGGGCACATTTGTCGAACAACACGAACTGGCCACGGCGCGGGTTGATGTCGAACGCGCCGCCGTTGTAATCGTCCGCCAAGCGCCGACTACCCAGCCCGGCGGCGTTGACGATGCGGCGCGCCGGGAGACGGTGGCCGTCGTCGGTGACGAGATGATGCAGCGGTGCGCCTGGCGCTTGGCCAAGCTCCACCCCGGCAATGCCCGTGCCGAGCAGGATGTCCACACCATTGACCAGAGCGACCTCGGCGTAGGCGATCGACGCCATGAACGGGTCGCCCAGGGACTCGCCCGGCACGAGCAACCCGCCGCGCACGTCAGACGAGGCGTTGGGCTCACGCTCGCGAATCTCGTCGGCGCTCAGGATGCGCACGTCGGTGACGCGGTTGGTATGGGCGTTTTTTTTGGCGGCCTCGAGCTGACGTTCCTGCTCGTCGGTCACCGCCATCATGATGCCGCCGATGGGGTTGAGCGGGATTTTCAACCGCGCTGCCAGATCCGGCCAGTCAGCGGCAGCCTTGCGGAGCAGTTTCGACTCGAGTGTGCCCGGCTTGGCATCGTAGCCGGTGTGGATGATCGCGCTGTTTGCCTTGCTCGTACCCTCACCGACATCGTGTAATCGATCGACGAGTAACACGCGAAGCTCGTACTGTGACAGCCAATACGCCAGCCCGCACCCGACCACGCCTGCCCCGACGATAGCCACGTCGTACGGCTCGCTGCCAAGTTGTTCAGGGTCGGTGAAGCGCAGTTCCTCCTCGCAGGCTCCCCGCGGCCAACTGTAAAGCACCTTCCCGCGAGTCGCAGGTTGCCATGTGCCGAACTGCGTCATTCCAGTGGCAGCCATCAATCCACAAAACTAGGTAAGCAGCAAGCCCGCCCCCTAGCCTAGCAGGCTACTCTGGCAGGTTGCGTTGGAGCGGCAAACGCAGGTATAATTCCCTCATGCGTTTGATCCCTGCCCTTTTCTCATCGGCATTGATGGTGGCTGCCATCCCGCTTGGCCAAGCAGCCCGGCCAAATGTGATCCTTGTGATGACGGATGACCAGGGGTACCCGGAACTCTCCGCGCACGGCAATCCGGTGCTCAACACGCCGTTCCTAGACCGGCTGCACACGCAGAGCGTGCGCTTCATCGACTACCACGCCTCGCCGATGTGCACACCGACGCGCGGTTCGCTCATGACCGGGCTCGACCCGGCGCGCCACGGCGCGATCAACGTCAGCAGCGGCCGCACGCTCCTGCGTGCGAACCTACCTACAATGGCCGACCTGCTCCGCGAACAGGGCTACCGCACCGGCATCTTCGGCAAGTGGCACCTTGGCGACAACTACCCGTACCGCCCGCAGGATCGCGGCTTCGAGGAGACGCTCTGGTTCCCCTCCTCGCACATCGGCTCCGTACCGGATCACTGGGGCAACAACTACTTCGACGACACCTACCGCTGGAACGGCAAACGCAAACGATTCACCGGCTACTGCACCGACATTTTCTTCGACCACGCCATCGACTGGATCAAGCGCAGCGCCGCGGCCGGGGAACCGTTCTTCGCCTACCTGCCGACCAACACGCCGCACGGGCCGTTTTACGCGCCAGACGAGGACATCGAGGTGATGGAGGAAATGGTAGCCAACGCCAGGCTGCCGCGCATGACGCCCCGGACCAAAAGCAACCTCGTGCGCTACCTCGCGATGATCCGCAACGTCGATACCAACATGGGCCGACTCATGGCGTTCCTCGACGAGTCCGGCCTGGCGGAAAACACCATCCTGCTTTTTATGACCGACAACGGCAGCACCTTCGGCCACGCCTATTTTCCCGCCGGCATGCGCGGCCGAAAGACCGAGCTGTGGGAGGGCGGCCACCGTGTGCCGTGCTTCGTGCGCTGGCCCGGCGGCGACCTCGGCAAGCCGCGCGATATCGGCGGCCTGACGCAGACGCAGGATCTGCTCCCGACGCTGCTCGACCTCTGCGACGCCAAGACGGAGTGCGAGTTCGACGGCATCAGCCTCGCCCCCGCGATGCGCGGCCAAGCCGACGTCCCGGCTGAACGCATGCTGGTCACCAACTACAGCCGCATGCCCGGCAGCCTCGATTTTCCCACGCCAGACTCGCCCTCCATCCTTCGACGCGACGGCGGTGCGGTGCTCTGGAAACGGTGGCGAATGCTGCGCGACAGCGAACTGTACAATCTCGAGACTGATCCGCTGCAGAAAAAAAACGTGATCGACGACCACCCGGAAGTGGCCGTGAAGATGCGGGCGCATCTCGACGAGTGGTGGGCCTCCGTCGGCGACATTGCCAACGAGCCGCAACGGATGATCATCGGCAGCGATGCGGAAAACCCGATGATGCTCACCGCCTGCGAGTGGCTCGACGTGTTCATTGACCAGCAGGGCCAGATCCGTCGCGGTGACCAAAAAAACGGCTACTGGGAACTGGACGTGACCCAAGCCGGCCGATACGAATTTGAACTACGACGTTGGCCGCGCGAGGCCGATCTGCCGCTGGGCGCGGGGTACAACGGCGAAGGCGCGCTGCCCATCCGGCAGGCCCGATTGTTCATCAACCGCAACATGACAACCCAGCCGGTGAAGCCAAGCGACAAGGCAGCCACGTTCACCGTGGCGCTCCCGAAAGGCCAAGCACGCCTGCACACGTGGTTCGCCGAGAGCCGCACCAACCCCATCTGCGGCGCCTACTACGTGTACGTGAAACGACTCTAAACCATCGCCATAATGACAAGCCCACTCCCCCGCTTGGCCAAGCGCTTGGCCCTCCTGACCGCCACGCTGCTGCTGCTCAACTGCGGCCAGGCTGCCGAGCGCAAGACGGAAAACCTGATTTTGATCACGCTCGACGGCGTGCGGTACCAGGAACTTTTCGGCGGGTTGGACCTCGAGATTCTCAAGGCGACCACAAGTGATG
>CAJWEP010000272.1 GCA_913030945.1 uncultured Verrucomicrobiota bacterium
CGATGATCGCACTGTTCATGTCGATGTTGGCAACATGCTGCAACACGATCGCGCCAAGGAACAACCGGAAGCCATCGCCGAGAGTGCGAGTGATGATAAACAACAGGCTCGCGGCGTGCTTCACAACGCTTCCGAAGTGCCGGTCGAGAACTTCGTAGGCCGTGAACAATTCGCCGGCAAAGTACCGAGGCAGCAGTGTTGAAGACACGATCCACCGGCCGAGGATGTAGCCAAGCGGCAGTTGCAGAAAGGCCAAGTCCCCAGTGTAGGCCACACCGGGCACACTCAGGAAAGTGATCGTGCTGGTTTCGGTCGCAACGATCGAACACATCACGGCCCACCACGGCATACTGCGCCCCCCGACCATGAACTCAGCGGAGCTGCGGGTGCCGCGGCCCATCCACATTCCGAACACGACCATGCCGAGCAGGTAGCCGCAGAGAAGCGTCGCGTCAACCCAGTGAATATTCACGGCGGCAGTGTGGGTGCAGAGTCCGGACCGCACAAGCCATACCCCGACTCCGCCACCAAACCTCACGCGAAGCCGCAAAGAAAAGAAACAAACAAAATTCCTTCTCGAGAAGGTGGCCGGTGTCCTGATGAGTGTGTCCCCCGCGAAAAAAATGCAGTAGCCATGTAAAAATAATTGAAACCTTTCACCGCCTGGCTAAGTCTTACGTCCTGTTCAACTCGGATAATCATGAAATCGATTCAACTCACCAAACTCGGGCTGGGCGGCTTGGCATGGGCGCTGACTGTCACGGCATCCTCGGAAAACTGGCCGACTTGGCGCGGCCCGGCGGCGAACGGCATGGCCCCAGGCGGTAATCCGCCAACTGAGTTTTCCGAAAGCAAAAACGTTCAGTGGAAAATCAAGCTGCCCGGCTCTGGCAACTCAACGCCGGTGATCTGGGGCGACCAAGTTTTTGTCCTCACAGCCGAAAAAACCGGCAAGAAAGTGGCAGCAGCAGCCGGTGGCGAATCACGCGAGCGAGGGCAACGACCGGGCAGCGAACGCCCAGAGGGTCGAGACCGAGGCGAACGGGGCTCACGCGGTGGAGACCGGCCAAGACCGGATGGTGATCGTGGCTCGCGCGATGGGGAACGTCCCCGCCCCGATGGAGAACGCAGCGGACGCGGTGGTGAGCGCAGCAGTGAACGGGGCGGCCGATCCGGCTTCGGTGGCGGCTCATTCAATCGTGAGGAGTTTATCAAGCGTTTTGACAAGGACGGCGACGGTGAGTTGAATGATGCCGAACGTGATGCAATGCGCGACGAATTACGTCAGCAATTCAGCAGAGGACGCAGTAGCGAACGTGGCGGCGAACGCAGCAGCCGTAGTGGACGCTCCAGCAGGGGGCGCGGCGGTTTCGGCGGCGGCGGCAAGCCCACCGAGGAATATCGTTTCGTGTTGATTTCCATCGATAGAAATACCGGAAAGGAGAACTGGCGGCGCGTTGCCGCTACACAGGTGCCGCACGAAGGACATCATCGCGATCACGGTTATGCCTCCGGATCCCCAGTGACCGATGGCGAGCACACCATCGTCAGCTTCGGCTCCCGCGGCCTTTACTGCTACGACATGAAGGGCAAACTCCAGTGGAAGAAGGATTTTGGCGATATGCGCATGCGCAACAGCTTCGGCGAAGGCACCTCCCCCGCTCTTCACGGTGACACGGTGGTGTTGCTGTGGGATCACGAGGGCGACTCGGCCCTCTACGCGCTCGACAAAAAGACCGGCAAGTTGAAGTGGAAAACCGACCGCAACGAAGCTTCCGGCTGGTGCACACCGGTCGTCACCACGCACAACGGGGTCACACAGGTGATCGTCAACGGCACCCGGGCGGTTCGCAGCTATCAACTGAGCGACGGCAAACTGCTTTGGCAATGCAGCGGACAAACCTCCAATGCCATCCCCTCAGTTGTTGTAGATGAGAACTTCGCCTACGCCATGAGTGGCTTTCGAGGGTCGCACGTGGCGGCGATCAAGCTTGGCGGCAGCGGCGATCTGACCGACAGCAAATCGGTCATATGGACCGCCAACCGAGGAACACCTTACACCCCATCGCCGCTGCTGAGCAATGGCCGCATCTGGTACCTGTCCGGCAACAACGGCATTCTCTCCGTACGCGACACCAAAAGCGGCAAGCTGCTGGTCGAGGGCGAACGGCTCGACGGCGTCAGTGGTGTTTACGCCTCGCCGGTGAGCGCCGGCGGCCGGGTTTACATCGCCGGCCGCAACGGCACCGTATCCGTGCTCAAGGACAGTGCCACGCTGGAGGTGCTGGCAACCAACGAATTGGATGAGAAATTTGACTGCTCGCCGGCCGTCGTTGGCAACCAGATGTTCCTCCGTGGAAAGGAGACCCTCTACTGCATTGCCTCCAAATAAATCAGGCTATCGACTTTCGCCAACCGGCCCGCTCAATCGTGGGCCGGTTTTTTTTCGAACAAACGAAACAAAGCCCGGGCGGCAAGTGGCAGGATGGCCAGTAGCAGCAGGATCAGGCAGAGGGCGTTCACCTGCGCGTGATGGCCGTAGTGCAGCAGGTTGAACACCCGCAGCGCCAGTGTCTCGCCGCCCGGCGGCACGACGAGCACCAGCGTCTCCGTGTCCCACAGGCACAGCAGATAGACTACGTACCACATCGCTGCCAACGCCGGGCCCGCCTGCGGCAAAAACAGGTGCCACCACCGCTGCCACCACGGCAGACCGGCGAGGTGGGTGACGGTTTGCAGGTCGGCATCCATCGACGCCTTGGCCAAGCGCATCCCCTCCCAGCCCAGCGCGAAGTACCGCAGGCCAAGCGCCAGCAGCACGATGCCCGGGCCGCTGTACAGCCAGCCCAAACCGGGCCGGTTGAGCAGAAAAATCAGCACCACCCCCAGCAGCACGCCCGGCAAAAAGAAAAGCAGCCAGGCCAGACGCAGGCCGGTCCAGCGAACCGCCACAAAGCCCAACGCCGAGACCAACGTAGCCGTCATCGCCGAGTACCAAAACGAATTCCAAACCGCCTGCTTCCCGGCCCGGACCGCGTCCAAAATATCCGTCCACGTTCGCGCATCGAACAGCAAATGGCCAAGTGGCAGGAGAACCGACAACCCAACGAACACCACGGCGACGGCCGCCACCGTGCCGGACAGCGCTTGGCCAAGTCGGTCGCGCAACACCTCCGCCGGAACGCCCGGGCTCTCCCACGGCCAGGCAATCGCCCTGCCCCGCAGCAATAACAACAATCCCAGCGGCAGCGCCGCCAGCACCCAGCCGTATTGCCACGCCAACGCAAAATTATAGCTCGTGCTGAACTGCACCCAAAACTGTGCCGGGAAAACCTTCACCTGTAGGATCGCCGGCACCGCGATGTTGTTGAACGCCAGCGCGAACACGATCAGCCCGGACTGCAACGCCGCGGGCAGCGTTATCGGCAGCAGCAGCGAGCGCGCGAGCGGCCAGCCATCCAGACCCGGCTCGGCGTCGAGCATCTCCGCCGTCAACCGCTTAAGCGCGCCGAGGCACATCAGGCATGGCAGCGGCCAAAACATCAGCGTCAGCACCCACGCTGCACCGCCGTGCGAATAGATGTCGAGCGGCAGCCACGGTTTCAGCACGCCGACATGGCCCAGCAGGCCAAGCCAAGCGTTGACGACCAAAAATGGCGGCAACGCCAACGAGACAACTGCCCCGGCCAGTGCCACCCAGCGCACTCCCCCACGCGACGTGGCGATGAACAACGCAACGAGCCAACCCGCCGTCACCGCGCCCAGCGCCACCGGCACGGCCAACG
>CAJWEP010000273.1 GCA_913030945.1 uncultured Verrucomicrobiota bacterium
AGGCTGCCTTCGCGGTAGTCGTCCCACGTGCCAGTGCCCTCGACCGGCGCAAGCAATTCGGCAGCGCCGATCCGGAGTTGAAGGTGGTTGCTTGTGCCGTTGCCGTCGCGTGCCCATTTGAGTCGCACCTCGTACTCACCGGCCGCCTTCGTGTCGATGGTCCAGACGGCTTTGTCATTTGCCGAACGCCAGAAGCCAAGGTTGCCGTACTTTTCCTCGAACAAGAGAGTGTCGCCATAGATCTCCGCGTTGGTGGCAGTGAGCAGGAGCGTTCCATCGCTGCCGGTTTTCACCTGCCCGGGAGTGTTGCCTGGTTGACGCTTGGGGGGTACGCCGGAGGCGTTGATGTGCGTCACCAGGTCAGTCAGATCCTGCACGGACAACACCTGCTCGAGCCCCTCCGGCATAAGGGAACGGCCGAGGCTCGAGAGGGAGGAAACGTTGCTGCGGAGCAATTGCCGTTGCTGACCGGCCAGGTCCATCAGCGTGATGCTAGTTGCGGTTTCACCCGTGATCATGCCCGCGACTCCACCCCCCTCACTGGTGGTGGCTGAATAGACCATGAACCGATCCTCCACGGCGCGGTTGGGGTCAAGGATCGCGGTGAACAGTGCGCGTGCGGACTTGTCTCCTAGCGAGGCGAGATCGGGTCCGGCGGGGTTGCCGATGCCGCCGAGGCTGTGGCAGGCGGCACAGTGCAGTGCAAAAAGCGTCCCGCCTTTGTCGGCTGAGCCGTCAAGCGTATCGGCGTTGGCCAGGTGTCCGGCCACGAGTTCACTGCGGCTAGTGGTTTGCCGGCCAAGCAGCTCGACCGCCCGGTTTCGGAGCGCCTTGTTGCGGTGGGTGGTAAGGAACTGCCGGAAAACCGGGCTGATTTCCGCGGCCGCGATCTCGTTGTCGCGGATGGCGTCGAGGAGTCCCCGGATGGAGCGCTCGCCGGCGAGCAGTTGCTGGAGCACTGCGCGTTTTCGGTTGGGTGAATAGCCTTTCCAGTTGGCCAGCAGAATTGTCGCCGACGTGTCGCTTCTGGTCAGTTCCCCGATGCTGAAATCGAACATCTCCCTTGGGGAACGGGCCGAGAGTTGCCCGGCGAGCAGCCGGTCGGTCTCGACTCGATCGCCGGGCAGTCGGCAAAGCAACTTCAGCGCGGCGACCCGTCCGTCCGGTGTCGCCCCGGCGTTGCCGACCATCGCGCGGAGGGCCCGGCGGAAATTCGCGTCTGCAAACGGGGCATCGAGCGGCAACTGCCGGCTGCGTCTGCCGGCCAGCAGGGAAGACAACGCCTCCACGCGCCACGGCTCCAGTCCGGCGGTGTCACCGGTCAGGCGGCGGAGCAGTTTTTTCAGGTCGTCGTCGTCGGCTTCAACGGCCGCCAAGCGCAACATGGCCTCCATCAGCCTTCGGTTTTCTGCGTCTTGTGATCCGGCAAACAGCTGATCGAGAATCGGGACGGAATGCCCGACGGCGGAGGAGGCAATGGCGGTCTGCAGTTCCGGCTCGCCGCCGGCGTGGCTGGCCAGGCGGCCGAGTAACTCGCCGGCGGTTGGCGAGTTCCACTCGCCGAGGGAGAAGGCCAGTTGTCTGCGGACGCGGATTTCCGGATCGTCCACGAGGCGGCGCAGCTCTTGGCCAAGCGCATCCTCTTGGCCAGAACGCAGCAGTGATTCGCTGACGCGGACGGCATGCTCTCGGACGCCTGGGTGCCGGTTGCGCATGCCGGCAACGGCATGTTCCGTTCGCAGTTGGCCAAGGCCATCGAGCGTGCATAGCGCGTGGAGCCTTGCCTTGGGGTTGGCGCTCGTTTGGAGCAGCTTGACCAAGGGCTGAGTCGCCTTCGGGTCGCCGCGATGAAGAAGCAGTCGCTGGGCGGTGTCGCGCGCCCAGCCACCCGGGCTGTCGAGCGCGGCGACGAGTTGCGCGGTGTTCCGGTTATTGAGATTGGGGATTGGCCTTGGATTTTTACCGTCACGATAAACCCTGTAAATCCGGCCGCGATCCGAACCGGAACGGAGGTCGATCCGTTGTTCCACGTCGTTGGGAATCCATTGCGGGTGCTCGAGCACGAGGCGGTAGAAGTCGGCGATCCAGAGCGCTCCGTCCGGCCCGGTCCGGAGGGTGATCGGGCGGAACCACGCATCTCGCGAGGCCAGGAATTCCGGTCCGTCGGCGCCCTCGGGCCGGCTGCTGGTGAAGCTGACCCCGCTTGGCTGCAGCAGTTCGCGGCGTACCACGTTGTAGGCCGGCGCGCTGATGAACAGGTGCCGGGCAGATTGTTTGCCGAACAGGTCGTCGCGGTACGGCGCGGGGCTGTTTGCGGCGGTGATGTGCTGAAACGTGCCCACGCCGTTGAAACGCTGCAACGGCTTGCTGATGCCGTTGATCTGGTGGGAGCGTTCGTAGTTGCCAAGTGGCCTGCGGGGAGAGGGCGCGATGAAGTGCGGGTTGCGGCGCAGGTAATGCTCGGGCTGGGTGTAGTGCCAGGCGAGGCTGGGGTTGTTGTTGCCGAACCAGTTGCCCCAGTCGTCGCGGCGGCGCCCGTACTGGGTCTGTCCGGTCTGTGTCTGGAAGGCGAGCGTGTCGGGTCGGAACCGGAAGTCGCGCCCGCGAATGTTGATGTGCCGGTCGCTCCCGGGTGATGTGATCACGCCGCCGCTGTCGCCGTTGGCGCCGTACACCCAGTTGTCGAGCCCGTACTCGAAGCCGTTCATGCGGTGCTGCTGGTTGCCCTCGCGAAAGCCGGTGAATAGCACCCGCGATTCGTCGGCCTGGCCGTCGCCGTCAGTGTCCCGGGCAAACAGGATGTCCGGCGCAGCGCTGATGAGGACACCATCGCGCCACGGCATGACGCCGTTGGGGAACGCAAGACCGTCGAGGAAAACAGCGGAGTGGTCGTAGCTGCCGTCGCCATCGCGATCCTCCAGCCAGCGGACGCGCCCTCCATGTTTTCCCTTGCCGTCGAGGCCGAGCGGATAGTCGGCCATCTCGGCAACCCACAACCGTCCGGCTTCATCCCACTCGAACGCGACCGGATCCACCACCAACGGCTCGGCGGCCATCAGTTCGATCTGGTAGCCGGGCAGCAATTCCATCAACCGGAGTGATTCCTGTGGGGACTTCGGCAGTGGAAGGACACCCCGCAGCAAATCGTCATACGAGCGGCGGTCAACGAGATTCGGCAGATGAGCCGTGTCCTCGTTTTGAATCCAGAGGTGGCGCGAATGAAACCAGGCGCCGTTGTTGTTGTGCGCGCCGCCGCGGGTGATCATCGGGATGGCATTCGGGTCGCTGCGCGGACCGGCCATGACTTCGCGTGGCCAGCCGATGTTCCAGCCGTCGATGGGTTGCGGGATGTAAATGTTCAGCGAATAACGCGATTCGTTGGACTGGATAACATCGAGAAAACCGTCCTCGTTGATGTCAACAAAGCGGGTGCCGTTGTCGGAGCCATCCCGCCGCACAAACGTGACGCCCGGCGGGAGGTTGAATGTGGCGCGTTGCCACTGTTTGCGTGGGGTCGCCCATTTGAGGACAGCTCGCGTGTCCGAGTTGCCGACGATGATTTCGCAGAGGCCGTCGTTGTCCGTGTCGCGCAGGCGGACGCCGTTGTCGCGCGTGCCGGCGACGGTTTTCAGCGCTTGGCCAAGCCCGCGCAGCATCGCCGCGTCTTCGATCCACTTTTCACCGTCGAAGTGCCAGACGCCTTTCTCGTGGCTGTTGCTGATGAAGAACGAGGCGTTGGC
>CAJWEP010000274.1 GCA_913030945.1 uncultured Verrucomicrobiota bacterium
TTGAAGCATGGGGTTGCGCTGCTCGTGGCCGGTTTGGCCGTGGGCGGTCTTGTGAGTCGCGACGATCGGGAGGCAACCCTTATCGTGACACCGTCGAGCCAGGCGCTCGGCCAACCGCTCGTGAAAGCCGTCGAGCACTTGGCCAAGCGGAAACCGCGCTCGGCGACGCCTGGCCAGGCAGAGCCTATGCCGCTGGCCGCGGCGCTCGACCGCGGCCAGCCACTGCGGCTGAAACTGCCGGGGCGCGAGCCGCTCGACTTCTCGTTCCGCGATTTTCCGCTGCTCGCCGACGGCTACCGGACGACGCTTGGCCAAGCGGACCGTCTCGACGCCAATCCGCGAATTTACGAGGGCCGCGCCATCGGCGACGACGGCCAGGCGCACGCGGCGACGCTGGTCCTGGCCAACCGTTGTGTCGCCGGTGTGGTGCGCCTGGCTGATGGCGGCCAAGTGCAGTTGCGCAGCGCTGACGGTGGACAGTTCAAGGCCCTGGCCGACCGGCTGTCGGAGCTGACGTGCGTGCGCGATCCGCGCATCGGCACGTACCGGACGATTTCGCTCGACGACGGCCTGGCCAAGCCGGACTGGAACCAGGCCGGGCCGGCCAAGCTCGAGCCGTCGCCGGAGTTCCCGATGATGGCCAGCTCGGGGCTCGACCCGGTGACCGGCGCGCCGACGCTGGTGCTCGGCGGCCCGGCCAACCCACCGCGCTACGAGGCGTCGCTCAAGGTGGCCACGGTGATCGTCGCGCTCGACAAGTCGGCCACCGGCTTGAACTCGAGGAACCACCTCACGGAAGTCACCAGCCAGTACCTCGCGCTGATGGCCAATGTCGCGGCGATTTACGAGAACCAGCTGGGCATCCGTCTGCTGGTGCAGGAACTGATCCTCACGCCGGACTCGGACGACTACGACGACATCCCGTTCGATGACAACGGCAGGACGCTGGACGAGTTCGCGGACTGGACGCAGCGGTGGCGTCCCGAGGCCACCAACGGGCAGACATTGGCGATTCGTTTCGGGGATGGCTTAAGTGGCGGCACGATAGGCATCGCCTATCAAGACGCGCTGCACACCTGGAACGGAGTGGGGGTGTTGCAGACTGGTTTTGGCTGGGCGCTGACCTGCCACGAGATGGCGCATGTGTTCGGCTCGTCACACTCGCTCGGCGGCATCATGAACGCACAGTACACCAACGAGGAGCGTTCATTTTTCAGGGATATCGAGGGACAAGAGTTCACAGCGGCGTTGGAGATTTATGCTCAATCCAGGGGGCGACTCGCTGGGCCGGCGACGATGCGCAACCCGGACGAGATGCCGTTCGCCGTGGACGACGTCGCCTGGGCCTCGCCGGGCGAGCAGATCCGCTACGATGTGTTGGCCAATGACCTGAAGCAGGTTTATCGTGGGCAGGAAAACGGCCTGACGCTGACGGAGGTCGGGCAGGTTATGCCGCGATACGCGGGGGCGGCCGCCATTGAGGCTGGCGAGTTGGTGTTCACGCCATCGAGCGACTTCAAGGGAACGGCTTGGTTCAGCTATTCGGTGCGTGGCGACGTCGGCCGTGGCTGGCTGCACAAGGGTGATGTGGCCGTGGTCGTTGGCGACCCCGAGGGCAACGTTTTCGAGATGGATGTTGTGGTCGGCCAAGCGCGAACCCTCAAGCTGCCCGGCAACGGCACCATTGCTCAGGTGCGTTCTCCCAAGCAGGCGACCCTGCACGAGATGATCAGCAATTCTTCGGTGTATATCTTGCGAGTGAGTGCTGAAGCCAATGGCAGCGAGAGCATCCAGTATCGAGCCGGAGGAAAGTGGCAGACCCTCAGGTTTAATTACATCAGCCAGCTGCCGGTTGTCGAGCCGGATGTGCTTTATCTCTCTGCCGGTGAGTCGGTGAGTTTCAACCCGTTGAGCAACGACCATGCGGTGGGGTTGCACGGGACGTTCAAGACCGAACCGGTTATTGCCGTCGGCACCACCGGCGAGGGGCGTGACGGACAGGACTATTTTCCCGGCGGCTTCCGTCTTTTTAGCGCTCGCTCGAAAGCCAGCCAGTTGGGCAGCCTGACCGTGCATCGCTCGCCCGTGATGCGCGACGGCCGGCGCCGCAACGACCCGAACGGCCTGCTGACTTTCAAGGCGAAGAACTCTGCCAGCGGCACCGGGGTGATCGAGTATACGATCGAGGACGCACTTGGACAACGGGCCAACGGCACGGTGCAGGTCATCGTGGACGGGGTCAGCGACACGCTCCTGAGCTCGACTGATGACGCACGCGGCTGGGTGCCGACCAGTGACCGCCACGACAGCTCGTGGACTGGATTGGAGTTCAACGACAAAACCTGGAAACGCGGCCGTCAGGGAGCCGGCTACGAGCGCGGCAGCGGCTATCAGTCCCTCATCAGTTCCGCGCTGAACTTCCGCGCGCAACTCTACAACAAAACCGAGTCGCTTTACCTGCGATACGCCTTCGACATCGACAATCCGGCGACGATTGGGCAACTCGGGCTGCGGATGAAATACGACGACGGTTTCGTCGCCTACCTCAACGGTAAACGGGTGGCGTCCGCCAACGCACCGCCAAATCCGCGATGGAATTCCGGCGCAACCACGATACACGACGACTCACTGACAGTGCAGTTCGAGCCGTTCGATATTACCGCACACACGGAGCGGTTGCGCGCCGGGAAAAATGTTCTCGCCATTCATGGTTTGAACAGCGGTCTGACCAGTTCCGACATGCTGATTGTTGCCGAGATCGTCGCCACGGATCGCGGCAAATCGCGCCTGCCGGAGGTCATCTGCGAACCGCCTGTCGAGCGAACGCAGGAGTCGGTTACGCTCGCGGGCCGCCTGACTATGGTGCCGGACACCACAAAGGTGTTTTTCGTCTGGGGCAAAAGTGACGGCGGTCCGGACGCCGCCAAGTGGGATCACTCCCTTGAGGTTACACCCGATGCCGCCGGCCGACTCCGCCACCGGGTTGACGGCTTGGGCGCGGGGTTGATCCTGTACTACCGGCTGCATTCGCAAAACAAACTCGGCACCGCCTGGTCGGTGGACACACAAAAGACATCGACCCTGGCCGAGGGCCTGATGGTGGCGCGGGCGGATGAGTTTGTCGTTGAGCCGGGCGAAACCCTGCGCTTGGCCAAGCGCGAGGAGGGCGTGCTGGCCAACGACGCCGGTGTGTCGCCGGCAACCAACGCGCAACTCCTGTCCAAGCCGCAACACGGCCGGTTGACCTTTCGGCCCGACGGCACATTCGAATACACGCCGGATGACGGTTTCTCCGGCGTGGATCGTTTCCTGTACCGCCTGGCCAAGGCCGATGCGACGCTGGAGCAGACGCTCGTGTCGGTGGGCGGGCTGTGGAGCTATTATGATGGAGTGACGGAACCCAGCCGCGACTGGGCCAAGCTGGGCTTTGACGACAGCGGGTGGCAGGCCGGGCCGGGATTGCTTGGTTACGGGAGCGGCAACGAGGCCACAGAAATCAGCTACGGCACCAACCCGGAAAACAAGCGTGCCACGGTCTATTTTCGGCAGACATTCGAAGTGGATGATGTCGAACTGATTGACCGGCTGACATTCAAGCTGCTCCGCGACGACGCGGCGGCCGTTTATCTGAACGGCAGGGAAGTGTACCGCGACAG
>CAJWEP010000275.1 GCA_913030945.1 uncultured Verrucomicrobiota bacterium
CCTCGAGTCGGCGTTTTTCATGCCGCACCAGCGCGAGTTGATTCGCCGCTACGTCTCCGAGCGCGGCGCCGGTTTCATGATGCTCGGCGGCCAGGAGTCGTTCACGCAGGGTAAATACGAAAACACCCCCATCGCCGAGCTGCTACCAGTCTATCTGCAGCGCAGCGGCTCGGTTTCACCAGTTGACAATATGGAATTTGGATTGACCCGCGAGGGTTGGCTCAGCCAGTGGGTCCGTATTCGCAAGACCGAGTCAAACGAGAAGGATCGCCTCGAGGACATGCCCAAGTTTCGTGTGCTCAACCAGGTCGATCGGATTAAGCCCGGCGCCAGCGTGATGGCCTCGATGCTGGATGAAAACGGCCGCAAACTGCCGGCGCTTGTGGTGCAGCGTTATGGCCTCGGTAAGTCGGCGGCTCTTTTGGTCGGCGACATGTGGCGCTGGCAGATGGCCGGCGACGGCAAACGAGAGGACCTGCCGCGTGCCTGGCGGCAGATGATCCGCTGGCTCGTCGCTGATGTGCCCAACCGCGTACAACTTGCCACGGAAGCCGAATCCGGCGCGGCGGGGCTTGGCCGCAAGTTGACCGTCCGCGCGCGCAACGAGGAATTCAAGCCGCTTGGCTTTGCCAACGTCGAGTTGAGGGTGTTGCCGGCTGGTGACGAATCAAAGGCCATCGACTTGTCGGTCGAGCCGGCCGGCACCGAAACCGGCGCGTTCGAGTCGCTCTACATCCCGCGCGAGGAGGGCGGCTACGTGGCGCGTGCCAAGGTGCGCGACGAGGACGGCAAGGTGATCGGCGACGTCGAGGCCGGCTGGGCCAGCAACCCGGCGGCGGACGAATTCCGCTCGCTGCAGCCCAACGTCGCGCTGATGCAGGACTTGGCCGAGCGCACCGGAGGCCGCGTGCTTGCTGTCAGTGACTTGGCCAAGTGGGCGAAAGAGTTGCCGACGAAAAAGGCGGACGTGATGGAGTCGTTCCCAACCCCGTTGTGGCATCTGCCGTGGATGTTCGCCGCCGCGCTGCTGCTGCTGGTCACAGAGTGGTGGCTGCGAAGGAGGCACTGGCTGCCATGAGATTTTTTTTACTGAGCCTGCTGCTGTTGCCCCTGGCCAAGCCGGCCGCGGAGGTCGCTGTGTTCAATGACGCCGGGGAGCGCCGCGTGATGATCATCACTGGGGCCGGCGGCGAGGAGGAATACACCGAGCTGTTCGCCGAGTGGGGGAGGGACTTGGCCAAGGCGTTCGACGGCAACGCCGCCGAGATGGTGCACATCACCAACAAGCCGGAAAACACCGATGCGCGAAAGGCCGTCGAGTCGACGCTAAAAAAATGGACTGAAAAGCCGGACGGTGAAATTTGGATTCTACTCGTCGGACACGGCACATTCGATGGCAAGGCGGCCAAGTTCAACCTCGTTGGCAACGACGCCTCGGACGCGGATTTTAAGCATTGGCTCAAGCCACATCGCGGGCCGCTTGTGTTCATCAATACCAGTTCCTGCAGCGCGCCGTTCATCCGGACGCTCTCCGGCCCGAACCGCGTCGTCGCCACCGCGACCAAGAGCGGCTACGAACAAAACTTCTGCCGCTTTGGCGGCTACATGGCGGCTGCGCTTGGCCAGGCGGAGGCAGACCTCGACAAGGACGGTGCAGTGTCGGTGCTCGAGGCGTTCCTGATTGCCTCACGCAAGGCCGGTGAATTCTACCGCGAAAACGATCGCTTGGTTTCCGAGAACGCACTGCTCGACGACAACGGCGACGGCATGGGCACACCAGCCGACTGGTTCCGTGGCGTGCGCACGCAGAAGAAGGCCAAGGGCAAAAGCAGCGCTGACGGCAAGTTGTCGCGCCTAGTTTTCCCCGTGATCCCCCCGACGGAGAAAGACGTCCCCGAGCCGCTCCGAAAAAAGCGGCTCAACGCCGAGGTCAAGATCGAAACGCTGCGTTCGCTCAAGAAAACGCTCGACGCTGAAATCTACTACCGCGATCTCGAGAAACTGTTCCTCGAGCTGGCCGCCACCAACGACGAGATCGAAACCGCCCAGCAGGAGTAAACCTGCGGCCCTTCTTTATTGGCTCCAATCCCACTGCATGGTATTTCCTCCGCCGCAATTACTCGCATCGGCATGAGGGAATTAGTCATCGGCATCGACAGTGGCACGCAATCCACCAAGGCATTGGTGGTGGACACCAAGAACGGCAAGGTACTGGGCGAAGGCTCCAGGGCTTACGGCCTGATCGGCGGCCTGCCCGCCGGGGCCAAGGAGCAGCATCCCGCCGACTGGATCGACGCCACCCAGGCGGGCATCCGCACCGCGCTCAAACAGGCCAGGGCCATGACCGGCGAGGTGCGCGCGATCGGGGTCAGCGGCCAGCAGCACGGTTTTGTGCCGCTCGACAAAAAGGGCGAAGTCATCCGCCCGGCCAAGCTGTGGTGCGACACCGCCACGACCGACGAATGCGACGAGATCATGGCCAAGCTCGGCGGCCTGAAAGGATCGATCAAGGAACTCGGCAACGCGGTCCTGCCCGGATTCACCGCCGGTAAAATCCTCTGGCTCAAGAAGCACGAGCCGAAAAACTTCAAGCGCTTGGCCAAGGTGCTGTTGCCGCATGACTACCTGAACTTTTGGCTGACCGGCAACGCGGTGATGGAGTACGGTGACGCCAGCGGCACCGCGCTGCTCAACGTCCGCACCCGCAAGTGGTCGAGGAAAACCCTGAAGGCCATCGACGCCGGCTTGGCGGCCAAGCTGCCGAAATTGATCTCGAGCGATCAGCCGGCCGGCACGTTGCAGACATCGACCGCCAAGCGGTTGGGCCTAAACACCGACGTGGTAGTCAGCGCCGGTGGAGGCGACAACATGATGGGCGCGATTGGCACCGGCAATACATGCCCGGGAGTCGTGACCGCGAGCTTCGGCACCAGCGGCACCATTTACGCCTGCGCCGGCAAGCCGGTGGTCGATCCGAAAGGCGAGATTGCAGCGTTCTGTGACTCGACCAACCGCTGGCTGCCGTTGCAGTGCACAATGAACGTCACCGTGGCCACCGAGTTGATCCGCAAGGATTTCAAATGGACCCATGCCCAGTACGAGGCCGCCGCGCGCAAGGCCCCGGCCGGCTCCGACGGCTTGCTGCTGCTCCCGTATCTCGAGGGCGAGCGCACGCCGAACGTGCCCGATGGAACCGGCGTCTACTTCGGCGTGCGCGCCGGGACGTTCACCGAAAAACATTTTGCCCGTGCCACGATGGAGGGCGTCACGCTTGGGATGAACTACGGCCTGCGCCGGCTCGAGAAACTCGGTGTCAAGCCGACGCAGATTCGTGCCACTGGCGGTGGGGCGAATTCCAAGCTCTGGCGGCAGATCATGGCCGACGTGTTCAACGCGCAAGTCGTCACGCTCAAGGTGGGCGAGGGCGCGGCGTACGGCGCGGCGCTGCAGGCGCTGTGGAGTCTCCGCAACAATCAGGGCGGGAACGTGAGCATCGAGGAGATCACCGACCGATTCGTGAAACTGAACACTCGCGAGACCGCCGAGCCGAATCCCGAAAACGTCGCCGTCTACCGCGAAGTCCAAGCCCTGCAGG
>CAJWEP010000276.1 GCA_913030945.1 uncultured Verrucomicrobiota bacterium
GGCCAATGGGCGCTTGTTCCCGCTTGGCAGTCGCACTACCCTGCTGGAGTCATGCCGTTGCCGGTGATTACCGTGGAGCAGATGCGTCGCTGGGAGGCGGCGACGTGGGAGTCCGGCAAGACCGAGGAAGAGGTCATCGCCCAGGTCGGCGTGGTGGTGGCGAATCGTGCAATGGAGTTGACCCGGTCCGGCGACGCCATCCTGCTACTCGCCGGCAAGGGCCACAACGGCGACGATGTACGCGCCATGGCAGGGCATCTGCCGGAGCGCGAGGTGAGCCTGCTTAGCGTGACCGACCCGGCCAAGACGCGTCAAAAACTTCCGCTCGATCTCGATCCCGCTCCGGCATTGGTCATCGACGGTCTATTCGGCATCGGGCTCAACCGGCCGCTTGACGCGGACTGGATGCAGGTGATCGCGCAGATCAACGCCAAGCGGCTGCGTGTGCTCTCGATCGACGTCCCCTCCGGCATCGACGCCGCCACCGGCGAGGTGCAGGGCGCAGCCATTCGCGCCGAGGAAACGCTGACGCTCGGCGCGGCCAAGCTTGGCCTACTCAAGCCAAGCGCCTCGGAATTCGTCGGTCGACTGCGGGTGGCACGGGACATCGGTCTGACGCCTTGCCTCGAAACGAGCGACCTGCTGCTTGGCCAGACGGAGGATTTTGTGGGCTTCCCGCCAGCCCGGCCAGCCGGCGGACACAAGGGCACGTTTGGCCACCTCGGCATCATGGCTGGCAGTGTCGGCTACCACGGCGCGGCGGTGCTGGCAGCGCACGGCGCGGCGCGAGCGCAGCCGGGGCTGGTCACGCTGCTAACGCCGGACGAGGTGTTCGTGCCAGTCGCGTCGCAGCTGCAGGGCGTGATGGTAAAGCCGCTGGTGCCGGGCGAGATCACGATCCACTCGATCACCGGGCTGTTGATTGGCCCGGGGCTGGCCGCGGATGATTTACCGGCTGACCTGAAGGAAACCACCGGCGAGATGTGGCGTGAGTCGTCAGTGCCGATGGTGGTGGATGCCAGCGCGCTCGACTGGCTGCCGTCGGGCGGGCTGCCCGACAAGGCGATTCGCGTGATCACGCCGCACCCCGGCGAAGCGGCCCGGTTGCTTGGCTCGAGCCCGGACGCCGTGCAGACCGACCGGGTGGAGGCGTTGCGAGCGCTCTCGGCCAAGTTCGGCGGCTGCTGGGTGGTGTTGAAGGGGCAGCACACGCTGATCGGGCACGGCGAGGGCGAGGTGTTTGTGAATCCCACCGGCAATCCGGCGCTTGGCCAAGGTGGCAGCGGCGACCTGCTGGCCGGTTACCTGGCCGGGCTGCTGGCCCAGCCGTTGTTGCGGGAGGACGTCGGCCGGACGATCCGCTATGCCGCCTGGCAGCACGGCGCGGCGGCGGACGAACTGGCAAGCCAAGCGCCGAACTGGGTGGTCGAGGACTTGGCCAAGCGGATTGGGGCCGTGCAGGCGTAAGCCCAAAAAGCCTTTTTGAATGCCTTTACGATCAATAATAATTGGGATACCCTCACCTTTCGTTCTGCCGTGCAGTCCGAGCTGCCAGAGTTGATTTTAGCGCTCCAATGACAGTGTATATTCATCTAACAAAAATCATCCTCCTGACCGCCTTCGCTTCGGGATTGATATTACTGCCAGGTTGTTCCCAGCAGAACACCGAGCCGCAGGTCGAGAAGGCAGCCGAGCCCAAAGTCCAATTGCCGGACGGAGCGGACAGTGTGGTTTTAATCCCGGTTAAGCTCTTGGAGGATGAAGACCCCAAGCTGTTATGGGAAATGCTTCCTCCATCATACCAGGCTGACGTCACAAACCTGATCCATGACTTTGTAAACAACATGGACCAGCAGATTTGGGACAAGCTGTTTGAATTGCTGCAACAGGCCGGACTCCTGTTGAATGAAAAACAGGATCTGATCACCGCCATGATTGAGGAAAGTCTGGGTGGATCGGGTGCGTCACCGGAGGAGATGCAACAATCGCTCGAGATGATGGGGGAGATGCTGAAAACCCTGGTCGAGAGCGATCTGGGCAAACACGCAAAAGCCAAGAGCATGGACCCGGGCAAGTTTCTGGATGAAACCGGCAAGGAACTGTTCAAGTTAATTGCCGAAACCTCCAAGCTTGAAGAGGGCGATCCGTGGAACACGGAAATCAAGGCCAAGCTAAAGGACATCAAGGTGGAGGTGATTTCTCAGGAGGGCGACACCGCCACGATCAGCGTAAGCGGCATTCCTGATCTACCTGACATTGACGAGTTAACTGGCCAATTGCCCGGTTTTGATAATTCTGAGATGCCGGGACTGTCCATGCTCAAGAACGGCGAGCAAGAGGTCGTCAAGGTTGAGGGTAAATGGATCCCAAAAGCAATGGCGGATGGCTGGAAGGAAACCATAAATGGGGCCAGCGAAATGATTAATACCGATCTCAAGGATTTGCTCGGGCCGGAAGAGAAAAAACAGATCATGACTATTATGAACGCCGTTCAGATGGGGATGGCCGGCGCAACCAAGGCCAAAACCCAGGAAGAACTGCAAATGGCAATGATGCAGGCAGTGATGGGAGCTTTAATGTCTGCCGGCGGTGGTGAAGACGGGGGTTTCTTTCAAGAAGGATTGGGATTGCCAGGCCTTGGTGGTCCTGATGAGGAGAACAAATAATCAGCGCTATTCAATTGATAAGTTGACTAAACAACACTAGGAACCATGAACCAATCTAGAGTAATATTTTTGGTAGTGGCTTTTGGGCTTTTCATTCCAAGTAGCTTCGCCCAACAGGAAGACAAACCAATAAGCGAACAGCTTCTCGGCACTTGGAAACATCAAGCAGAACCAGTATCCATCACATTCCAAGCCGGTGGAAAAGGTCGTGTGAGTTTCGGAGGAGGACAATTTGGTATTGATTTAACTTGGAAATTGCTGGGAACAAACAAATTGTCAATGACAGTAAAAGATCCTGGCACAGGCCAAGTTGAAACCGGGGTTGCAACTTTAGAGTTTGCCGGGGACACGGTGACGATAATTGAAGAAGGGGGCGATAAAGTAGACATCTATAAAAGACAAACGGGCAAAGATCCTGATAGTTCTCTCTTCGAAGCAGCTGTGACCGGGAATCTTGAAGCAGTCAAACAACACATTGCCGCCGGTACGGATTTGAACCAGATAGATCCAAACCCAGTTGGCTCAAAAGGCGGCGTCCTAAATGCAGCCGCAGCGTTTGGATATACTGAAGTGGCCATAGCCCTAATCGAGGGTGGAGCTGATGTGAACCAGAAAGACAAGGATGGATCCACTCCCCTGCACACAGCGGCTTTTTTTTGTTACCCGGAAATAGTCCAATCCTTATTGGACAATGGGGCAGACAAGAGTATCAGGAATAACGACGGCAAAAGAGCTCTGGAAGGGGTGGAATTACCATGGGCGGAAGCCAAGGGATTCTACGATTTATTTGATGGTCTTGTATTTAAACCCGCCGGCAAGCCGTTGGATCACAATCGAATCCAGAAAACCAGGC
>CAJWEP010000277.1 GCA_913030945.1 uncultured Verrucomicrobiota bacterium
CGATTCCGCAACGGATGCGCAATCCAGCCCGGCATCCAGCAGCGTACCGCGCAGTTCATGCAACGACCTCGCCATCAGGCGGCACCAGTTGAAATCCACCACCGACGGCAACTGCGGAAAAAGCGCCAAATAACGCCCCAGCGACTCGCCCTGCAACACGTTTACCCAATGCCAGAGACAAGCCACCGTGTCGGCAGTCGGCTCGGCGGACTCCTCGTCGACCAGCATCAGCGCCGGAGTTGCTGTTTGCGGCGGAAAGAGGCCGCCGCCGCGCCGGGCCATCTCAGTTGCAAGCGCCTCGCGCAACCTACGCCCGGCCTGCCGTGTCGGCAGCAACAGAAGCGTGGCGCTCAAGTCCGCGGTGCCGCTGGTTTCACCAGCGAGCAACCACTCCGAAGCTGAGGTTAGCAGCGGCTTGTCCCAGGGCAGATAGGTTGTTTTCGGGGCGGCACCCATTCCTTCGCTCAATTCTATTGGCTCGTCAGCCATGGCGCAAACGATACCACTTCCCCTGGGACAAAGACGGTCTCATGTGAAAACAACTGGCATGAACGTGGCATCTGTTTGACGAACAGATCAGGCTGTATCGATTCGGGCTTCTGTGGTAGATTCTCACCAGAACAGATTAATCGGGAACATGGATCAGCAAACGAATTTTCCACAGCCCAACCCCTACTCAGTGGTTCATGACGCCCCTAAACCGGGATCGATCAAGGTTTTCGGCATTCTGAACATTATCTTTGGCTCTCTAGGTTTGGTCTGCGGTGGATTCGGTTTTTTAGCACTAGTGGTAATGCAATCCTCCAGCGAAATGGGTGATGCAATTCAGAGCGCAATAAGTACTCAGTATTCCGAAGGCTACATGACATTTATAATGTTTGCAGCTGTGATCGGCCTGTTATTAAGCATCTTTCTGCTGACCTGCGGCATCGGCCTGCTCAAGGAAAAAAACTGGGGACGTACCTGTTCACTAGGTTATGCCATACTGGGGATTATACACACCACCGTCAACGCAATCGGGCCAGTCATCTTTGCGCAAGCTGGACCAGTTGCAATAGGAGCCGGTTTTGGCGCAATCATCGGTACAGCAATCGGTGTGATTTACCCGATCTGCATCTTGATTTTCCTAACCCGACCAAACGTAGTTGAAGCATTAAAGGAGTAGACAATCACCGTGGCCGCTTGCCCGGGTTCTTCCAGTTTTTGTGCCAGTGATACTCCCAAAGCATTTCATTTGGAGTCAGGCTGGCGTGACCGTCGTAGAACACCAGGTTGATGGCGCCCGGCAAAGGCTTATCCCGATACTTGCTCGAAGGCAGCGGTAGGCTTCCAGCCGGATACTTGTGGCGTGCCATCGTGACCCTCGACATCCCTGCATTCTCAGTGCTGCCAAGGGCGAGGTTACTCGCCGGTCGATGCCTCTCCAGTGGCCAGGCGTCTACCCACATCGAGTCACAAAAGATCGGGCTCTGACTCGATTGCCGCACATCCGAGTCGAGTCGGAAGGCCAGATCTCTGGCCATTCCGTGCTGTGCTATCCAAGCTTGATTCCAATCGCCGGCATAAAACCAGCCATTGAGTGCATAACTGCCAGTCCATTTCGGTTCGCGTGTACCGGGTCGCAATTCACCACCCCAAACCCATGCGGAGGTCGAAGAGCCTCCCTTCCCCTTTCTGTACGGTGCAGTAGGACAAAGGCGTATCGCATCGGTCTTGGAATAATACTCCCCAATCGAGTCCATCCAAAGTTTCCCATTGCCCATGGTATATGACGGAGTCTTGCCTGTTTCATTTGAATACAGGAAGAAGCCCAAACCCAGTTGTTTCAAATTGCTGAGGCACTTCATCTCGGTCGCCTTGCTTTTGGCCTTGGCCAAGGCCGGCAGCAGTAACGCGGCGAGAATCGCAATAATCGCGATCACCACCAGCAATTCGATCAGCGTGAAACCGCCTCGTCGCATATTTGTTTTGGTTTTATTCGTCATAAATTCAATTAAAGTCCGGCTAAAATTCACCCGATGGCCCCTGCGTCGCGGGAAGGCCGGAACGGACATGCAGATCACGCTGGGGAAAGGGTATCTCAATGTCGTTCTCCCGCAGTTTTTGCTCAATGATGAAGTTCATTTGGCTGGTGAAATGAATCGGGGTTGCTGTCATTTCCTGAGTCCAAACTCCCAACTCGAAGTTGAGCGAACTGTCCCCGAACTCGGTGAACAACACCACCGGTGACGGGTCGCGCAGGGCCTTTGGATGCTCCTCCGCCGCCTCGAGCAACAATCTCTGCAGCAGTTTCAAGTCGCTGCCGTACGCCACGCCGACCGGCACTCGGATGCGCACCTTCGGGTCGCCGTGACTCCAGTTGGTTACGGTGTTCGAGATGAAGTCGGCGTTGGGCACGATCATGGTGATGTTGTCGTTGGTCACCACCGTTGTACTCCGAAGCTGAATCTTCGTCACACGCCCAGCCACGCCGGCCACCTCAATCCTGTCGCCAATCGAGATGGGCCGCTCGGCCAGGATGATGATACCGCTGACAAAGTTGTTGATAATGTTTTGTAGACCAAACCCAACACCAACGCCCAGCGAGGCCGCAACAATCGCCAGGGAACTCAAGTCCAGCCCCGCCACCTGAAAGGCGACGTAAAACCCGATGGCGATCAGGGTGTAACCAAGAATCCGGCTCAATCCATACTGCAGTGAAGGCTGAAGCCGGGTCTTGGACAGGAACCGTCGAATGAGCAACCGCTGGAGGATACGCTCAACGATGATCACTGACGCGAACAGGAACACCAGCAACAGGATGCCGCCGATGGTGACCGTGTCGGGCCCGAAGAGTTCGGTGGTCCAAGCCATGACGATGAAGTCCCAGATCGATTGCATTGTCTCGTTCATATCTTTGCCGTCTATGACATATTAGTCATCGTGTTAAAGCACTGCCCTCCTTGCCACCGTTTTTGCGCAGGAATGCGGCGGTGTCGTTGTGCAGCGTGCCAACCGCCCAATCCAGCGGTGTGCCCCGGTCACTGTCCAGCGCATTCACCTTCGCACCTGCCTTTAACAACAACCGAACCATCTGCATGTTCCCCAATTCCGCAGCCAGATGCAGTGAGGTTTTGTTGGCTTTATGTTTCACATTCACATTCGCCCCGTTTTTCATCAACAACTCGGCGATCTTCAAACGCTCATTGTAGACCGCGTAATAGAGCGGCGTCCGACCCAGCGAATCCCGCGCATCCAGATCCGCACCGGAGTTGATATGCTTCTTTACCGCGGATACGTCGCCGTTGCCAGCATCCAGCCATAAATTCGACGAACCACATCCGACCAGCAGTGCGGCGGCTATCATTGCTGTTTTGCCACCCTTCAAGGCTCTTGAGCAACCATCAACCGAAGGGAACAGTGGCGGCAAACAAAAAAAGCTGACCCGGCCCGGCCGATGCGCTATCGTCCCTGTACCGAATCCATTTCAAAATGAAAACCGCTCGAACAATCACCTTTTCCATCCTAGCCGTACTCGC
>CAJWEP010000278.1 GCA_913030945.1 uncultured Verrucomicrobiota bacterium
CTTTCTGCCCGCTTGGCCCGGTTTTGGTCACCCGAGACGAGATTCCCAATCCAAATGCGCTCGGCATCAAGACTGTCCTCAACGGCGATGTGATGCAGGACTGGAACACCGACGACATGATCTTCGATGTGCCAACGCTGATTGAGTTCCTCAGCGGCAGCACCCGGCTCGCCGCCGGGACTGTGATTCTCACCGGCACGCCGCACGGCGTCGGCTTCGCCCGCACCCCGCCGGTGCTGCTCAAGGCCGGCGACGAGATCACCATCGAGATCGAGGGCATTGGCCAGTTGACCAACCCCGTCAAGAATGAGTGAATGAAGAAGGAAACGAACACCAGTCATCACTTGGCCAAGGGCTTCACCTTGATTGAGTTGCTGGTGGTTATCGCGATCATCGCGATCCTGGCGTCGCTGCTGCTGCCGGCCCTGGCCAAGGCCAAGAACAGCGCCCAGGGTGTCGGCTGCCTGAACAATATCCGACAGTTCAGCATCGCCAACGCCCTGTATGCGAACGATCACGAAGACCAGTGCGTGCCGTTGATCGAGATCAACCGTATGACCGGTGCCCGGCGCGTCTGGATGTCGAACATGGCTTTCCGCAAACTGATCGGCTACGACAACAAGGGCAATTCCATGTACCAGACGCCGACCGATTTCCGGTGCCCGGCCGACACGCAGATCTGGCGGCCGTCGCAGTACGCTTTTTCCAACAACCCAAATTTGCCGGACAAAGATAACCGGGGCACGCTGACCAGCTACAGCTACAACTTTGAGGACTGGTACCCATCAGACGGACGTGGGTGGTCACTGGCTTCCAAGGACCATTCCGGGCACAAATTCAGTGCGGTTCGGGAGCCGTCGGCCAAGCTTATTTTTCACGACGGCCACGATTGGTGGTCGCGCTGGAAGGGGGCGGACTACAAGAGGGGCTGGGATAAACTCGGCCAGAAGGGAAGCGTGCAGGCCTACAAGAACGCCGGCACAGGCGGGCCGACGCTGTATCGGCACAACGAGGGGGCAATCATCGGTTTTTACGACGGCCATGCCGAGCGCCTGGCCAAGGAGAAGGTCTGGATCGCGAAAAATTTTTCCTCAAAGCCCAAGGAGCCCGGCATGTGGGTGGCGGTGCCGGAGGTGTGGAACAAATACAGGTAGGCACGCAGCCAAGTGCATCACGCTTGGTCAAGCTTGGGTTGAGCCAGTCGTTTGGTTCTTTAGCACCTTTCCTATTTCTCCAGAACTAGGCGCGATAACTATGCGGTGCCACGGGATTGTTGTTCAGCGATAGCAGTTAAATCGCCTTGAAAATTGTGACTTTTGAGATAAGTGTTGCCTCGCTATGAAAACAACACTTTCAAATGAGTGCTGTCGGCTGGTAGAGAATTTTTGCCTTTCGACTTTGTTCTTTGCTTGCCATTCATCGTTCGCCGAAGAGCCCAAAACGGAATCCCCGCAAAAAGCAGTGCCCATCATTAAAGACGGGGAAACACAAATCGCGCCTAGGTTTAAAGACCCCGACATGTGGATCCGCCACGACTTGTGGGTTGAAACCGACTTTGATTCCGATGGAGATGGCAAGAAGGATCGAATGCACGTGGATGTGACGCGTCCGCGGCAAACTGACACCGAAGGTTTAAAGGTACCGGTGGTCTATAATTCAAGTCCGTATTTCGCGGGCACCGCCAAATCGGTTCACGGTTTCATGTGGGACCCCAGACACGAACTAGGTGTGGAGCCACCGAAACGCAACAAGGCTCCATCGGCTAAAAGGAAGGGCGAGCGACCGATTATCTCAAAAGGACACGTCAAGGATTGGGTGCCTCGCGGCTTTGCCGTCGTTCACTCGTCTTCGCCGGGTACCGGGCTGTCACAAGGGTGTCCGACAGTCGGCGGCGATAATGAATCGCTTGCCCCCAAGGCGGTGATCGACTGGCTAAACGGTCGGGCGGCTGGATACACGACGGTAGACGGCGACCAACCTGTCACCGCATGTTGGTCAACTGGCAAGGTGGGAATGATCGGGACGTCATATAACGGCACCTTGTGCTTGGCTGCTGCAACAACCGGCGTCGAAGGTTTGGAGGCGATCATCCCGGTCGCGCCAAACACGTCCTATTACCATTACTACCGATCCAACGGCTTGGTGCGCTCGCCCGGCGGTTACATGGGAGAAGACATCGATGTGCTGTACGACTTTATCAATAGCGGCGATCCAAAGAGACGCGAATACTGTAACTGTAATGTTCGCGATAAAGACATGGCTAGTGGAATCGATCGAATAACCGGTGACTACAACAAATTTTGGGCTGGTCGAGATTACCTCAACGACTTGGGACCAGTAAAAGCTGCAGTGTTGATGTCGCATGCGTTTAATGATTGGAATGTGATGCCCGAACATAGCAACCGAATCTATCAAGCTCTCAAAGAAAAAGGTGTCCCAGTCCAGGCGTATTACCATCAGGGTGGCCACGGCGGACCGCCGCCCATCAAACTAATGAACCGCTGGTTTACGCATTATCTTCATGGCGTGGAAAACAACGTCGAAAAAGACGCGCGCGCTTGGATTGTTCGAGAAGGGGACGATAGAAAAAAACCGAAATCCTACGAGGATTATCCGAACCCGGCGGCAGAGTCGGTCACTTTTCAACTTGTTGCCGGTGCACCTGAAATGGGCAAGCTGATAACTGCAACGAATTCAAACCAGGGCACCGAAACCATAGTCGATAACTTTTCATTTAGCGGCGCGGTACTGGCCCAGGCCGATTGGACAGAGCATCGGCTAATGTATTTAACGGAAAAATTGACCGAGGCCGTCCATCTGTCTGGAACCCCCCGAATCACGATCAAGCTGGCCAGTAATAAACCGACTGCAAATCTGTCTGTCTGGCTGGTTTCCCTACCTTGGAACGGCAACAAGAACGCCAAGATTACCGACAATATCATTACGCGCGGCTGGGCCGATCCGCAAAACCATCGCTCGCTGACTGAAAGCGAGCCGCTGGTGCCGGGGCGTTTTTACGACATGACATTCGACCTGCAACCCGATGACCAAGTGATACCCGTGGGTCAACAGATCGGCTTGATGATCATGTCCAGTGATCGCGAATTCACATTGCGACCGGATCCTGGTACCGAATTGACAATTGATCTGGATGCGACAAGTATTCAATTGCCCCTGGTCGGCGGCGTCAAAGCGTTTGCAAAGGCCACCCCTAAGAAGACAGAAACGAAGAACGCCAATTCCAAACAGAATGACTCCTCCGTCGTAAGTAGTAGTGTCAGTTATGTGGTTAATGATACAAAGAGAGGCAAATTGCATTATAAAAACGCAAACGGAGAAGCCACTCTCAAGGTCGTCAATCCAGACGGGAAGGTGCTTTTCGACGGACCGATCAACACTAAGGAGCAAAAGGCCAAGGTGCCGACTAAGGCGATGAAGTGGTTTGAGGAAGTGAACAGTAAGGTGAAGAATTGAAAGCTGAAGGGAAGTAGACCAGCCTACCTCTGCGGCAACAGT
>CAJWEP010000279.1 GCA_913030945.1 uncultured Verrucomicrobiota bacterium
GGCGTGGGGAAGTTGCAGATCAGCGCGACGGTGGGCCGCTGGTAGGCGCCGTCCGGTAGGCGTTTGCCGGAGATCAGCGGGAACATCGCGAAGTGGTTGTATTTGCCCTCGCGTGGGAACATGTCGAGGTACAACGCGCCCAGCGGGTTGCCGGTGGCCGCGTCGTAAACGAGGTGCAGCGTCACCTGCTCGTTCCATTTGTACGGCGCGGTGGAGGCCACGATCCTCAGGCCGAAGATGCGCTCGTACACGCGGAACATCCCGTGCAGCGTCTGTTCGTACGGAAAAAACACGCGAAGCTGCTCGGTGTCCACGGCGTACTTCTCCTTCTTTAGCAGGTTCATGTAGTAGAAGGCATCCCACATTTTCAGGGTGGTGTTGGCGTCGCCGGTCTCGCGGCGCTTCATTTCGGTGAACTGCGCGAGTTCGGCCTGCCACTTTGGCTCGAGGCCGCGCTTGAGGTTCATCAAAAACTCGCGCGCCGTGGTGCCGTCGCCGGCCATCTTGACTTCGCACTTGTAGTCGGCCCACGTCTTGTAACCGAGCTTGGCGGCGATCGTGGCGCGGAGTTGCAGGACGGTCTTGAGCAGCGGGATGTTTTTCTCGCGGGCAAGCCGTTTGCGCTCGCCGGAGATGCGTTTGCGCGTGGCCTCCGGCTTGGCGCTGCGCATGACGTTGAGGTAGTGAAACGTCACGTTGGCCTGGAGCGTGTACTCGTCGTCGCCGGTCTTGACCTGCTCGAGGAAACTTTCCGGCAGCCCCCCGAGCTGTACGCCCGTGAATTTCAGCTCCTTCTTTGCGTTGGTGATGTTCGTGCGGAACTCGGTGGTCGCGGCGGAGAGTTGCTTGCGGAGCCGCTCAACCTCGTTGCGCTCGGGCTTGGCCAGATGAAGGCCGGCCCGTCGATAGTCGCGCAGCGTCTGCTCGAGTAGCCGCTTGGCTTCGCCGCTCAGCTTGGGCGACGAGTCGGCGTACGCCTTGACCACGTGGTAAACATCCTCGCGATAGTCGAGGCCGACGGCCCACTCGTCGAACTGCTTGATCGCCTCGGTGGCCTGCGCGCGATGCTCGGCGTTCTCGCTGGTTTCCTTGAGCATGTAGGTGCGGTTGGCCACCAGCGACAGGTCAAACGCCAGGTCGTCGAGCGCGCCGATCGTGTTGTCGAAGGTCGCCTCGCTTGGCTTGATTCTGCCAATGACATCGAGCCGGTCGTCCGCCGCCGCGATCGATGCACGGATCGCGTCGAGCGAGGCCTCCGGCGTGGTTTCAAACGGCGGTAGCGCGACTCGTGTGCCGTTGCGCTTGGCCAAGCGCTCGAACTCCGCCCAGTCGCCGGAGAATCCTGTCCCGGAGTTAAGGCTTGTTTTTGTAGTGGAGCAGGCAGCGAGAATGCCGATGGCGACGATCAGTGTGGTGCGAAAAAACATGGGCGACAAGCTACCGTTGGGCGGCGGTTCGGCTCAAGCAGATTCACGGTACAACGATGCCGCCCATCGCTTGGCCAAGCGCCAGGCTGTCGATGCGTCGCGCCTTGATGGCGACGTAAGGTGGGATGTACTGGCTGCGGTGCCGGAACGTTCCCGGTTCGGCAGTGGGATCGCCGTGCTTCGGCTCGGCGAGATCCTCGATCACGAAGCCGCTGCGGCAGAGGCCGCCGACAATCTCCTCCCAGCGATGCACGAACTCGAGCGCGCCTTTTTCACGATGCTCGAAGTTGCCGTCTAGTGGCGGTACCGGCCCCTTGGCATAGTAATCCTCGGTAATGGCGTATCCGCTGGGGAAGGGCGTCGGCGCGGCCTGGAGGTTGGCCGGTTGTTTGTGCTGGCTGAGGTACTGCCCGCCGACGCGCAGCACGCGAGCGATCTCGCCGTAAACCTTGGCGAGGTTCGGAACGTAGCAGGTGCTGACCGGCTGGGTGACGAGGTCGAACGACGCATTGGCGAGCATCGACAGATCGTCCATCGACGCAGCGATGGTGTGCAACTCGAGGCCGCGTTCGCGGGCGACTTGCCCGTCCTGCTCTAGCATCTCCGGGCTGATGTCCACCACCGTGACCGTCGCCCCTGCGGCGGCGTAAAGCGGCGCCTGCAGCCCGCCGCCGCCGCCGAGGCAGAGAACCTGTTTGCCGTCCAGGCTGCCGTCGATCCAGCCTCGGCTGTTGATGGCTTTCGCCGGGTCGTCAAACTCGTCGTCGCGGGCGGTGCGAGTGTGCAGGAGGCCTTGCTGGACGCGCTCGTCCCACACACGGCGGTTATGGTCCTGGGCAATTTCCACGCGGGCGTTTTAGCCTTGGCCAAGCGTTGAGCCAAGCTCGGCGAGCCGAGTCGCGGCGATTTGCGTTTCCCATCATCTGCTTTTCTGTTACACCCCCCCGCCATGTCCTTCAATTCACTTGGACTTTCCGATACCGTTCTCAAAGGGATCCGGGCGATGGGTTACGAAGACCCGACGCCGATCCAGCTTCGGGGCATCCCACTGTTTCTTGAGGGGCGGGACTTGATTGGCAGCGCGCAAACTGGCACGGGCAAAACCGCGGCGTTTGGCCTGCCCATCCTCACGAAGCTCGATAAACCGGCGGACACACCGCGCGCGCTGATCGTTGAGCCGACGCGGGAGTTGGCCTCGCAGGTCGAGACGGCGTTCCGGGATTTTTCGCGGTATTCGGACCTGCGAACGACGGTTGTTTACGGCGGCGTTAAATATGGCAAACAGACCGACGCGCTGAAAAACGGCACCGACATCGTCGTCGCTACACCGGGGCGGTTGCTCGACCACTTGTCTCAGAAAAATTTGACACTAAAAAACATCGAGTACCTCGTGCTCGACGAGGCCGACCGGATGCTCGACATGGGCTTCATGCCGGACGTCAAGAAAATCATCCAGAAATGCCCTGAAAAACGGCACACATCCCTCTTCTCAGCGACCATTCCGCCTATCATCGAGACGATCATCCAGTGGGCGATGAAAGATCCGGAGACAGTCGAGATCGGGATGCGCCGCTCCGTGGCCGACACCGTTTCGCACTCGGTTTATCCGGTGGCATTCGACCAGAAAAACGACCTTGTTCTGGCGTTGCTCGGAAAGGTGGACTTCGATTCAGTCATCGTGTTCTGCCGCACCAAGGTGGGTGCTGACAAGGTGGGGAGCCTGCTGAAACGCCAGAATCATTCCGTGGCAATTCTCCACTCAAACCGAACCCAGTCCGAGCGGGAACGCTCGCTCAACGGCTTCCGGGATGGAAAATATGAGGTTCTGGTCGCCACCGACATCGCCTCGCGTGGACTGGACATTGCCAACGTCAGCCATGTCGTCAACTACGACGTGCCGCAGCATCCCGAGGACTACGTCCATCGCATTGGCCGGACAGGCCGTGCCGCAGCCTCCGGGGATGCCTTCACCATCATGGTGGCTGAGGATCGCCAGCATATGGAGGCTGTCGAGCGGTTTATCGGCAAGAAAATCAACCGGGAAAAAATGGATGACTTCGACTACAAGTACACCTC
>CAJWEP010000280.1 GCA_913030945.1 uncultured Verrucomicrobiota bacterium
GCCTCGGTTGGTCCCGAGGTCATGGCGGCGTTGATTTCCCCGGATTTGTTGAAACGGCTCGAGCAGTTGCAATTGCTCGCCCGTCGCCGTTCGAAGAGCACTGCCAAGGGCGAGCGCCGTAGCGGCGCGCGTGGGCAGTCGGTCGAGTTCGCCGATTACCGCAACTACGTTCCTGGGGACGACCTGCGCCGGATCGACTGGAACATCTACGGCCGGCTCGACCGGCTCTTCCTTAAGCTCTACGAGGAGGAGCGCGAGCTGCCGATTACCATTTTTCTCGATTCCAGCGAGTCGATGTCGTTTGGCCAGGCGCCCAAGTTCGACTTTGCCCGGCAGGTCGTCGCCGCTGTTGGCTACGTGGCATTATGTGGGTTCGACCGCGTTACTGTCGAGCCGTTCCCGCTGGGCGACGACCAGGCGAGCCTCGCCGGCGAGCTGCGACAGGTGCGCGGCCGCAAGTCGTCAATTCGTTTTTTTGAAAACCTGGCCAAGCTCAAGGCCGGTGGCGCGGCGGACCTCAACCAGGCGCTGCGGCGCGGCGCGATGAAGCATCGCGCGCCCGGCGTGTCGGTCATCATCAGCGATTTTCTCGACCCGGCCGGGTACGAGGAGGGACTCAAGTCGCTCACCCATCGCGGCTCGGAGATTCACGCCGTGCAAATCCTTTCACCAGAGGAGCTCGAGCCGACGGTCTACGGCGACCTGAAGGTGATCGACTCCGAGACTGGCGCCGAGCAGGAGGTCACCTTTGGAAAATACCGCCTCAAGGCTTACCGCGCCGCGGTGCAAAACTACTGCCAGCGGCTGCGGGAGTTTTGCCGCGCACGCGGCATTCGCCACCAGTTGGCGCGCTCCGACACCCCGATTGACGATCTGTTGCTCAAGGCCATGCGAACCGGGGGCATGTGGCGATGAACTTTCTCACGCCCGAGGCACTTGCGTTCGCGGCCACGCTGCCGGTCGTCGTTGTTTTTTACCTGCTCAAGCGCCGGCGGGTGGCACGCCTGGTCTCAAGCACTGTCCTGTGGAAGCGATTCCTCAACGAGACACAGGCCAGTTCACCGTTCCAGAAACTCCGCCACAACTGGCTGCTGGTCATTCAGCTCATCCTGCTTGCGTTGGCCGTGTTCGCGCTGACTCGCCCGTACTTTGCGGGCAAACTGGAGGGCGGCCGGTTCATCGTTGCCATTCTCGATGTGTCGGCGTCGATGCAGGCGACCGATATTTCGCCCAACCGGCTTGATCAGGCGAAGGCCGGCTTGGCCAAGCTCATCGACTCGATGTACGACAACGACCGTATGGTGCTGCTGCTCGCTGGCGCGGTGACCGAGGTGCGCCAGTCGCCGACCAGCGCCAAGCCGGCGCTGCGCTCCGCGCTTGGCCAAGCGCGGGCGACCGACTCGCCAACCCGCCTGCTCGACGCGATCAAGCTTGCCCAAAACCTGACGCGCAACCGGGCCAAAACCGAGGTGCACCTGTTCAGTGATGGTGCTTCGCCGGACTTGGACGAATTCGAGTTGCAGGACTTGAACCTGGCCTATCACCGCGTGGGCGGGGGCGGCGATAATCTTGGCATCGTGTCACTCGAGGTTCGGCCGCACCCGGAGCAGGTCGGGCAGCAGGCGGTCTTTGCGACCGTGGCCAACGCCTCGACCAACCCGCTCGCGAGCGACGTGTCGCTGTTTTTCGGCGACCGGCTTGTTGGCAACCGGCGTGTGAGCGTCGGTGCGACCAACACGGCATCGCTCGTCTTCGTCGCCAGCTTAGGCACCAATGGCGTCTTCCGGTTGCAGCTCAAAAACAGCGATGTGTTCGCTGTGGACAATACCGCCTCGGTACTCAGTCTCGCCCGGCGCGACACCCGCGCGTTGCTGGTCACGAAGGGCAACCAGTTTCTCGAACGGGCGCTGCGCAGCGTGCCCAAACTCGACCTCGCTGTGGCGGCCAGCCTCGCCGATCCGGAGCCGCCAGTCGATTTCGTCGTGCTCGACGATGTCGTGCCCAGCGTCTGGCCAAGCGGCAACGTTCTGGCGATCCACACGCAGTCGACCAACTGGTTCCAGCCCAGCGGGTCGATCGACGGTCCGCCGATTGTGGACTGGAAAAGCACCCATCCGCTGCTGCGCTTTGTCAACTTCGACAACGTGCAAGTGGCCAAGGTGCTCGCCGCCAAGCCGCCACCGTGGCTCACGCCGCTCGTCGAGTCGCCGTCCACGCCGCTTCTTGCGGCGGGCGAAAACAACGGCCAGCGTGCCGTGTGGATCGGCTTCAACCCGCTCGACAGCACGTGGCCGCTCCGTGTCTCGTTTCCCATTTTCATCGCCAACGCCGCCGCCTGGCTCAACCCCGATGCCCGCACCTCCATCCGCGTCGGCGAGCCGTTTCACGTGCGCCTGGTCAACGTGGAAAAGCCGGTGACCGTTGGGTTGCCGGACGGCTCGACGCGGGAAATCCGGACTACAGCCAGCGGTGAGTTGATCTTTGGCGACACGTTTCAGCAGGGCGTTTACTCGGCGACCGTCGAGACGAACACGCTGCAGTTTTGCGTGAACCTGCTCGACCGTGATGAGAGCCTCATCCGTTCACGCGAGTCACTGCAAATGGGCGAGTACGGCACGGTTGAGGCGTCTGTGCCGGTGAGTGCCGACAAGGAGGCGTGGCGCTGGATCGCGATGCTGTGCCTCGGGTTCATCCTGTTCGAGTGGTGGTTTTACCATCGGCGCACTGCATGACCACCCGGCTGCAAACGGCGTGGCTCATCAGCGTTGCGCTGTTCTCGGGTTGCTCGCCCGGCGGCGACTCGGTCACGGTTTACACCTCGCAGGATCAGGTTTACGCCGAGCCAATTTTGCAGCGGTTCCAGCGGGAGACAGGCGTTCGCGTGCGGACCGTTTACGACAGCGAAGCCGTCAAGACGGTCGGCTTGGTCAACCGCTTGATCGCCGAAAAAAGCCATCCGCGCTGCGATCTGTTCTGGAACAACGAGGCGTTTCGCACGCACCAACTCGCCGCGCGCGGTGTGCTTGCCACGGATGAGCCGATCGAGTCGTTTGGCATGCGGACGCGGCAGTGGGTCTGGAATACGAACCAGCTTGGGCGCGCGGAGCTGCCGCCGAGCCTGGCCGCGCTGACCAACGCGCAGTGGCGCGGCAGGATGGTGATTGCGCTGCCGCTGTTCGGCTCGACGGCAACGCATTTTCAGGTGCTGCGCCAGCGCTGGGGCGAGGCGCGGTGGCAGGCGTGGTGCCGCGCGTTGTTGGCCAATGGCGTGATGACGGTCGATGGCAACTCGGTGGTCGTGCAACTCGTCGGCCGTGGCGAGTTCGCGCTTGGCCTGAGCGACTCCGACGACGTCCGGGCCGGCCTTCGCAACGGCCTGCCGATCGCCGGCCAGCCGCTTGGCGCGGACGGCTTGGTCATTCGCAACACGCTGGGCCACGTTCGCGCTGCGCCGCATCCCGGCTTGGCCAGGCGCTTGGCCAAGTTTCTGCAATCG
>CAJWEP010000281.1 GCA_913030945.1 uncultured Verrucomicrobiota bacterium
CATGGTGATTCGTGGTCGGTTCGTCAAATTATCCGGCGCATTCTTGATGCCTACCGAAGCCGCAAGCGAGTTTATTTTTTACTAGATCAACGCGGCAAGATTGCCCGACTTGTCGAACCGCATCGGCTCTGCCTGGCCAAGCGGTTCGAGCGCTGGATGCGCCTCCACTTCGGTGGCCAACGCAGCGGAAACTTCGAGCGTGCCCAGCGAGAGTGTGTCGCGGATGCGCACCAACCGGGCCTTGGTAGGGTCGGCGTCAGGCAGTGACGACAGCATGGCGCGAATCGCCTCGGAATCAGTCTCGAATGCCATCGGAAGCTTGGCCGACAGGACGGAGCGCGACGTGAGCGAGTTAGTGTACAACGCAGCGGTATCCACACCGGTGACCAGCCGCATCGTGGTCGCTTCGGCCAAGCCAATACCGATGGCGTTGCCGTGGGACTCTAACGTCAGACCACGCACGAAAATTCGCCAGATGAACGGCTTGGTAGCCGCTTGGCCCGGCACGAGATGATAGCCGTTCGAGCTCCGGCCAATCGTGTTGGTGTCCATGCCTGTACCGCTGATGTTTTTGCCGATTTGATCCACAATCAGCAGGTCGATTTCGTCGAACGGCAGCGCAGGCATCATCGCCGAAGCCTCGATGCAAAGCTCCGGTTCGCGCCTGAGAATCGCATCGGCCGCAAGCACCTCGACGCGCGCCGTCTCATGCACCGCGTTCTCGACAATAGCCACGCCACCGAGAACGGGTGCGCGTCTTATAATCACATCGGCCAGGCGCATCAACTCCTCCCCGTAGCCGAGCTTGAGCGCTGCGGCGTGGTACGCCGATGCGCCGGCGTGTTTACCCAGGCCGACAACAAGCATCTTCGTCAACCCGCTGCCCACTGGCCTGGAAAAGGAGGTGTGCGGCTTGACACGGTTGATCACGATGACGCCGTCCGCCGCCAGCGCCTCGCAGCTCCACAGAACCTCCTGCCCGTCATCCATCTGGCCAAGCGACTCTACCTCCATCGAAGCGCAAACCGGCACACCCATCGACGCCTCTGTCACGCCGTAGCCGGCGAGCAGTTGAGCTTGTCCCTCCGGAGTCGCACCGCCATGACTGCCCATCGCCGGGATGATGAACGGCTCCACACCGGCGTTCTTTAACTCGCCAATCACGGCGACGACGATTTTAGCCAGGTTTGAGATCCCGCGACTGCCGACGCCCACGGCAATCCGCATGCCCGGCTTCAACTGCTCGCGAATCGCCGCAAATCCGGCAGCCACCGAAGCCTCGACATCGACCGGCGGCGTGGTGTCAAACCGCTGGCGAACGCGCAACATTTGGGAAAATTCATCGGTCACGGACTCGACAAACCAACGCAATCTCTTGGCCAAGCGCGAGCTTTTTCTTGCCCCTGCTGCGTAGCTAAGCAAAGCTGTGCCTCACCGTTTAACCCTTTGGAATCATGAGCAAGACACCCATCGATCGCAGAAGTTTTCTCGCGACTGCAGCAGCTGCCGGAGCCGGTCTCGCCACCGCAACCGCCCGCGACTGGTCCGGCCAAAACCCAACGCGCTACCCCGATCCCGACCTCATCTCCCTCGACCCGCGCTTCGACAAATACAAAATCGGCAACACGCCGGTGCAGCGGCTCTACACCAGCCCGAACGCCCTCTGGACTGAGGGCTGCGCCTGGAACGGCGTCGGACGATACGTGGTTTTCAGCGACATCCCCAACGACTTGCAACTGCGCTGGATTGAGGACGACAGCCGCGTGAGCGTGTTCCGCAAGCCCAGCGGCAACAGCAACGGCAACACGTTCGACTACCGAGGTCGGCAAATCTCCTGCCAGCACGGGCATCGCCGCGTGGTGCGCTATGAATATGACGGCACCGAGACCGTGCTAGCCACCACATTCGACGGCAAACCGTTCAACGCGCCGAACGACGCAATCGTACATCGCGGCGACAATTCAATTTGGTTCACTGACCCCGGCTACGGCAGCCTGTCGGACTACGAAGGCAACAAGGGCCCGCTCCAACTCAAGGAAGCCGTCTACCGTATCGACGCCAGGAGCGGAAAAATCACGAAACTAACGGACAATATTCACAAGCCAAACGGTCTTTGCTTTGCGCCCGACTTGAGCAAACTCTACGTCGCCGACTCCGGCTCCGGAAAAAATATTAAAGTGTGGGACGTCGACGGCGCGAAGCTGAAAAATGGAAAAGAGTTCGCCTCGATGAAAGCCATGAAAGCCCAAGACGGCGCCAGACTGGCAACAACCGAGGAATTGGCTCAGAAAAACAGGCCAAAGAAGTTGGCCGCAGGCGGTGCCGACGGTATCCGCGCCGACATCGACGGGAACATCTGGGCCAGTGCGGGCTGGGTCGGAGCCGGTTACGACGGCGTGCACACCTTCGCCCCGAACGGCGACCGCATCGGGCAAATCCGGCTGCCGGAAATCTGCTCCAACGTCTGTTTCGGCGGCCGCAAGCGCAACCGCCTCTTCATGACCGCCAGCCAAAGCCTCTACGCCGTCTACACCAACGCCACTGGCGCCCACATCACCTGAACCCCGCTTGGCCAAGCGGGGAAAAATCGTGCTAAAAGCACTTTTCGCTTTTCACATGGGGATTCATCCCCATGATTCGCGCGCTTATGGAAGAGTCGTTGGTTCTGTTGAAGCCGGATTGTCTGGATGGCCGCCAGTGCGGCGAGGTGTTGAAGCGCTTCGAGGAAGCCGGCTTCGAGGTGTTCGGCGCGAAGATGATACGCCTGTCGGATGAGATTCTGCGCGAGCATTACGCGCACCTGACCGACCTGCCGTTTTTTCCGGAGATTCAGGGCTTTATGCAGTCGTCGCCGGTGGTGGCGATCGCGCTGCGCGGCGACAATGCCATCGCTCGCATCCGAGAAATGGTCGGCCCGACCGACTCGACCGCTGCCGAAAAGGGAACGATCCGCGGCGATTTCGGCCAGGATAAAATGCGCAACGTCGTCCACGCCTCCGACTCGGTCGAAAACGGCCAGGCGGAACTGAAGCGTTTCTTCGCCGAAGGCGAGCTGTTCGGCTGAACCGCCGGAGGACCGCTTGGCCAAGCGCGAAACCGCCGCGGCCTTGCCGGCGCCGGTGTTGATGTGGCTAAATTGGCGCATGGAACTGGACGAGCGACTGCACGCCATCCGCGAACGGATCAATGCCGCTTGCAAACTCGCCGAGCGCGACCCGGCGGAGGTCATGCTGCTGCCGGTTTCGAAAAGTCACAGCGCCAACGCCGTGCGTGAGCTGACCTATCACGGCTGCCGCGTCTTCGGCGAAAGCAAAATCCAGGAGGCCAAGCTGAAGATCTCCGCCTGCCCCGGCAACCTCGAGTGGCAGCTCATCGGTCATTTGCAGTCCAACAAATGCCGCGACGCCGTGCGGTTGTTCAGCATGATCCAGAGCGTCGACCGCCTGTCGATCGCCGAGGAAATCAACCGGCACGCC
>CAJWEP010000282.1 GCA_913030945.1 uncultured Verrucomicrobiota bacterium
TGGATGGGCTGCTTGGCAACCTGATTGAAGAGCGATTCAACGAAGCTCTCCTGGGCGCTTGGGCTGGTGATGGCATGGTTGGCGATGTCTTGGGCGTCGGCCAGACGGACGGTTTGCCCCTCGTCGGATTGGTAGTCGCTGGCGGTGTTTATCGGCCGGCCTTTCTCCGTTTGGCGTGTGCGGCCGACTCCGTCGAATCGTTCCAGTGCGAAGCCGGCCGGGTTAATCAGGCTGTGGCAGCTCATGCAACCACCGTCGCGCGTGATGTAGGTGATCTTTTCGCGCATAGTCATGTGCGGGTCGAACTCGTCGTTTTTGAACACGATGGCTTCGGGCGGCGGCTTGAGCTCGCGACCCAGAACCCGGCGTGCCACGAACACTCCCCGATGGATTGGAGAGGTGGTGTTGTGGTAGGAAAACAACGACAACAGGTACGGATGGGTGAGCAGCCCTGCCCGCTCTTCCTGAGCAAACCTAGTAGGGGCAAACTCCCCGGCGTCGGCCACCCGCTTGGCTCCGTAAAACTTGGCCAAGCGCTCGCTGAACGGCAGATAGTCGGCTGTGAGCAGTTTCCGGAAGTCCGCGCCGGTGCGCTGCCAGATTACGTTGTCGATGAACAGGTTCAGCGATGTGCGCAGATCAGCTTCGAGCGCATTGTCGTAGCCAGGGAAAACCTCGGGATCCTTGGCGATGCCTGCGGCTGTATCGATTCCGATCCAGTGATGAAGTGCACTGCGTAGTTTGGCACGGCTGCGGGGATCTCTGAGCATTCGTAGTGCCTGTTGTCGCGCCTGTTCGGGTGAACCCAGTCGGTCGGCAGCGGCGGCGCGGAGCAACTCGGCATCGGGCAGCGAATCCCACAGGCCAAGTGCGAGTCGGGTGGCGACCGCGTGGTCATCCGCTTGGCCGAGGTCGGGGTAGAGGAAGCGCGGCGACTTGAGTGCAAGCAGGATGACCTCCTTCACCGAGTCGGTGTCGGCCTTGCCCTGAGCAAACCGAGAATCGATAAAGAGTCGCTGCTGTTCCGGAGTGAGCGGGCGGCGAAAGGCGAGTTCGACGAACCGGTTGCAGAACGCGCGCACCTTGGCCTCCCTTTGTTTGTCGTCGGGGGCAGATCCGGCGAGGGCGTCAAGCCGGTCTGCCACGAGGTTGGCCACCTCGATGGCGGCGAAGGTGGCGGCTTCATCCCATTTTTTGGAAACGGCCGAGCCACGCTCATAGCCGATGCTGCTATCGTCCGGCGGGAACGGTTGTTGTACCACCACCGTTCTCTCGGTGACTCGCGGTGAGAGGCAACGTTCGGGGATGATCTGGCGCGCACCGTGCGGTGGTTTCCACTCCAGTCGGATCGAGGCTGAGGTTTCCTTGAATTTGAAAAAATCCAGCTTCAGCGGGTACGCTCGTCCGCCGATGAGCCGTACCGTGCCTTTGGCTTCCCGCAACTTTCCGTTGGACACCCAGGCATCGATCAACTTTCGGTTCATCCCGTTGACCCACAGGTTCGCGCCGTTCTCCGTGGTGATGAAAAATTCGTAGTCACCGGATTCTTCAGCCAACACCGAGCCGGTCCAGTTTGCCGAGAATTCCTCCGGCTTGAATCCATTCTGCCCCGGTGCCGGTGTTCCGCTGCCAAACTGAAAATCCACCGCGGCATCCGTGCGCTCGAAGCTTTTGTCGTTGCGCCGGAGATTTCGGCTGTTGTGGTAGGCACCCTTCAGGCCGCCCGATTGTCCGAATGACGCCCGTCCGGTGAAGTTGCCGAGCAGGTCAGCGATCGAGTGGATGTACTGTCGCTCAGTCAGCCGCGCCAGCCCGATTCGCGCCGGGTGGTTTCGGGCCTGGGCGGCGGGGGAGTAAAAGGCGTCGAAGACATACCGCGCCACCCGTTTCGCCTCTTCGCCGGTGCAAAGCTCCTCCTCGTCCTCCGGCATGGTTTTGGAAATGTTGCTCGCGAGTTTCTCGATCGACCAATCGCCCACGAGTGGCTCGTCGTGTTCGTCGGCGACACCCTGGCCCTTGTTGCCGTGGCAATCGGCGCAGAGCCGCGAGTAAATCTGTTCGCCGGTCAACGCCGGGTTGGCCAAGCCGGTTGCCGTTGCCAAGCCAAGCGCAGCACCCAAGCCAAGCGCTTGGCCAAGTCTGTTTGCCAGAGGTCGCATCACCGTAAAACGTCCCCAATCGTAGTGCTATTCAATCCCCGTGCAACCGTTTTTGCCCAAGTTTAATTCTCTTTTAAATGTCGGTCGGCGAAATGGATGAACTGCTGCCAGTCGTAGGGATCAACCGAGTGACCGCCGGTGCGGATATGATAGCCGATGTCGCCGTCGAGCAACGGCTGGTTGGGCGGCGGCAACTGGGTGGCGCTCAGCGGTTTTTTGCCAAGTAATTTATACACGGGCCCGGCATGGTGGGCGGACTGAAACTCGCCGTGCGGGTCCGCCCACGTGTCCGCTGTGCCGCTGGCGACGTAAACAGGGCGCGGCGCGATCAGCGAGAGCAGCATGTGCTGATCCACCGGCAGGTCGTCCTCGTGGTCGTTGAACTTCCGCGCGTTGATGCTGAGCCAGTGCGGGAAGCGGTTGAGCTTGGCCATCGTCTCCCCGTACTTGCGCCGCCACAACGCCGCGCCGCCGCAGCCGGACTGGGCGGAGATGGCTAGGGCAAACCGCTGATCCTGTGCCGCGGCCCAAAGCGTGGCCTTGCCCATCTTGGAGTGGCCCATGACGGCCACCCGGTTGGCATCGACGCGATCGTTGGTCTCGAGGTAATCGAGTGCCCGCATGCCGGTCCACGCGTTGGCCCCGAGCACACCCCACTCGTGCGCCTTGGGGAAGCTTTGTCCGTCGCGAAAGAACAGCTTGTGGATTCCCCCGCCGAACGAAACCTCGTTGTGGCCCACAAGGTTGCCGTGGTAGACGGAAACATAGGCGTAGCCCCGGTCGGCCAACAGGCCAAGCGGCACCCCGTTGCGGAGGTGTCCCTTGCGGCTTGAACTGAGTTGAAAACTGCCCCCACTCGGATTGTCGAAGCTCATCATCATGAACGCCGGCACCAGTTCCTTGGCATGGTTCGGGATGAAAACGATGACATGCGTCTGCGCAGTGCCTTTGCGGTTTTTGAACCGGATGGCGACATCGAGCTTGGTCACCTTTCCGTCCATGAACGATTTGTCCTCCCTGAGGACGTGGTACGACTGTTTGATGGGGTCCGGCGGCACCGGCACCGCGCCGTAGATGAAGTTGGCGAACAGCGAGAGGATCTGCGGCCTGCGAACGTTCCTCCACTGTTCGGGGGTCGTGACCGGTTTGCCCTCGGCGGTGATCAGCGGGTCAGGCAGGTCGTAGTGCGGCACGCGTGATTCGTCATAGTTGACGTCGTTGTCGAACTCCTTGAGTTCCCGGGCGAACAGCGTACAGGTGGCAAAGCCAAGGGCGGCTACAGTGAAAA
>CAJWEP010000283.1 GCA_913030945.1 uncultured Verrucomicrobiota bacterium
CAGTGCGGGGTGACGGCGGCGAGGTGGGCACTGGCCGAGATGCTGATCCCGGTTTTCCAGCAGTGGGGGATGATCTGTCGTCCGCGTTCAGCGGCCATGTCGCAAACCTTCATTGCCTCCGTGAGTCCGCCGACCCGGCCGACGTCCGGTTGGGCGACATCAATTTTTCCCATGTCCATCAGATCTCGGAACTCGTGGCGGGTGGTTTGCCATTCGCCCGCAGCGATGCGGATGTCACTTTCGTCGTGCATGCGGGCGTAGCCTTCGAGGTCGTCAACCCAGAGCGGGGTCTCGAGGAAGTACACGTCAAATTCCTTCCATTCGCGAGTGGTGGCCAGTGCGCGTTCGGGGTTGTCCCAAGCGTACTGGACATCGACCATCAGCGTGAAATCGGGACCGACAGCCTTGCGGCAGGCAGCAAGCACTTCGGTGACTTTTTCGTCGCTCTCGTTCATGCCGCTGTGGTTGTAAGGGCCGAACAGGGTGATCTCCAGTTTGGCGGCACGGAACCCGATGGTCCGGGCGCGCAGCACCCATTCGACGAGTGAGTCGCGGTATTCCTCAAAGCTGTTTCCGTTGGGCTGCAGGGAGGCGTATGGCTGGATCGCATCGCGCGGTGTGCCGCCGAGGAGTTGCCAGGTGGGTTTGCCGGCCGCCTTGCCCTTGATATCCCAGAGGGCCATGTCGATGGCGCCGATGGCGTTGATGACGGCGCCGCGCCGGCCGTTCATGCAACTGCCAACGTATAGTTTTTGCCAAAGTCGCTCTGTGTCGAGCGGATCTTCGCCGATGAGCATTTCTTTCAGACCGAGCCCCATGGAGTGGGTGCTGGGTGCCTCGATGCAGGCCCGGGCGATCCATGGGTTGACATCGCTTTCGCCGATGCCGGTGACCCCCTCGTCGGTGTGGACAATCACGACGATGTCATCCTGTGCGGATGAGGTTGCATCGGGCCGAACGTCGGGGACGAGAAGAACATGGCACTCGATCTCGGTGATCTTCATTTTAACGGGCCACCGGTAGCATTGCACGGGCGGGGATGCAACTGGACATTCGCGCCTGGCTGCGTTAATCAATCGGCTTCACTGAAAATGCATGTGCCACGGGACAGCGTTGAGTTCATTGGCAGGTTGGGGCTGTTGATGTTTGTCCTGGGGGCGCCTGGCCAATCGAATGACGCTGCGGAGCCGGTCAACCAACATAATGTGCTGCCGATTCTGCATTTGCGCTGTGCGTCGTGTCATGGTCGACAGGAACAAAAATCGAACCTGGATATGCGCACGGTTGAGTCGCTGTTGAAGGGGAGCAAGGATGGCCCGGTGGTGAAGCCGGGTGATCCCGAGGCTAGCCTGCTGATACAGAAAATTTCCAAGGGTGAGATGCCGCCCAAGCGAGACTTGGTCAAAGCTAGCGTGAAGCCGGTGCGGGAGGGGGAACTTGAAATCATTCGAAAATGGATTGCCGACGGGATGCCTGTGGCCGAGGCCGGGCGCCCGAAGGAGAAACCGGTTACCGTGGAGGAAGAGAAGTTTTGGTCGTTTCAATCTCCCAAGCGTCCGGAGGTGCCCCGGGTTGGACAAACGGTGGTGGCCAATCCCATTGACGCATTTGTGGCCAAGCGCTTGGCCAAGGCGGGACTGGAATTGGCCGGGCCGACGCCTAGACGCGAGCTGGCAAGGCGGGTTTATTTTGACCTGACCGGATTGCCACCGTTGCCTGGGGAGGTTGATGCGTTTGTTGAGGATGAACATCCAGGTGCCTATGAGCGACTGGTCGATCGGCTACTGGCTTCGCCTGCCTATGGTGAGCGCTGGGCACGATATTGGCTCGATCTCGCCGGCTATGCCGATTCGGAAGGAATACAGCACGCCGATACATTGCGACCGTGGGCGTATCGTTATCGTGATTATGTCATTCGCTCGTTGAACTCGGACAAGCCGTATGACCTGTTTTTGTCGGAGCAAATTGCCGGCGATGAGTTGGCAAATTACCAGGATGCCGACGAGTTCACTGAAGAGCATTTCGACCGACTGGTGGCGACCGGGTTTTTGCGCATGGTTGAGGACGGGACGAATGCCAATATCACCAACTTCGTTCCAGATCGGCAGGACAACATTGACAACGAGATGCGCGTGCTTGGCTCGTCCGTGTTTGGTTTGACGTTGCATTGTGCCAAGTGCCATTCGCACAAGTTCGATCCTTTGTCGCAGGCGGACTACTTCAGGCTGCGGGCGATTTTCAAGGGCGCCTTCGACGAGCATGACTGGTTGAATCCCGCCAAGCGGCGGTTGCCTTTCGGCCATCCGGAGGAGTTGAAACGTTGGCGTGAAAACAAGGCGGCGGTTGATGCCGAATTGGCGGCGATCAAGGCCAATGAAGGACTGGATGAGAAAGCCAAAAAGAAGGCGCTTGAAGCGGCTGAAAAAAAACGGATTGAGCAACCGATGGTACGGGCGCTTTGGGATCGTGGCCAACCGTCGCCCACCTATCTTTTCAACCGCGGCGACTATCTTCAGCCACGTGAGTTGATCGAGCCGGGTTTGCCAAGAGCGCTGGTTTCCCCCGGCGAAACGTTTCGACCAAAACCGCCATGGCAGGGGAGCGGCAAGACTGGCCGCCGATTGGCTTTCGTCAAGTGGCTGACGAAAGGCGATCATCCGTTAACGGCCAGGGTGATGGTGAACCGACTCTGGAAACATCATTTTGGCCGTGGCCTGGTACGGACGCCGGGTGATTTTGGTAAGTCGGGAGAAAGACCTAGCCACCCACAGTTGCTCGATTGGTTGGCAACGGAATTCGTCGAGGCCGAATGGAGCATCAAGCGGATGCACCGACTGATACTGACTTCGCGCACTTATCGACAAACGTCGCGGGTTTCGGCTGAACGGATGGAGTTGGATCCTCAAAACAAACTGTGGTCGCGCATGCCGATCCTCCGTTTGCAGGGCGAGGTTTTGCGCGACTCGATGCTGGCGTTGGCGGGGCGACTGCGTTGGGAGCAGTTCGGTCCGGCCGACCCAGTCGATGTTTCCGGTCAGGGGCTTGTGATGGCTAAGCCGAAAGACGGGACATGGCGGCGTAGTGTGTATTTACGCCAGCGGCGAACCGAGGTGCCGACTCTGCTGGCCAGTTTTGATCTGCCGGTCATGAGTCCGAACTGTGTTGAACGGCCGGAATCGAACGTGGTCACCCAGGCGCTGCACCTGATGAACAACGAGTTGCTGCGTCGCTTGGCCAATGCGTTTGCACGGAGGGTGAGCTACGAAAAGCCAAGTGGTATCAGTGGGAAAATGAGACATGCATTTCGACTAGCGCTTGGCCGCGAAGCAAGCGCGGAGGAGATCGACCTGGCCAAGCGCAAACTTAGCCCTCTGGTCGAGCGAGATGAAACCCAGGCGCTGCGGGCGCTTTGTCATGCGCTGTTTAATGCTGC
>CAJWEP010000284.1 GCA_913030945.1 uncultured Verrucomicrobiota bacterium
CGCGCCCGCACACCGACCAGCGTGTCGTGGCGGCGTACATTTTTGACCACCTCCTCCATCGCCATCTCTTTCCCGCCCTGTTCGGGCCGACTCAGGACAAGCACCAGGTCCGGCTGCGCCAGCAGCACCTGCGTGAAGCCGACCGTCAGCCAAAGCGGAATCTCCGTGTCGCGCAGTTGCGGCTTTTGGTTGGCCAAGTCGAGCAGCGCCACCTGCACCAGCGCGCGAACGAGCTTGTCCGCCTCGATCTCGCTCGGCAGCGTCAACCCGTAGGTGTAACCGTTGAGATGCCGCTCGGTCACCACCGGCACGGTGGCCTTGTACGACATCGCAGGCTCAAGCCGCAGTTTAACCCTGCTGCCCGGCAGCAGCGACAGTCCCAGCCGGCTCAGCATCGCATGACGCACCCGCTCGGCCGTGACAACCACGTAGTCCGGCGCGATCAGGATGGTGTTGGCGTTCGCGTCGAGGATGCCGCCGCGGCGCTTCGGCAACATCGGCCCGTACGCCATGAACTGTCCCGACCGACTGCTGGCCGTCTTGTAACCAGCGCGTGGCTGAAGCAGTCGATTGATGTCCGCTGGCAGCCGCTTCGGCTCAACCTCCCCTTGACCAGCCGGCTTGGGCCGAACCGTGCGCGGCGGCAGCACAGGCTCGGGTGGCTCCGGTACCGGCTCCGGCTTCGGCTGCGCCGGCTCAGCACTTGGCGGCAGTTTGGGCAAAACAGGCTCCACTTGGCCAAGCGCAGCCGGCACAGCAGACAAGCTAAAGCAACACGCCAGCAGCCAAGCGCAGCTATTTCTTCGACGACGACTTGCCGCCACTTTTGGCTGGTTTGGATTTGCTGTCGCTCTTCGACTTGCTGTCGCTCTTCGAAGATGAATCCGATTTTTTCTTGGACTCGGATTCCTTTTTGGCGCCGGCTTTGTAGTTTTCGCTGCGGTAGTCGGTTTCGTAGAAGCCGCTGCCCTTGAAGATGATTCCGGCGCCGGTGCCAATGGCGCGGCGCACCTTGCCCTTGGCCCAGCGTTTTTTTGGGCAAGCCTCTTTCGGGCAGGTCTCCAGCGCATCCGCTGTGATGGATTGAAACAACTCAAACTCGTGGTCACACTTTTCGCAAACGTACTCGTAGGTCGGCATAAATATTCGATTTCAAAAATCCGCAGCGAGTAACGTCTCGCACCCCCCGAAAGTCAAGACTCCGGCGGCGCCAACGGCATTTCCCGCTTGGCTTGGGGCGGCGAGGTTGGTTCCCTCCCCTGCATGGCCAAGGTCAAGCTCGCCAACATCGTCTCGCACTGCAACCGCACCCTCAAACCGGAGTCGTTTGAGGACTGGCCCGGTGCGGTGAACGGGTTGCAGGTGGAGAATCGCGGCAGCGTGTCGCGCCTCGCCGCTGCGGTGGACGCCTCGCCGGCCACGGTCAAGAAGGCGATCGACGCCGGGGCGGATTTGTTGATCGTCCACCACGGGCTGTTTTGGGGAACGACGCATCCGTGGACCGGCAACCGCTACCGACTGCTGCGGCTGTTGCTTGACAACAACATCGCCGTTTACAGCTCGCACCTGCCGCTGGACGCGCATCCAAGGCTCGGCAACAACGCCCAGCTTTGCAGGGCACTTGGCATCAAGGAGCCCAAGCCGTTTTTTACCGAGCGCGGCCAAGCGATCGGCTTGCGCGGCACGCTTGACTTGACGCGGACGCAGTTGGCCAAGCGCTTGGCCAAAGCGACCGACACCGAGCCGACCGTGCTGCCGGGCGGCACGGCGCGTTGCCGCAAAATCGGCGTCGTCACCGGCGGCGCGGGCGCGGAAATGAAAACAGCCGCCGACGAGGGCGTGGACACGTTCATCACCGGCGAAGGTCCGCACTGGACGTTTGCACTGGCTGAGGATCTTGGCCTGAACGTGTTTTACGGCGGCCACTACGCGACGGAGACGTTCGGCGTTAAGGCGCTTAGCGAGAGTTTGTCGAAAAAGTTCAAACTGCCGTGGACGTTCATCAATCACCCGACCGGCCTGTGAGTGGTCTTGATTATTCCTGCCCGGACACGGCAATGCGATTATGAAACGATGTTTATTTTCTCCCTCTCCCTGACCCTCTCCCGCTGGGAGAGGGAGCTTAGCCAAGCGCGTTTAGATTGATTCCTTGGCTTGTTGAAGCCGCCTTTTCAAAATAGGCTCGGCTCCGTGAAGCGCGTTTCTCAACTCGCCGCCGCCCTGTTGCTGCTTGGTGTCTTGTCGACGACTGACGCCGCTCGACCCGGCAAAATCAGTAAGGTGCTGCCGCATTGGCTCGACCTGCAGGGCCACCATACGCTCTCCCCCAGCCTGCTCGAGCGCGACGCCTACCAGGCCAAGCTCCGCGCCGACCGCAGTCTCTGCTCCGGTATCCGGTTCGACGTCAAGTGGTCCAAGAACACCAGCGGCATTCTAAAACTGCAGCTCGAGTTGCGTGTGACCGGCAAGGCCAAGCCGATCGTTCGCGAGCAGGCCATCAAGCCAGGCCGGCGCAGCGGCTGGGATGCGGTCACTCTGGATGGCGACGCGTTCAAGGCTATCGGCAAAATTATCGCATGGCGCGTGCGCCTGCTCGACGACGACATCGAGTTGGCCGAGCGTCGCTCATTTTTGTGGACGGAGCGCAAGCCGACCGGCAACGCCGAAAAACCGGCGTCCGATTGACAACCACCCCGGCCTCCCCCACTCTCCGCACATGGCAAAAACCGGTTTAGGCCGAGGCTTGAGCTCCCTCCTGGGTGCCCGCCCGACGGCTAGGAAGAAAACCGAATCCCGGAAAAAACCGGCGGAAACACCCCCCGAAACAACCGAGGCACCCAACGAGGTGCCGGTCGGCGAGATTTTGCCGGGCGCGATGCAGCCTCGCAACGGGATGGACGACGACTCGCTGAACGAGCTGGCCGAGTCGATCCGCGAGAACGGCATTATGCAGCCACTGATCGTGCGCCCGCGCGAGGGCGGCTACGAGCTGATCGCCGGGGAACGCCGCTGGCGCGCCGCGCAGATGGCCGGCTTGGCCAGGGTGCCGATTGTCATCCGCGACGTGGACGACCGGACGGCACTCGAGTTAGCTCTCGTCGAGAATCTCCAGCGCGAAAACCTGGATCCGATTGAGGAGGCCAAGGGCTACGCGCAATTGATGGATCAGTTTGACCTCACGCAGGAGGAGATCGCCGCCAAGGTCGGCAAAAACCGTGCCACGGTGGCCAACGCACTGCGGCTCATCAAGCTGCCGGCCGAGGTGCAGACGTATGTGCGCGACGGCCTGCTATCCAGCGGCCACGCCAAAGCGATCCTTGGCCTGAAAAACGCCAGGGACCAAGTCGCCGCAGCCAAGCGGGCGATCAAAAAGGAGCTGAGCGTCCGGCAGACGGAGGAACTGGTTGCAGCGCTTGGCCAAGC
>CAJWEP010000285.1 GCA_913030945.1 uncultured Verrucomicrobiota bacterium
TCAGGGCGAGCAGGACGTCGCCGTCGTTGAGAATGCCCAGGTCGCCGTGCATGGCGTCGACGGTGTCGAGCAGCACGGCGGGCGAGCCGGTGCTGGTGAAGGTGGCGGCGATTTTGCGGCCGATATTGCCGGATTTGCCCACGCCGAGGACAACGATCTTTTGCCGCTTGGCCAAGGCGGCGACGATCAGTTCCACCGCCTGGTCGAACGACTTGGCCAGGCGTGAGCGCACCGCCTTCACGGCAGCCAACTCAACATCGAACACTTCGCGGGCTCGCTTGAGGTGGGACATGCGCGGGTTAATCCCCGTTGGGATAGGAGCCGAGGATCTTGACGAAGCGGCTGATCCGCTCGAGTTCCTCGATGGCGTTGGCCACTTTTTTGTCTTCGTAGTGGCCGTCGCAGTCGATGAAAAACAGGTACTCCCATGCCTTGCGCTTGCTGGGGCGCGACTCGATCCTAGTCATGTTGAGGCGGTATTTGCGGAACGGCCCCATGACCTCGTGCAGGGCGCCAACCTTGTCCTCAATGCCGATGACGAGGCTGGTGCGGTCATTTTTTGTGGAGGGACTGCACTTGCGGCCTAGCACAAAAAACCGGGTGGCGTTTGCGGCGTTGTCCTGGATGTGGTGGGCGACGATCTCAAGGTTGTAACGTTCGGCGGCCAGTGACCCGGCGATGGCGGCGCCGGCCTTGTCCTCGGCGGCCTTCTCGGCGGCGCGGGTGGTGGAGGAGGCCTCGATGACCTCGACCGACGGCAGGTTTTGCTGCATCCAGACACGGCACTGAGCCAGCGCCTGCGGGTGGGAGTAGAGCCGGCGAACCTTCGTGCGGCGGTTGCTGCGAACGAGGCAGTGCTGAATGGGCATGACGATCTGCGCCACAATCTTGAGCGGGCTGTCCACGAACAGGTCCAGTGTATGGGTGACGACGCCCTCGGTGGAGTTCTCGATCGGCACCACGCCGTAGTCAGCCCGTTCCTTTTGCACCTCGTCAAAGACGTCCTTGATTGTTTTCTGCGGTGTGTAACGCAGACTCGAGCCGAACCGGCGAATGGCAGCCTGGTGGGTGTACGTCGCCTCGGGGCCGAGGTAGGCCACGGTGAGCGACTTCTCCAGCGAGAGCGAGCAGGACATGATCTCGCGGTAGATGGCCCGCATGGATTCCTCGGGGATCGGCCCCTCGTTGAGTTTGGCCAGGCGCTGGAAGATCAGCCGCTCGCGGTGCGGTGCGTAAATCTCCTCGCCGGCCTCGAGCTTGATCGCGCCGATGGCGAGCGCGTGTCCGGTGCGCTCATTGAGCAGACGCACCAGTTTTTTGTCTATGCCGTCAATGGCCTTGCGGTGTTCCTCGAGGCTCATGGGCGGTTATTCGTTGTCATCATCCTCGTTATCCTCGTCCGCGTCGTCCGCGTCGTCCGGGTCATCGTCAGCTTCATCCGTCTCGTTGTCGAGAGGGAGTTCCTCCTGTGACTTGTCAGCAGGCACGGTGGCCAGTTCTAACTGGATGCGCCGCAGTTCGTCGGCGGCGGGGAGTTCGCCCAGGCCTTTCAGCCCGAAATGCTCGAGGAAAAACTGGGTGGTGCCGTAGAGCCGGGGCCGGCCGGGGGCGTCGGCCTCGCCGCAGACCTCGATCAACTCGCGGTCGACGAGTGTCTGCACGACGCCGTCGACAGTAACGCCGCGAATCTGCTCCATCTCCGCGCGGGTGATCGGCTGGCGGTAGGCAATGATGGCGAGCGTCTCGAGCGCGGGGTGCGAGAGCTTGGGCGGGCGCGGCTTGGCCCCGACGAGCATCTGCAGCCAGGGGGCGTAGTCCGGCTTAGTGACGAATTGCCAGTTGCCGCCGACGCAGGCCAGGCGGTAGCTGCGGTTGGCGTTGTCGTGCTCGATGGCGAGCTCCTCGAGCGCCTTCTCAACGGCACGCGCCGTGGCCTTGGCGAACGGCCCGGTTTGTTGTTTCTCATCCGGCAGTTTCTCCGGCGTCTCCCGGAGCAGCGCGCGCAGTTCACCGATGCTCATCGGCTTTTGGGCCGAGAAGACGATCGCCTCGAGTATCTGTTTCAGTTCCACTGCGGTCAGGTTGTCACCGGTTCCGTTTGTTCCAGCTTGATACGCTGCATCTCCACCGGGGCCACGGCGATCTCAATCTCGCCGAACGAGTCATCCTGCGCGGCCCGCAACTGCTTGAGCCGCATCAGCTCGAGCAGCGCAAGGAAAGTGGCCACCACCTCGCCCCGGCTGCCTGCGCCGTCGAACAGTTCGCTGAACTTCAGCCGGCCCGCTTGGCCAAGCCGCTCCCGGATGATAACGATCTTCCCGCTGATGCTCCAGCGGTCCTCGGCGATTTCGCCCCTGGCGGCCTCGCGCTTGGTCAAGCGCTGGAGCAGCTCGTTCACGGCGCCGACCAGGTCGAAAATGCTCGCCTCGAGCCGCCGATCCATCGGCAGCGGATCGATCGGGATGCTCCCGGGCCGCCGTGTGTAAACCTTCTCTCGCTCGATTTCCAGCCTTTGCAGGTCGTCCGAGGCGTCCTTGAAGCGTCTGTACTCCACCAGCCTGCGGATGAGATCCCAGCGCGGGTCGCCGGCATCGTCGTCCTCGGTGTCCTCCACCTGCTCGTCCACCGGCAGCAGTTCGCGGCTCTTGATGTACATGAGCGTGGAGGCCATGACGATGAACTCGCCGGCCAACTCGAGGTCGAGCCGCTGCATCAGTTCCACGTAGTCGATGAACTGCGTGGCCAGTTCGGTCATGTTCACCTCGTAGACATCCACCTCCTGCTTTTTCACGAGGAAGAGCAGCAAATCCATCGGGCCTTCGAAGACCTTGAACTGAATCCTGAAATCGGGCATGTGCACCGGGGCACGGGCTGTGCTGTCGGCGTACCGTAGTGGAGGCATGTGTCCCTTGGCAATCATCGTCTCGCTTGACGGGCTTGCCGCCGCCGGTTGGGGGAGCTAATTTTGCGCGCATGAAAACCTGGCCGAAACCGTTTATTGCCCTGGCCCTTGCCGTCACCCTGGCCCCGCCTGGCCAGGCGCAGGAGAAAACAACGCCGACCGAAAAACCCACCATCGAGTCCATGGAGAAGATGCAGCGACTCGGTAATGAAAAGGCCAGTGGCGACAGGCAAGCAAAGGTCTACGTCGTGCCGGTGCGCGACGACATTATGCCGCCGATCCTCTACGTCATCCGCCGGGGGGTGAAAGAGGCGATGGAGGCCAAGGCCGACTGCCTCATCCTCGACATGGAGACCAACGGTGGCCGGGTGGACATCACCGAGGATATTTTTGACATCATCGGCAAGTTCCGGGGCGAGACGGTCACCTACGTCAACAAGGATGCCTACTCGGCCGGGGCGTTCATCGCCGTGGCCACGCAGAAAATCTACATGGC
>CAJWEP010000286.1 GCA_913030945.1 uncultured Verrucomicrobiota bacterium
TCCATCGCGGCGTCCGGCTTGAAGTGAATGTCCGCCACCACCGGCACATTCGAACCACGGGTACGAATCCCGGCGATAATATGCTCAAGATTGGCGGCGTAGCGTTTGGTTTGTGCGGTGATGCGTACGATCTGGCAACCGGCATCGACCAAGGCCATTGATTGCTCGATGCAGGCGTCGGTATCGAGCGTGCTGCAGGTGATCATCGACTGGCGAACGACAGGTTCGCTGCCGCCAACAATGACGCCGCCGTTTTTGGGATCGCCAATGATCAACTTGCGCGTATCCCGGCGCGCATGGCGATACGGTGAAGCGCAATAGTTCATGGCGGGGAGCTACTTGCTGGGAGGGGGAGAGGGGTCGCCCGGCGCCTGGACTTCCGTGTCGCTGTTAAACATGTCCACGAAGATTCCACGCCGCATAAAGACGTCGTGAAACGTCACATAGATCATCAGCGATATGAGAGCTACGGCAAAGCCGGTCGTGGTCCATTCCTGCAGTTTGGCCGGTATTTTCCGGCGAAAGATGCCTTCGATCAGGCCCATGACTGTATGGCCGCCGTCAAGCACCGGGATCGGTAGCATGTTCAGAATGGCGAGATTCACGTTGAGCAGGACGAGGAAATTCAATGCCAGGCGGTAGTCGGTTTTTACCATGGCGCCAAGCATTGCGAGAATGCCGACTGGACCGCTCAGGTCGCTCACGCCCACGCCGGTTTCCTTCTTGTGAAACAGCGCGTAGAGCGTCCGCCACATGAGCGAGCCGACTTCCGAAATGTTCTCCCACGGCGTCGGGCCGGGGTGGCGCTCGATGTAAACCCGCGGGCCGCGGCCGAACTGCACACCGATCATCACCTTGTCTTCAATCAATCGCGGCGTGATCGCTAGTGCGACTTTCTCTGCGCCCCGCTGCACGACAATCTCGGTTGGCTTGCCGCCATTCTTTTGCAGCTCATCGATCAACTGACCTTGGCCGCCGATCGGGATGCCGCCGAGCGAGACGATTTTGTCATCTGCCTTCAAGCCGGCCTCGTCGGCCGCCTGCTCAGGGAGCACACGCCCCACGATCGGCGGAAATTTTGACGGCAGATCGAGCGTCTTGATCGGAATATCGTCGCTGACCGGGGTGGCCGTCAGCACGTGGGTGAACTCGTCGTCATCCCGCATGAGCGTCACCGCAAAACGGTTCGTCACCGACAGGGCGGTCAGCTTGTAGGCTTCCTCCCACGAAGGGATCGCTTGGCCATCGATCTTTGTCACGATGTCGCCCTCGCGAATACCAAGCGCATACTCAGGCGACTCCTTGCTCAGGTTGCCGACCACGGGCGGAGTGATCATCTCCGGCAGGCCGACAATGTAAATGATCGTTGCCAGGACAACGGCAAAGACGATGTTCATGATCGGCCCGGCGATGGCGACGGCGATCTTGGCCCACGGCGAAATCTCCGGCAGCGGCTCAGCCTCCTCCTCGCTTTTCCCCTCGAGCGCCTCGCTGGTGAGCATCTGCGGCAGCTTCACGAAGCCACCGGCCGGGATGGCGCGGACGGTGTAGAGGATGCCATCCTTTTCCCTCTTCCAAAGAATCTTGCCGAAGCCGATGGCGAATTCCTCCACCTTCATGCCGCACATACGCGCGACAAAATAGTGGCCCCACTCATGCACAAAAATCGCCGCGCCAAACAACAGCAGCACGGCGACGATCACGTAAATTGTTGTTAAAATAACCATGTGTTCGGTTTCGCTTTGCCGGAGGCAAAACCGGCTAAGCCGACGGAACAATCAAAGGAAAGCGGTAAATTGTTCAAAATTAACCCAAAATCCCCGCTACCCCGGCCAACAAGGATTACATTGTGGCCAGCGCGGCGTCAAACCGCTTCAAAACCTGCACTTGGCCAAGCACCTCCATTAGGTGATACAAACTAGGGCCGACCTTGCTGCCGGTGCAGGCCACACGGGCCGGCATAACAAGCACCTTGTTTTTCACATCGCGAGCGGAGGCTGTGGCCTTGAGCGACTCCTGCAGGGTGTCGCCGTCGAACTCGGCCAAGCCGGCGTACGCTTCCCGGAGCGCAGCCAAGTGCGGCCGGTTCTCCGGCGTCAAGGCCTGCGCTGCCGCCTCGGCGTTTAGCTCCACCTCGTCTCCAAAGAAAAATCCGATGTAGCCGGCAATGTCGTTGAGGTTTTTGATTTTGTCCGTGCAAAGGGCCAGCGCGGCGTCGGTGTACGCTGCGTCCTTTGCGCCGGTGTCGATGCCCGCGGCTTGCAGTTGGCCAAGCGCTTGGCTCTTGAAATCGTCCGGGGCCAGCGCGCGGATGTGCTCGAAGTTCAGCCAGTCGAGCTTGGCCATGTCGAACCGCGCATTGGCCCGCTGCACACCGGGGAGGTCGAACCGTTCGATCAACTCGGTCAACGGCATCACCTCGGTATCGTCCTTCGGCGACCAACCCAGCAGGCTGAGATAATTCACCACAGACGACGGCAGGTAGCCGCCCTCCATGTACGTGGTCATCGACGCGCCGGTGTCGCGCTTGCTCATCTTCGAGCCGTCGTTGTTCAGGATAAGCGGAATGTGAGCGAACTTCGGCGCCTCCACGCCAAACGCCTTGAACAGCTCCACGTGCTTGGACGTGTTCGAGAGATGATCCTCACCGCGGATCACGTGCGTGATGTTCATCTCGATGTCGTCCACCACGTTCACGAGATGAAACACCGGCTTGCCGTCGGAGCGAACGATCACGAAATCGGGATCCGCCTCCTCGCGGTCGGTGAGTTTGCGGACCACATCGCCGGCCACCAGGTCCGGGATCGTGACCGGCTCGCGCGTCATGCGGAACTTGACAGCGCCCTCGTGTTCATACGCCAAGTCCTTGTCGAGTAGTTCCTGAATTCGGCGCTGATAAATCTCGCCGCGTTGCGATTGAAAATACGGGCCGCGATCGCCCCGGCTCTCCTGCATGGCGTCGCCGGAGACCGGCCCTTCGTCCCAGTCAAGGCCAAGCCAGCGCAGGCCGTCTAGGATCACATCGACTGCCTCGCGTGTGTTGCGGGCGTCATCAGTGTCCTCCACGCGCAGCACAAACGTGCCGCCGTTGTGGCGCGCATAAAGCCAGTTGAACAAGGCTGTGCGCGCGCCGCCGATATGAAGGTAGCCGGTCGGGCTGGGGGCAAATCGAACTCGAACACTCATGGAAAAACGGTTTCGAAAAAACCGGCGCGGACGTTACCGGTCACCCAGCCACTGGGCAAGCCTTGGGGTCCGCTTGGGCAAGCGGGTTATTTCAGGGCGCGAAGTTTGATATCCTTGTACTCGACGTGCATGACTTGGCCGCCATGCAGTTGAAGGCCGATGTAGCCTTCCCGCCGGCTTTTGTCGTTGGTCAGCTTGGTGGAGACGA
>CAJWEP010000287.1 GCA_913030945.1 uncultured Verrucomicrobiota bacterium
CCTTTTGGACCGTTGTTGCGCTTCCCAGGCGCAATGAACTGGGTCACCCGGTGACGGGCCGAGTTTTGTCCCGTCATGATGGATGCTCTTGTTGGCGAGCAAACTGACTGGGCGTAAAATTGGGAAAAGCGAATCCCCTGCTTGGCCAAACGCTCCATATTCGGAGTGCGATACCAATCATTGAGCGGATGACGTTTTGGTTTGCCGTCCTGATCGGCCAACATCGGGACGGAGGTGTCCATCAAGCCCATGTCATCAACCAGAAAGAGAATGACGTTGGGCGATGTCCGGGCCGACGCGATGGAGCAGACCAGAAACAAGGCCAACAGGATGAAGTGATATGGTTTTCTCATGGTAAGTCGGGATAAAGTTGAAACAATTTCACAAAGACTGATAAACCAGTTGAGCCGCTTCCCCCCGTGTAAGGTCTGCATCCGGCTTGGCAGGCGCGAGGACTTTCTTCTTGAGCAGACCGGAAAGGATCTTTGCCGCTTGTGCGCCGCTTACCTTTTTATCCGGATGAGCGAGAGCGGTCCTGAAGTCCTTGCTCGGTTCAAATTCAAAGAAGGGCTGTTTGGACTGCGTGGAGTAATCGTAGAGCGTCTCGACGTATTTGAAGGCAACATGCCCGCGTGGCACATCCGTGAAGTGCGAGGCGGTGATGCTTAGGGGGATTTGCAATCCGTTCACGGCCAATTGAGAAAACTCGCCCATGGTAATCGGCTCATTGGAGCGGAAGCGGTAGGCCTTCATTTCCAGGCTGCTCAAACCTTTGGCCTTCCCGGCCGTGTCGTAATCATCGATATCAGGTCCGGCCACTGCACCGAGTAGACTGAGCTTCTGGACCGCAGTGAATGCCAGCGCATCTGCGGGGAGGTCGGTGTAGAAAAACAGAACGGAGCGCTGCTTGAGGAGTTCATCCTGGATTTGCTTTACGGGGACGTCCTTGAGTTCCTGCTCGTTGTCGATCGCCAAGGCGGCGGCAACACCCGCAGCCTGACCCAGCGAGGACCATACAGGCTCCATCCGCACGCTGCAGATGGCCACGTGCGTGCAGGAAATGCCCACAGGGAAAAGGATGCCGTTGTGCCCTTTGGGGACCAGTGTGCCATAGGGTATCTGGTAGGGCCCAGTGGCGTCATGCAGGTGAAGCGTGCCTTCGGCGGCGCCTTTTCCATACGGAGGTTCCTTTCGACCGTCGGGGCCTTGCACGCGATGCGCATCGATTCCGTAGATTCCAATGGCAACCGAATCCGGAAGCAGCGGTCCGCGAAACCCGTCTCCGCGAAGATCCTTGTGCAGGTCGCTTTCGGTCAAGGTGTAGAGTCCTTCTATGCGGCGTCCCTGGCGAACGTAGAGGCGGTAGGGGAAGTTGCCGTTGTCCTGAAATTCATCGTCCGGGAGGCCTACGTTGGGCGACCCTCCCTTGGTTTGAATGTAGTAGAGGTAGCCAAGGTCGTGATTATGATAGATTTTTTCGATTTCGACACGCTCCTCCCAGTCGGCCAGGACCCAACGGGTGCCGTGTCCCACCAAGTCGCCGCCCCAGTTGATTCCCAGCAGATCAAATTTTCCATTGGGTATGATCGGCCTGGTTCTTGGGTTCCAGCTATACTTGGCCGGGTTGTAGCCGGGCGGCGGTTCCTTCAAGAGATAGGGATGATCGGGCCGGCCGTAATCCTTCGCAGTGATCCGGTAGGTAAATGCCTGTGACCTGTGGTCGGCCACACCCGTGCTCTCAGGAAGAATAGTCGAAGGCAACGCTCCCTTCACCCTGCGGAAATAATTGGAATATATGAGTCCGGCATGCGGCTCTTCCTTGGAGCGGGCTTCGCGCCCGATGCGGTAAGGGATGGCCGCATATTCCGCCAAGTCGGCTTCATAAGTGGCATCGATGATCACCTTGCCGGTATAGCTGTGCCGTGGGCCGAGCTTTCCCTGGTTGTCGCGCGCGCGGGTAAGGACGCCCGTGACCCGCTGGCCTTTCATTTTCACGTCCACGGCCACTTCGTTGAAGCGCGTCGAGATGCTCTTGTGCTCGGCGGTCATTTCAGCATAAATCCTGGCGGCTGTATGCGGCTCCCAGGCCCTGCCTGCAGCTATGTTCCAGCGCAAGGGCGGGTTTTGCCTCATATGTTGCTTCACCAAGGGATCATCCGCCATCTCCGTGCGGTGATAGGCTTGTACGCGGAGTCGGAATTCATCCATCACTCCGCTGTTCGCTTCCACGTATTTGTCATCCAGTCTGAGCACGCCCGAGGAAAGCACCCCCCCGAGACAAGGAGCCTGCTCGATGATAATCACCGTTTTATCGGCGCGGGCCGCGGCGATGGCCGCGGCGACTCCGGCAGGTGTACCACCAATGACAACGACGTCGTAATCATTTGCCTGCTTCGAGGCAGGAGCCGTTCCTTTCGCGCCCTGCCCAAAGGATTGGGCCATGAAGGAAAAGACAAGAAAGAGAGTGAGGAGGGAGTGAATTTTCATTTTTGCAGAGGTTTAGCGGCTTCGCTGGGGGGCATTGGTTTTGGGTAGCCGATTTTTCAATCGGGCGATCACCTTGGTGATCATGGGAGTTGGTTCCTTTACCGCGAGATTATGCCATTCGTGAGGATCATTTTGGTGATCGTAGAGTTCTTCGCTACCGTCTGCGTAGCGGACGTATCGCCAACGGCGGTCACGGACGGCATGGTTGTTCTGCCCCAGCGTGGAAAGCGCGACGTGTCCCCATTCCGCTTCCGGGTTTTCGAGCAAGGGTTGCAGACTGACCCCCTCGAGCTTGGGATTCGCGGGCAGTTCACAAAGATCGACGAGGGTGGGATAAATGCTCAAGAGCTCGACCGGTTGGGCTGTCTTGGTTTTTGCGCCACCAGGGACGCTGATGATCAAGGGAACCCGCGTGGTGCGTTCCCAGAGAGAAAACTTCGACCAGCGTTGCTTTTCGCCGAGATGGTAACCGTGATCCGAGAACAGCACGATTATGGTATCCTCGGCATGGGGGCCCTTGTCGAGAGCATCCAGTACCCGACCCAGCTGCTCGTCGGTCCAGCGGACGCAGGCTAAGTAGGCATGCACCGCCAGTTGCCAGCGGTTCTTATCCTTCATCCAGTCGTGGGTCGGGATCTTGGGGTTGCTCAGCGATACCTTGCGGGCCGCATCGGGGACGTCGCTCCAGTCCCCTTCCTGCACCTCCGGCAATGCTACCTTCTCGAGGCTGTCGTAAACCCGGCGGGGAGGAAAAAACGGTACGTGCGGTCGATAGAACCCGCAGGACAGAAAAAACGGTTTGTCGGATTCCTTGCCAAGCTGTTCGGCAACCCAGGTGGCGGTAATATGGTCGGTGAATTTCGTCTCCTCATAGTCCTGCGGTCCAAAATCCCA
>CAJWEP010000288.1 GCA_913030945.1 uncultured Verrucomicrobiota bacterium
TCGATCAGCTCGAGTGAATGACCGTCGCCGTCGGCCAAGCTTGGCCAGGCGTCGCCGTCGCTGTAATCAACCTCGACAACCCGCCACCATTGGGCATCGAGCAGGGCCAAGCGCTCGCCGTTGTTCGACAAGCTGCCCCGGAACCAGCCGTCCACAGCCAAGCCGGGGTAGCGCAGCTTGAAAGCGTCGGGATCATTGTCGGATGCCAGCACGAAAAATTCGCCAGGGCCAATGACCTCATCGCCGGCAAAGGTGAAGTCAATACCATCGAACCGATGCCAGCCAAGCGGCACATCGAAGGTGCCGCTGTTGTGCAACTCAACGAACTCGTACTCACTGCCGCCGGGCGGGTTGTACATGATCTCGGTGAAGCGCAGCGGCGTACCCGCGTGCCCGACCTGGAATGAGTGTTCAACCAGCGCGCTCCATTGGCCATTGAGCATCGATCGGGCGCGAATCGTGGTGTCGCGGATCAGCTTGATCGGCTCCGCATATTGAACCACGCCGTCAGCCACCTCGGCACCACTGCGTTGACCAAGCGACAACTCGGCGTTAATGAGCATGTCGGAACTACCGAGGCCGGAGTTAAGGCCGTGAATGGCGAGAATATTGTTTCCGGTCTTCAGCCTGTTAATGTGCTTGCCGACGTCGAAGCTAACCCAAGTCACCGCCGATGCATCGTCGTGCCCACCGTTGGCGCCGGCGTTCCAGGCGGGGTTGAGTGCGGCGTTGGCGTTGGCGATGCGGGTGCCGTTGAGGTACGCGACGAAGCCGTCATCATACTTCATCCAAAGCATCATGAAGTTGGATTCTTTTTTGTCCGATGCCGACACGTTGAAAGGGATGCGCACGAACACCGACTGGTTGATGTCGTTCATCTCGGTGTCCACGTCGATGCCGATGTGCGCGTCGTAATCAGCGTTTTGGTCGTAGCCGACACCGTCGTTACCACTGTCCCAGTCGTCATGGTCAAACGGCTCACTACCGCCGTGCCAAGTCTTTCCAAGGTCATTGCCACCATTGTCCGCAGACGGAACCATTGCCCATTTTACTGCGTTACCCGAAAGAACAGTTTTACCTGTTTCCACCATCGCTCCCGGGCGGCGCGGATCGGCGCCATCGACCATGTAATACACCTCGCCCTCGGATGCACTTAACGTGAGTTGATAACCTGTCGGGACAGCCCCACCATTCTGGCTGAACTGTGGCGCATTATCCGAAAACTGAATCTTTTGCCCGGCCATTTGGCTCATGACGATGGCGCGGCGACGCGGTACCCAGGTAGTCTCGACATGCGAATTAAGATTTCCCAGAACGCCGGACATTTCCACCTTCATTTCGCGGAAGCGGCGTAGCACGTTCTCGTCGGTCAACGCGCCACCGTTAAAGTAGTGAATCTGTACCCGGTCGGCAAAACGCATCCGAAACTCGGGATTCTTCTGCAACGCTCTATAAAAAACAGCGATGTCCGCTCCGCCGGCGAGCGGGCCGCTACTGAGATTGTTGCCGGTGACACTGCGACCGTTGTTGCCGAACGACCACTCGGCGTCCCACACGAGGAAGCGCCACTTCGCGCCGGGCACGCGCTCGCAGGCGGCGCGCCAGTTGTTATGCGGCCAGTCGCCGGTGTTGGCGTAAACATTGAGCATGATGTAGTCGATGAAATTGTCGATGTCCAACAACCTCTCAACAGCCGAATAGTTTTGCGGGATGGTGAGATTTCTCTGTAAAGCGCTCTTGAGTTGGTTCCACTTCACCATGTTGCCTTCGCGAAGCTCACCGAATTGCGCGATGATGTCCCACTCCGAATCGCTACCGTTCCACGAGTTCAGAAAGTCGCTGTCAATACGCTCAGTAGGGTTGTAGTAGCCCTTGTTTGAACCGTTTAAATAGAGGTTCATGAACGTGCCTCGGGCGGCGACCTGCCCCATGTCCGCCGAGAGCCGACGAACCAGTTCGTCGATAATGAACGGATTCGAATGGTCATTCATCCCGGCTCGCAAAACAATGTGATTGAAATCCTGAACCTGCAGCCCTGGGAAAATAGCATGGCGCAGCCTCCCCGGCCCGTAATCGCCGCGGAAGTAAAGACGGAAGGAATACTTCCCAGCTGGCGGTCCAGAGTTTGGGTTGTAGCGCCCGCGAATATAGTCGCCGCCCTGCACGCGCAGACCGGCGTTGGCCTGAAGCGTCTCGCCTGTGTCGGGATAAATCAGTTCCATTGAGACTGGTCGCTCCCAGGCAATACCACGCTTGGTCGTGTTGCGCGGGTTTGTTTCCATGATACCGGTGTTTCCCCGCAGGTTGGACTGCTCCGTCACCAGTGACATCAATGGAAGCGATGTCACCGACTTGCCCAGGTTGTACGCGAACGTGTGCGTCTCCACACGCGACGGGAGCATGCCGCTCTTGAACACGGCCGCCCGTACCACGGTCGTCCGCCTCACCGCCACGGGACTGACGTACTTTTTGCCGTTGGCTGCAGTCGGCTCGGAATAATCGGTCGTATACCGGATCACGGCATTCGGCTCGTCAGTGGTAATGTGCACCCGGAATTGTGCATCATAAATGCCCCGCTGCGCGCTGAACTTGGGCGGCGCGAGCATCCCGCTAACAGTGCTGCCACGGTTGGCCTGACCCGGCGTCGGCGACTCGAACCAGGCCCAGTCGCCCTTGGCCAGGCGACCGTACGAAATATTGCTGCGCTGCTCCGGATACGCCGGCGCAATCTCGTCAGTGACACGCCGCGGCAGCTCCGGGCTGAACAGGCCAAGGTACTCGCCCTCGACACCCAGCTTGAAATTCGTGTGCAGCGTCTGGCCAAGCGCATGACGGTTTTTTCCCGTGGCGTGCACGACGAGCAAACCGCTTGGCCGGATCGTCACGCTAGGGAACATCCACTTACCCGGCTTGGCCGCGTCGTCGCTCAACGACCAACCGGCGAGGTCAACCGTGGCATCACCGGTGTTGCGCAGTTCGATCCAGTCCCCAGCCTCGCCCTCCTCGTCCTTCAGGCCGTCGCGGTTGGCCGCGAGGATTTCGTTGATCACCACTTGGCCAAAGTCGTGGTTGGCGTCCACGTTGTAATGCCAACCTTCCGCGGCGAGCCTGTTCGGCTCCGCCGCCAAGTCGGTCACGCCGTGGTCCACCACCCAGGCGATCGTCACGATGCCGCTCCCAGCCGACTCGAACTCAATCTGCCACGGACCGCTCGCCACGCCGGCGATCGACGACGGCGCCTTGCCGTTCACCAGCAGATCGGTCGCCTCAAGCCCACGAATCGGTTCGCTGAAAAACAGGCGCACGCGGTTGAGCCCGCGCACTGTGCTGCCCGGCGGCGGCA
>CAJWEP010000289.1 GCA_913030945.1 uncultured Verrucomicrobiota bacterium
CACCGCCTGGCCAAGCCACGACCTGTTCGCCGATTAACCACAGCGCTTGGCCAAGCTTCAGGGCCGGTAGGTGCGCTTGGCCCCGGCCAGCACCTCCTCCCGCGTGAACCGCTCCCTGCGGACTTTTTCATCTGCGAACAACGGCGCCTGGTCGGTGTGGTGCGGCGACTCGGGATTACCCGGGCTGCTACCAAACTGGTTGATTGCCCAAGCTTGCAGTTTGCCGTCCCTGTCCCACTCAACGAACTGGAAGAAGCAGTCGCCGGCCACTCCGGCGAGTGCGCCATCTTCCTGCAGTCGGCCATAGATGGCGCGAAGCGTGTCGGGGCCGCCGCCCAGCGGGAGGTTTTTATCACCGCGAACCAAGCGGTTGACCTTGCCCCACTCGACGTCGATCCGGCCAAAGTGTTTGCGGAGATCTTCTGAAGCCTTCTGAAGCTGGTCGAGCGTTCGTTCATGTTCGGTTTTTCGTTTGCTCGTATTTGACCTTGGCCGAAAGGTCAGCAGGACAAGGGCAGCGGAGCGGTTGTCTTTTGCCATTTCACCGTTCCATTGGCGCAACAGTTCGAGTTCTTTTTTCAGTCCGTTGCTTTCCGGCTGTGCATCAAGGAAATTGACGACTTGCATGCGTAATTCCGACTTTTCCGAGTATGTCTTGTCGTATTTATAGCGAAAGAATTCTTCGTGGTTGATCGAGTCATCGCCGCCGTACAGCTCAACCGCCCGGCGGGCGCGGTTGGTCATCCATTTTTCGATGCCGTAGTTTTTCGAAAACGCCGTCTCGTCCGGGTTGTCCTCGCCGGTGGTCGTCTGGAATGGATCGCTGTTGCAGTTTTGAATGAAGCCGGACTTTGGGTTCTCGACGATCGGGAGTTCGTCGAACGGCCGATACTCTGTCCACAGGGTGTCGCGGGTGTTTCCGGGGACAGTGCCGCTCCAGTCGTGGCCATCGGCGCGATCCGGCAGCAGTGCGTTGTAGATATAAAATAAGTTTCCGTCGCGATCGCCGTAGCCGGTGTTGAACATGGCCAGCGCGTGGATGCGCATGGCGTCCTTGAATTCATTGAGGTTCCGCGCTCGGCCCATGCGGTACCATTGTTCGATCTGCCGGAATTCGCCGATGCCGGCGTAGCGAATCGCGAACACCTGATCGTTAACACGCATCGCGGGCCCGTAGATCGAGTAAAGAACCTCGCGGTTGACTGTCCAGCGGAAGTTGCGCCATAGCCGAATTTCAAGCGGGGCCAGGCTCCGTTCCAATTCGAGCCATTCGACATCGACCTTGTATTGGTTTGGGTTGGCCGGATTAAGTTCAAGTTTGAAGACGTCAACAAGATCCGGCTGGTTGACCGTGTGTCCCCAGGCGATGTTCTCGTTGTGCCCGAGGAAGATGACCGGTGAGCCGGGGAACAGGCCGCCGTAGAGGTTTTGCCCCTCCTCGCTGATGAGGTGTGCCTCGTACCAGGTGACCGGGCCGGTCCATGGCTGGTGGGAGTTGATGCAGACGCGCGTCGCCTGGTTGGCCGAGCGGCTTGGCCCGACGGCGATGAAGTTTGAACCAATCGGAAGCTGGTCGGGATTCAACACACTTGCCGTGGACGCTGGATTGCCGGTGTCGGCCATCAGTCGTGCCAGGTCTCTGTGCATCCCGAACATCATTGGGAGTTTATGGATGAAACCGGCTACAAGATCCTGTGGCTTGGCTGGCCATATGTTTCGTTTCAGTTTTTCCGGGTGTCGGCTGGCGTAGAGATTCAAGCCATCGATGTAGGCCTTGCAGATGGCACGGAAATTGGGATCTAGCTTGTCATATTTTTGGTCCAAGTCATCCCAAATCCGTATCAAATATACGTAGTAGTCGTTCGGCGCCATCGCCAGCCCTTCGACCGAGGCCAGCTTTCCGCGCACAGCAAGGAACACGTCCTGTATCGTCGCAAAGTCATCCTCGGCATTCGCATAGGCCAGACCGTAGGCGGTGTCGGCGTCCGTCTTGCCGAGGATGTGTGGGATGCCCCACTCGTCGCGGACGATCTGCACGTCGTACTTCGCCGCTTGGCCAAGCGCGTCGGAAAAATCGACCGCTGGTTTCATCGTAAACAACCGGTCGGCCAAGCCGAACGTCCCGCCGCCGACGAGCAGTGCCGTCAACACAGTAAGTGCCGGTTTTTTGTAAAGCGCATCCAGCAGCCACGCCGGGCTGACTAGCAAAAACTGGACGTCCTCCGTGAACGCCGGTTTTTTTCCCTCGATGCCGTGCCCTGTAAACTGCGCGGCCCAGGCCAGCACAAACACCGTTAGCGATGTCGTGAACAGCGGGAGCGGACTCGCCTCGACACTGATGCAGAGAACGCTCGCAGCCAGACCGAAGTACAGCATCCCCAGCAGGCTGCCAAGAGACAGAAACAGGTAATAAACCGAGGCCAGGCCGATGAAGACGGCCCCGGCGTTGAGCGTGAATGAAAGCTCATCGCCGAGCGGCGTCGGGATCTTGATGCCCCAAAGCAGCCCGACCAGGCTCAGCGCGATCAGCGGCACGCAGGTGAAGTGAATCCGCCGGTTCGTCGTGTGCTGGTGAAACTCCTCGTAACGGGCGATCAGTTTTTCCTGCCTGCTCATCTCATCCGGTTAGCGGGGGAACGTAACAGCACGGCCCCGCTTGGCCAAGCGGTGGGACGGCTTATTTTGTGCGAAGCGCGGGGAGCAGGGCGGCCGGGCTTTTCCGGGCCGCCCACGCGATGCCGCGCAGGATGATGACGCGGAAGAGCGGGTCGTCGAGCGTCCATGTGTAATGCCCGGCTCCGGTGCTTCTCGAACGTCCACATCATCGGCCGGTCTTCGCCGTCGATGTCCAGGGCGGTTATCAGCAGATGAACTTGGTTCAAGTCGCCGACCATCGGCCAGTACGGCTCGTCGAGGAACCAGATTTCACGGCGCAGGTTGGCGGTGATCGGGTGCTCCAGGTCGGCGATCTTCAGCGTGAACAGCATGTGCCGGTACTGGACCGTCCGCGGCTGGGCGGCCAAGCCGATGCGCTCGGCGAGCTTGGCCGGGGTGCGGTCCTCGATGGTGGTGGAGTGCAGGATGACCACGCCACCGCCGCGCGCCTGAAACGCGTCGAGTTCAGCGTTGAAAACATCAAGAATATGCTTGCCTAGGATTGAATAATCGGGTTCTCTTGCCCCCGAAGCAGTCAAATTTAAAGAATCAGGGGCAACATTGGTTAGGTTTTATGCGAGTTAGGCATAGAATAAATAAAGCTTTTACGTTGATTGAGTTGCTGGTCGTCATAGCCATCA
>CAJWEP010000290.1 GCA_913030945.1 uncultured Verrucomicrobiota bacterium
ATCCCCATCCTTGTCATAATCAGCCACCGCAGCGGGGCCACCACTCGCCGTAACACCAGGCAGTGCATCACTTGGCGCCGATGAAAAGTTGCCCTTCCCGTCGTTCAGGTAGAGGCGATCCCTGAACACGGGCGACCCCGCACTGCCCTCGACGCCCCCGCTGACGACGTACAGGTCCGGGTCACCGTCATTGTCAGCATCAAAAAAAAGGGGCGTGACATCCTCGCATTCAGCATGCTGCCTGAACGGATCCAAACCTCGCATCTCGAACAGGTGTCCGGTTTTGTCCTGTTTATTCCTGCGGAAATAGATTCGCCCCGGGGTGCCTGCTGCCTGGGCGAGGTAGAAGTCCTCCAGACCGTCACCATCAACATCTGCAAAGGCGATGCCGGGGCCGAGTTGGGAGTGTTTACCGGGGAGCAGCGGCTGCCGGGAAAAGTCATCAAAAGGACGCTCACGATGGCGGACACCTTTCAAACGATCAACTGCCACGAACAGGGGATCCCTTTCCCGGGATGGTTTCCCCTCACCCGAAACGGTAGCCGGCTCGGTGATCGTGTATCGCCGGTTCGCCTGCAGGCTCTCAAAAGACTGATTGCGTCCGCTGGGCCATTTTACTGTCAGCGATTGGATTACCTTTTGGTTGCCCAGGCCAAAGTGCAGGACCGGCTCCGGGCAGGACATGAAGCCCCGGGCCGAGGTGAGATAGCGGGTCAATTTTTGATCCGGGTTTGCCAGCCGAACCGTCACGGTGGCGCCAATGCCAAACCGGTTGCTTGCCGTTCCAACAAGCTGCACAACAATCCGATGGCCTGAAGCACCGGTGTTCTCGAAGATCGATGGAGGGCCACTGAAGTTGTTCACCACCACATCCAGGTTTCCGTCCCTGTTCAAATCCGACAAAATGGAACCGAAACTGACACCGTTACTGTCCAACCCCCACTCCGCACCGCTCTCCTGCATTTTCACCCCGGCCTGGTTGCGAAATACCCGGTTGGTTTGGAGAAGAGGTTTCTGCGCATACCAGAAGTCGTAATAACGGTCCCAACCATCCTTCGAAGGTGCCCTTGCGCGGAGATCGCTATTCAGCCAGTCGCGGCTCATTCCGTTGGTGACGAACAGGTCCTCCCACCCATCGTTATCAAGATCCCCGAAGTTGACCGACCACGTCCAGTCGGTTTTCGAAACTCCATAAAGATGGGCGACCTCCATAAAGTTTTCCGTCCCCGAGTTCAGGTAAAGGGCATTGCGCATGTATTGTGGTGGGTCGGGAAAATTCAAGAACCATGAGTCGCTGTCGGGCCCGGACATATTTCCCATCTGCATCTTCGAGTTGTAGTGCGTGCTGCCGGCCATGTCGGTGGCAAGCAAATCCATCCAACCGTCGTTGTTCACATCAGCAAAGTCAGCCCCCATCGAATACCACGGCGTATGGGGTAGCGATTCTCGGGTCATATCGGTAAACGTCACGATGCCGTCGGAGTTTGGCCCGTTGTTTGTCCAGAGCCGGTCCGGCCCGTAAAAATCGTTGGCAACATAAAGATCCGGCCAACCATCCTTATTCCAGTCCCACCACGTTGCCGAAAGGCCGTAGTGGTTGCCACTCATACCGGCCTCGTGCGTGACCTCCTTGAATGGTTTGTCGGGACCTTCATTTCGGTAGAGATGATCGTACTGGCCCGCATCGATCTTCTTTAACCCTTTCCCGTCGGGAAGAACGATTACATCGGCATATTGCCGGAATGTCTCGGGAATTACCGGCTCGCCATTCGGGCCACGGCCAAGGGAAAAGGGCTCGTTTAGCAACGAAGCCGGAACCGGAAGCCTGTTCGTGACCACGAACAAGTCGAGGTCACCGTCCCTATCATAGTCCGCAAACGTGCCCACGATGCTCGCACCACTAAAATCCACGCCAAGGACACTGGCGCTTTCGATGAGTACACGCCCGTCACCCTGGGGGCGGTTCAAATAGAGCCGGTTAGGGCAATCAAAGCCGCACACATACAGGTCAAGCCAGCCGTCATTGTCGACATCCGCCCATGAGGCACCGGTTGCCCAAGTCCCTGCGGGTGCGGGCGGTTTCAGCAGGGATGATCTGTTTGCAAACTTGAAATTGCCCAGGTTTCTGAACAACTGCCCGCCGCTGCCCATTCGCGTGAAGCCACGCTGGTACTTCCGCAACGCGACTTGCCCGCAAATGAACAGATCCGGATAGCCGTCCTGATCATAGTCGCCAGCAGCCACACCAGCCCCGGAAAAGGCATTCGTAAGCTGGTCCCTGTGTTTCAGGGGCGGATTCCAGCGATGAACAAAATCAATGCCCGCCCCGGAGACATCAACCGGCCGGAAAAGCTTCGAATGCCTTTGGCCGGCATCACCCATTTCGAAGGCTCTCTCCTGAAGTTGAGCGAACAGGTTTTGTTCGCCCGCGACAAGGAGGATCAAAACGACGAACCCAATGGATCGTAAACGGGCTAACATCTCGGGAGTGTAATCAAGCCGCTTTCAAAAACAACCGGTCAGTAGTCCATGGCACAAATACGGCGCACCGGCCTGCGCCTGGCAGATGGTGTGAGACTCAGGCCTTCACCTTGGCTCCATGGGGGATTTACTTTCTGGCTCGACCAAACCTGGCCTTGCCGTCAGCCGTTATTGTCAGCGGGCTTGTCCCGTCCACATCAGTCCAAGGGCCATTGACCTCCTGTGCTGTTTGCAGGGTGCCCTCAAAGGTAACCGTTACAGTGCCGTCACCGTTGTTCGCGACGCTGATTACCGGGGCCTTTGCTGGCGGAGCCGCTAACGGAGACAAGCCGTCAGCGATTTGTTTGATTTCAACCGGTTGCAAAGCGACGTCATAGACTGCAACATCATCGATTTCGCCATAGAAAAAATTACCTGAGCCATCAAAAATGCCGCCACCACCGATGTTAAACGGGTAATTGGAGCTAACAACCCTTCCCCCTGATACACTACCCATTTTCTCACCGTCGACATAGGCGGATATAGTACCGCCTCCATGCACAATCGCGACGTGGGTCCAATCCTCGATGATCGACCCGAAGTAAAAATCAATGGCGCCTGCAGGGGTCCAATACTGGAGGGTCTCATAGTCGATCATGCCAAATTCGACAGCGTCGTTCTGGCCAAACCAGCCCGTTCTATCGAGTTGCTCCTCATCGAAGCGAACCCAGCCCGACAGGGTTATCTCTTCAAGATCATTGAGCAGACCAGTTTTAGGCGGTGTCGGACCATCTAGGATTTGCCAGTTGCCGGCGACGTCACCGTT
>CAJWEP010000291.1 GCA_913030945.1 uncultured Verrucomicrobiota bacterium
GGCGGCGGAGTACCAGGCCTTGGCCAAGCGGGCGGACTGGAACGACTACCGCATCCGTGCAATCGGGCCGCGCATGCAGGTGTGGGTGAATGGTCACTTGGCGGCGGATCTGACGGATAACGAGTTGGGCGTACACGAGTTTTCCGGCCGTTTGGCGATCCAACTGCACTCGGGGCCGGGTCCGGCCAAGGTGCAGTTTCGCAACATTCATCTGCAGTCGCTTGGACAAACGGCACCGCCCCAAAGCCAAGCACTTGCGCCGTTGGCCAAGCGGGGCGGCATCTCGCCCAAGGGACGTAACCTTGGCTTTGAGGACGGGACGTTGCGCGGCTGGACGGCCAAGGGTGAAGTGTGGAGGGGCGGCCCGATTGAGGGCGACACGGTGACGCCGCGCCGGCCGGGCCAAGCCAGCCAGCACACCGGACGATTCTGGGTGGGCGGCTACGAGCGCACGAACTCAGACGCAGGGCAGGGTACGCTGACTTCCATGCCGTTTGAGGTGACGCATCCGTGGGGCAGTTTTCTCGTGGGCGGCGGTTCACAGTCGACTACGCGCGTGGAGCTTGGCCAAGAGGCGAATGGGAAAATCTTTTTCACTGCCTCGGGCAAGGAAGTTGAGGACATGCGCGCGGTGAAGGTGAACCTCACGAAACTGCGTGGCAAAACAATCTTCATTCGCGTGGTAGATGAGTCCTCCGACGCGTGGGGGCATGTTAATTTCGACGACTTCCGTTTTCATGACAGCGAGCCTGTTGCCATCCAGTCGTCGCGTCGAGTCAGTCCTGTCCTGCAACATCTCAAGCCCAATCCCGGCGATGATTCGACCAACAGCGGCATCCGTGTACCGGAAGGATTCCGAGTGGATCTCATTGCGCGCGAGCCGGAAGTGACGCAGCCGATCGCCTTTACCTTCGATGCGCGCGGCCGCTTATGGGTGGTTGAGGCCCACAGTTATCCGCAACGCCAGCCAGTTGGCGAGGGCCGCGATCGCGTGGTGATTTTTGAGGACACCGATGCTGATGGCACATTTGAAAAACGAACGGTGTTTGCCAAAAAACTGAACCTCGTCAGCGGCATCGAGGTGGGTTTCGGTGGCGTGTGGCTTGGCGCCGCGCCGCATTTGCTGTTCATTCCGGACCGCAACGGCGATGACGTGCCGGACGGCAATCCGGTAGCGCTGCTCGACGGCTGGGGTTATCAGGACACGCACGAGACGCCGAACAGCCTGACATGGGGGCCGGACGGCTGGCTTTACGGCAATCATGGCGTGTTCAACAAGTCGCTCGTCGGCAAGCCCGGCGCGCCGCCCGGCGAGCGGATTCGCCTGCACGCCTGCGTCTGGCGCTATCATCCGGTGCGGCACAAGTTCGAGGTGTTTGCGCGGGGCGGTAGCAACCAGTGGGGGATCGATTTCAATGACAACGGTCACATGTTCATCACCCACTGCCGCAGCTACTGGGGGCGCGGTCCGACTTCGTTTGTCGTGCAAGGCGGGCATTACTGGAATCAGGTGAACGGCAACCACGCGCCGTTTGTGAGTCGCGGAAGTGGTGGGCGGCGTTCTCGCAAGGGACTGCAGAACTTCATGCTCGCCTCTGCTCAATACGGCCACGGCTCCGGTGGCGCGGGCAAACCCGGCACGCGTGCGGTGTACGGCGGCCACTCGCACGTCGGCACAATGATTTATCTTGGCGACAATTGGCCGGCACCGTTTCGTGACCAACTTTTCACGCATAACCTGCATGGCCGCCAGATGAACCGGCAGATCAACCTGCGAAGCGGTTCCGGCTACGACACAATCCACGCCGGCACGGATCAGCTTTCCGTGGCCGACACGAACTTCGTGGGGGTGGATCTCGACTACGGCCCGGACGGCGCGGTGTACATGATCGACTGGGTGGACCAACAGCACTGCCACAGCCCGCACGCCGAGCGCTGGAACCGCTCCAACGGCCGAATCTTCCGCATGGCTTGGGCGTCGACGTACAAGCCGGTGAAGGTCGATTTGCAGAAACTCGATGATGCGCAACTCGTCGACCTGCAGTTGCACAAAAACGACTGGCACGTGCGCACCGCCCGCCGCCTGCTGCAGGAACGCGCCGCCAACGGCACCCTTGCCACTGGCACCAACGCGCGTTTGAGCAAACTGTTGCAGCATCGTGAGCCGCGCATTGTCCTCCGGGCGATGTGGGTACTTCACGCCACAGGCGCCGGCACGCCGGAAGACTTGCTGCGGCACGAAAGCGACGTCGTGCGAAGCTGGGCCGTCTCGCTGCTCACCGAGCAACCCGAGTCGGGTGCCGGGCTGTTTGTGCGACTGGCGCGCGACTCCTCCTCCCCGATGGTGCGGCTTGCATTGGCCAGTGCGTTGCCGCGACTGGGCAGCCATGCCGAGCGCTGGCCGCTCGCCGAGGCCTTGGCCAAGCACGCCGAGGACAACGCCGACACCTGCCTGCCAAACATGATTTGGTTCGGCATCGCCCCGGCGGCGGTTGCGGACCCCGCGCGCGCCATGCGCCTGGCCAAGGGCACGCAACTCGCGCTGTTGGCCGACTCGGTTCATTGGTACCTCGGCCGCCACGACGCCGGCCGCGACCACTTGGTAGCGAACTTGAAACATGCCGAGGCCGCCGAGGCCAAGCGCGCATTGCGCTTGCTTGCCCACTCGCTGAATGACCGTACCGCCGCGCCGCCGCCTGCCGGCTGGAAGGCGGTGTCCGCCCGTCACCGACGGGATGGCGATGCGGAGACGCAGGGATTGCTCGATCAACTCGGCGGCATCTTTGGCGACGCGGATGTGCTTGACCGGAACTGGCAGTTGCTCGCCGACAAAACCGCACCGATGTCCAAGCGCAAGTCTGCCTTTGCGCTGCTCAAGCCGCGCAGCGACACTGGCTCGGTGGCCACCCTCATCGCGTTGATCGACGAGCCGGAATTTCGCGCCGACGCGATCCCGATGCTTGGCCGGTTCAACGACGCCAAGGCCGCCGTCGCGCTCATCAGCCGCTTGCCCAAGCTGCGCGCCGCCGAGCGGTTCACCGCGCTCAACGTGCTCTCCAGCCAACCGCTCCTTGCGCGTGCGTTGTTGCAGGCCGTGCGCGACGATCGCCTGGCCAAGGGCGAGTTGACGGCGCTCCATATTCGCCAAATGCACAGCCTCGGCGATGCACGGACGACTAAACTGCTCACCGGCATCTGGGGCAGAGTCGGCGGGACCAGTGCCGAGGCGAAGAAATCGATGGCCACGTTTCGCAAGCTCTACACCGAGGCGCCGC
>CAJWEP010000292.1 GCA_913030945.1 uncultured Verrucomicrobiota bacterium
GGCGGATCGGGTCATTTACTCCGGCACGTACAGCAAGCCGTTTGCCACCGGCGTGCGGGTGGGGTTTGGCATCTTGCCGGGGAATTTGCTGGAGCCGGTGCTGCGGATCAAGGGCAACCACGACTTCGGCACGAGCCACTTGATTCAGCAACTCGTCAGCCGCGCGCTCGCCTCCGGCCTGTACGATAAAAACCTGGCCAAGGTGCAACGGTGTTACCGCGCCAAGGCCAAGGCGATGACCGACGCGATCCGCGAGTATTTTCCCGGGACAGTGCAGTGGGAGCAACCGGAGGGCGGCCTGAACGTCTGGGCCGTGCTGCCGCGCAAGGTGAACACCGGGATGAAGTCGCGCTTCTTCAAGAGAGTACTCGATCGCAACGTACTCTACGTGCCGGGCGGCCTGTGCTACGCCGACGACCCGACACGGACCAAACCAAGCCACGAGATGCGCCTGAGCTTTGGGGCCGCGTCCGAGGCCGACATCCGCGAGGGCATCCGCCGGCTTGGCCAAGCGATATGATTGGCCGGGGCGCAATCATGTGTTAAACTGCCGTTCGACGATGTTGGATGATCGACCCTACATGAGGCCGGAGGAACCGCAGTTCCGTGCGCCATCGATGCAGAAGCCGTGGTCCGGATGGGCCATTCTGCTGACGATCAACATTGTGGTCTTTCTGTTGCAGCTTTTAATCGATCCCAACAGTTTGTCCGCGCGGATGGACTTGTTCGCAAAGTCGATTGTTGGCCAGTGGCTTGCGTTGGATTCGGGACAGATTTCCTGGCTGTTGCCGATGCAATTGTTCACTTACCAGTTTTTGCATGGCAGTGTGATGCATTTGCTGATGAATGGTCTGGGCTTGTTTTTCATCGGGCGTGCGTTGGAGTCGGCGATTGGACGACGTGAGATTATCGGATTGTATTTGGTCAGCGGTATAATCGGGGCGTTGTTTCAACTGGGGTTCGCGGCGTTGTTCCCAAATCAATTTGCCGGGCCGATGGTGGGGGCCAGTGCGGGCGTGTTCGGATTCATGGGAGTTCTGGCGCGGTTGTTCCCGCATCGCGAAGTCTATCTGCTGCTGTTTTTTGTCGTGCCGCTGCGGATGAAACTGCATTGGATTTTCTGGGGTAGCCTGGCAATTGCGGTCGTGAGCATCTCGATCGCGATTCGCACCGCAACGGGAGATCAAGTGGCGCATGCGGCGCATTTGGGTGGCTTGTTGTACGGGGCATTTTACGTGGCGATATTGGTGCGGAATGGTGGATTGATGCGGTTTTTGCTGGGCATGCCCAGGATTCGGTTCGTCTCGGATGATCCGGCCAAGGGTTCGGGCGTCACGCGCCGCCGCAACTGGCGCAAGCCCAAGGTGGTCGATGCGGCCGAGGTGGCCGAGGGAGATTTCATGAGCCGCGAGGTGGACCCTATTCTCGACAAGATCTCCAAGCAGGGCATCCACAGCCTGAGCGAGCGCGAGCGCAAAATTCTCGATAAGGCAAGGTCCAAGATGTAGCCGAGCGCTTGGCCAGGTTTATTCCCCGTCGGTTAGCAGTTGGACGCAGTTGCGGATCTTGTCGGCGTCGGTGACTTTCAGCGAGAACTCGGGCGGGTAGAGCGCCTTGCCCATGAAGCAGCGTTCATTGCGAAACTCCATTTTGCTTAGCACCGGCGCGCTGCCGGTCAGGTGATATTCTCTGGCACCGGTTTCGCGCATGATGCGCGGCAGGTTTTTCTCGGTGATGCCGGCGCCGGGCATGATGATGATGTCGTCGCCGGCGCGGCGCACCAGCTCGGCGATCAACTCCACCCCTTCGAGTACCGACGGCTCCTGCCCGGAAGTGAGCAGCCGCTCGACGCCCAGGCCGATGATGTCGTCGAGGCTGCGGAACGGGTCGGCGGTGACATCGAACGCGCGGTGGTAGGTCACCTCAAGCGGCCGGGCGAGTTCTATCAATTGGCTGGAGCGTCCGGTGTCAATAGTGCCGTCGGCGTTGAGCAGGCCGATGACCACGCCGTTGATGCCCATTTCCTTGAGCGCGACGATGTCGTGCTGCATCACGGCGAATTCGTCGTCGGAGTAGAGGAAGTCGCCGCCGCGGGGCCGAATGATGACGTTGACCTTGATGCCGACCTGCTGCAGTGAGTGGTACACCGTGCCGAGGCTGGGGGTGGTGCCGCCCTCGAACAGGTTTTGGCACAGCTCGACGCGGGCCGCGCCGCCCTGTTCCGCCGCGATGGCCGAGGCCACCGAGTCGATGCAAATCTCAAGAATGGGTGTGTCGCTCATGGTTCGTTCCGCTTGGCCAAGCCTAGCAGGGCGGTAGGTCAGGGCGAAGACGGAACTGTTTTTCGTGGCACGCGCCTGGCCAAGCGTTATGCTGTGGGGGTGCTGAAGTGGCTGACAGCGGTCGTGGCGCTGGGCTTGGCTGGATGCGCCCTGCCGGGCAGATGGGGTGGGGCCATGCAGCCCTTGGCCAAGCCGGGCGGCGGGACAATTGTCACCCCGGTGGCGTTCCGCGTGAAGGGCAAGGTGGTGCGCACAAATCCACGGCTCAACTTTGTGGTGCTCGACTTTGGCTTGCAGGGCCTGCCAGCGGTTGGCCAGCAATTCGCCATTTACCGGCTCGGGAAAAAGGTGGGCCAGGTTCGCGTCTCCGGCCCGGCGTGGGACACCTACGCCGTGGCAGATATCGTCGAGGGGGAGATTTGGATGGGCGACGAGGCCAGGCCGAAGTGAGCCCCGTCAGTCCGACGGGTTGGCTCCGGCCCTGGTTCTGGTTTCAGTGATGTTGTGTCCGCCGTGCTCGCGGCTGTACGGCGTGTGGAGGTTGAAGTAGATGCCGCAGAGCGGCGGGCCGTTTTCCGTCTGGCTGAGCATGATGGTGATTTCCTTGTCGAGCGCGATGCCGTGGCGCATGCCGTCGGCGCGGTTCTCGTAGGCCTTGATCGCCTTGAGCATGAGCCGCTCGATTGCCTCGAGACAGTCGTCCGGCGTCTTGAAGACGCAGACCACGTGGCGGTCGTACGACTGCATCGCCGCGTCGATCTGCTGTCGGAACGTCTCGATGGTCAACTCCATGGGTGCTGGGGGGAAAGTTAGCCTCGGTCGGGCGGATTTAAAAACAAAAGAACGGTCAATCGGCGTCGTCGGAGTCGCCGGAGGCCTCCCGTTCGCGAAGGCGGCGGAACAGTTTGCGGATGTCCAGCGCGCCTCCCACGATGACCAGCACCGACATCAGGGCGAAGAGCCCGCAGGTGC
>CAJWEP010000293.1 GCA_913030945.1 uncultured Verrucomicrobiota bacterium
CAGGCGTTGGGTGAGTTCGGCGAATTGCTCGAGGGTGACGCGCTCGGCGCGGATTTTTTTGTCGAGGCCAAGCGCGTCGAACGCCTCCACCACAGCGGCTTCGGGCCAGTCTCGCTTGAGTAGCTTCATCATCTTTTTGCGGCGCTCAGCGAAGACGCGCTTAACGATTTTTTTGAAAACCGGGCATAGCTCCGGGAGTAGCAGCGGGGTCTCACGGTGGAGCAGTTCGATGCAGCCGGAGTCGACGTTGGGCTCGGGATAAAACGAGCCTCGCGGGATCACGAACGATTCGCCGGTCGCGTAGTGCAGGCCGATCAGCAACGTGAGCACGCCGTACTCTTTCGTGGCCGATTGAGCGAGAAGGCGTTGCACTACCTCAAGTTGCAGCGTCACGATCATGCCACGCGGCCGTCCCGCCGAGGCGGCGAGATCGATGAGCAGCGGCGATGCGATCGAGTACGGCAGGTTAGCGACGAGCTTATGTTTCAACCAATCGAACTTCGACTTACGGACGACCTTCATCGCGTCGGCGTGTTGCAGCTTAAAGTTTCCGCGTTCGCCGAACCGCTCATCGAGCAACTTAACCAGTCGCCGATCCGTCTCGATGGCGGTGACGTGGCCAGCGGTTTGCAGCAGCAACCCGGTCAGCGATCCAAGCCCGGGGCCAATCTCGATCACATGGTCGGCAGCGGTGAGCTTGGCCAAGGCGACGATTTTGCGGAGTTGATTTTGGTCGTGCATGAAGGTTTGCCCAAGCGACTTGGTCAACATGATGTCCTCCTCCCGGAGGAGGTTGCGAATCTCGGAGAGGTTCATGCGTAGGCCTCCTCGAGCGCTTGGCCAAGCGAACGGATTAACTTCGTGATGTGCGACTTACCAACGGTGAGCGGCGGCGTGAACGACAGGATGTTCGCCGGGTCGCCTTCCGGCAGCAGGATGAAACCGTCGTCCAGCAGTCGCCTGGTCGCGGCCAAGGCGATGTCGGCGGCGGGCGCGCCGTCGTCGTGGAACAGCTCGAGCGCAACCATCAGGCCAAGGCCGCGTGCTTGGCAGCGCGCTTGGCCAAGCCGCTTGGCCAAGCGCCGGAGTTCATCAAGGAACAGTCTGCCCATCTCGGCGCTGCGTTTGGGCAGATTGCGCGAGTCGAGTTCGCGCAGGGACGCCAGCGCCATCGCGCAGCCAACCGGGTGGCCGAGGAACGTGCTGGTGTGGATCGCCTCGCCGGCGGACTGCGGCCAGGCTCGATCCATCACCGACGCGCTACCCACGCAGGCCGACAACGGGAAGCCGCCCGTTAGCGCCTTGCCGAGGCAGAGGATGTCCGGTGTCACTCCGAAATGTTCGCTGGCGAACCAGCGACCGGTGCGGCCAAAACCGGTGTACACCTCGTCGCAAATCAGCAGCGCTCCGTGCTTGTTGCAGGCATTGCGGAGCAGCTTGAGGAAGCCGGGCGGCGGGATGTTCGTGCCGCCGCGGCCCTGGATGGGCTCGACCAAAATCGCGCCGACCTTGTGTTTGCGTAACACGGCGGCCAAGCGCGGCTCGAGCTTGGCCAAGTCGGCCTGGGCGCGGGGGAACGGGAGGAAGCTGGCGAACCCGCCGATTTGGCGGCGGAACGGTGAGCGAAAATCGCTGCGCCACGTGGCGTTGAGCGAGCCGTAGCCGAGGCCGTGATAGGCGTCCTCGAAAGCAATGATCCGCGTTCGGCCGGTGGCGAGGTGGGCGGTCTTGAGCGCGGCCTCGACCGCCTCGAAGCCGGAGCTGCAAAAGATCGTTTTGCCGGTGCGCTTGGCCAGGCGCTGGAAGGTGATCCTGCTGAGCTCGCGGGCCAGTTCCGCCTTGAGCGCGTGAGGGTGAATGTCGCCCATTGCGTGCAGCAGCCTGGCCATTTGGCGCTGGCCGGCGGCGACAATGCGGGGGTTGGCGTGCCCGGCCGCCGCCACGGCGAACGCCGCCGTGAAGTCGAGATACTCGCGCCCTGCGTCATCCCAGACACGCATGCCTTTGGCCCGCTCCCAGACGATCGGCCAACTGCCGTCCGGCTCGATGAACGTGACGTTGCGCGACTCGTAACGGCGCAGTTGCCCGATGGTTTTGTTGGCCTTTTTTTTCACGACTCAAACACCCTTTTCGTCGGGCGGCCAGATGAACTTGTGCATCTGCAACTGGAAACGCACGCGCAACTTGTCGCGGGTGATTCGCTCGACGAGTTCGCGGCGTGTGATCGGCGTGTGACCGGGCGGCACCGGCTTGAGCAACTCGTCCTGCTGTTGCGCTTCGAGCGGTTCGACCCACGAGAAAAGAACCGGACAGGTTTCAGCGAGTTGGTGTTCGGCAAGTTGCAACTTGGCCCAGTCGTAATCTTGCTCGGTGCCGATGACGAACTTCACCTCGTCGGTCGGTTTGAGGTGCGCGATGTTTTCTGCAAGCATCCGGGCCGACTCGCCACTGCTAGGGCATTTCCAATCCATGATGTGCCGTACGCGCGGATCGCTCGTGTTGATATCGTGCGCACCGCTGGTCTCGACCAGCACAGTGAGGCCCATGTCGCAGAGGCGGTTCATCAGCGGGTGGATATTTTTTTGCAGCAACGGCTCGCCGCCGGTGAGCTCAACGAGCGGCAGTTTGTTGCCGGGCTCGCCGGTGAAATCGCATAGCGCCTCGAGCGCCGAGACAACTTCGTCGACGGTCATCGATTTGCCGCCGGCGAAGGCATAGGCGGTGTCACAGTAGGAGCAGCGGAGGTCGCAGCCGGTGAGCCGGACGAAGGCGCACGGCTGCCCGGCGAAGGTGCTTTCGCCCTGGATGCTCAGGTAGATTTCATGAACCAGCAGCGAGTTGACCATTGTTACGCCTCGGCGAGGTTCGTCCAGAGGTTGGCACTCATCCAGATGCCGCGTGTGAACACCTCGAGATCCATTTTTTCGTTGGGCGAATGGAGGTTGTCGTCCGGCAGCGCGAGGCCAAGCAGGTAGGTGTCGACCTTCAGGATGCGGGCGAAATGCTCGACAATCGGGATCGAACCGCCCTCGCGCAGCAGCACCGGCTCGTGGCCGAACGCGGTCTTGAGCGACTCGAGCGCGGCCTTGGCCAAGGGGCCGGTCGGCGAGACGATGTAGGGATCGGCCGCGTGGCCCAACTCGACCTCGAGGCGCATCGTCGGCGGGCAGAGCGCCTTGAGTTGCCTGGCAACCAGGTGGAGGATTT
>CAJWEP010000294.1 GCA_913030945.1 uncultured Verrucomicrobiota bacterium
AGAAAGGACTGGAGAATTTGGGAAGCGGGATTCTTTAGCAGTTGATCGATAGGGCCGTGTTCACAAAGGACGCCGTTTTCCAATACCAAGGCGTGGCTGCAAAGGGGGGGGCGTGAAAAACAAGTGGTACCCCGGGCGGGACTTGAACCCACAACCTACGGATTAGAAATCCGTTGCTCTATCCAGTTGAGCTACCGGGGCGGCCTGCAGCAAAGGGTTGTCGTTAAATCTTCGCAGGTCAAGTGCTCCGGGCAAAGCGAACGCAAAACGGTCATTTACTCTTCAAAAAAAAGTGCCCGGGCGTAATCAGCCGTGGAGAAGGGCCGAAGGTCGTCCGGTTGTTCACCCAGTCCGATGAACTTGACCGGTAAATCCAGCTCGTGCTGGATGGCCACCACCATCCCGCCCTTGGACGTGCCATCGAGCTTGGTGATGACCAGCCCGGTCAGTGGTACCGACTTGTTGAACTCCCGCGCCTGGTTCAGGGCGTTCATCCCGATGGAGGCATCGATCACAAGCAGTGTTTCATGCGGCGCGCCGTCGACTTTGTCGCCGATCACCCGGTGCAGTTTTTCCAGTTCGCGCATCAGGTTGTGCTTGGTGTGCAACCTGCCTGCGGTGTCGATGAACAAATAATCGATGCTCCTGCCGAGTGCTGACTTTGCAGCGTCATGTGCGATCGACGCCGGGTCAGCGCCGTAGTTGCTGCTCACGACCGGGATGTCGAGCCGTGTTCCCCACAGGTTCAGTTGCTCGATGGCGGCGGCTCGAAACGTGTCGCACGCGGCCAGCATCGGACTGCCGCCGTCGGCCTTCACACGGTGGGCCAATTTGGCCGCCGTGGTGGTCTTGCCGGTGCCGTTTACGCCGACCAGCGAAACCACTGTCAGCCCGTCGCGCTTGGCCAAGTGGGCGGTGCTCTCGCCGAGACAGGAAACAACTTCCGCTTGGGCGACTTCCAGCACGCTGCCGGCCTGGCCGCCGCCCGACTGGTACGTTTCGCGGACGACATCGATGATGCGCTGGGTGATGGCGAGGCCCATGTCGGAGGCGAGCAGCGCGGCTTCGAGTTCCTCGATGTCATCGCCGGTGAGTTTGGGCGAGCGGGAGACAATCCGGTGGATCTCAGTGGACAGCTTGGACTGCGTCTTTTTCAGACCGGAAAAGAACTTGCTGAACAAACCCATGTGATTAAACCTGCACGCTTACGGTGGAGCGGGGGAGGCGGCGTTTCATCTCGTCAAGGATATCGTACGGCACGCAAACTGTTCCAATGATGGGCTGGCCCCTACCCGGGCCATGGCAGTCCGACCCGCCGGTGGATAGCAGGCCAAGGCGCGCGGCCATTTCGCGATAACGCTTGGCGGTGCTCTTTGGATGCCTGCTGTGCCAGCACTCGATGCCGTCGAGCCCGGCACGAACCATGTCGGGGATCAGGTGATCGATTTTGTTGAGGCCGGGATGGGCCATGACGGCCAAGCCTTCGGCCTGATGGATCAGCCGGATGCCCTCCTCAAATGGGACGTTGACCTTGGGTGTCCAGCCGGGGGTGCCTTTGCGGAGATAGCGGGCGAACGCCTCATCCATCGTTCCGCAAAAACCGTGTCTCACGAGCGCCCGGGCCACGTGCGGGCGGCCGGGAGCTCTACACTTGGCCAAGGAGAAGACCTGGTCGGCGCGCAGGGCCACTCCGATCGAGTTGAGTTGCCGGATCAAGTCGTGGACACGGTTGGTGCGGTTTTGCTGGTAGCGGGTGGTTTCGCGGATCAGTTCCTCGTTCATCGTGTCGAGGAAGTAACCGAGCAGGTGCATCTCGTGCCCCTCGATGTCGGTGGACAACTCGGTGCCGGGGACGAACTCGATGCCGCGCTCGGCGCAGGCCTTGGCCAGGCGCGGGCAGCCCTCGATGGTGTCGTGGTCGGTCAGTGCAATGGCGGCGAGACCCATCTTCTGTGCCTCCTCGGCCACCTGCTCGGGTGTGGAGACGCCATCCGAGAAGAGCGTGTGCAGGTGCAGGTCGATGTAGGGCTTGGCCAAGCGTTTCTCCCGATGGCTGACTCAGTTGGCGGTGGTTCGCGCCGGACGCATGAGCCTGCCCTTGACCTTGTCGAGAATGCCGTTGACGAATCGGCCGCTGTTCTCGGTGGAGAATTTTTTTGCAATGTCGATCGCCTCGTTGATGCTGACCACCGGCGGGATGTCGTCGCGGTGCAGCATCTCGTAAATGGCCAGTCGCAGGATGTTCCGGTCCACCTTGGCGATGCGTTCGATGTCCCAGTTGCGTGTCTGCTCCCCGATGATGCCGTCGAGTTCGCTGAGTTTTTCCAGTACACCGCGGATGAGGGGGTCGCCGAACTGCCGGACTTCGTCGTCCTCGGGCGTTGGAGGTTCCGGCTCCGAGGGTTTGCCCCAAGTGGCCGGCTGGTGATCCTCGGCGATGGCGGCGCTGGTTTGGGATTTCCAAAAGCGGTCGAGCTCCTCCTCGATGGCCTCAGGAGGGTTCACATCATGCTGGAATAGGAACTGGATGGCCCGTTCGCGGGCCTGGCGGCGAAAGCGCATCGCCAGTAGAGTGGCGGAAATCGGGTTTCAGGAAAATGCAAAAATCAGCCCGAGGTGGAAAATGTTTTCAAATCGGGGCGGACGGTCTCGTGCGACGTGCTGAATTGAAGCTCCTGATCCCCCACGGCTTGCAGGCGGCGGACACATTCCGCGACAGAAAATCCAGGGTGCAGGGCATCTTCAAAGCTGCTGATCCCCGCAAGAGGAGGCAGGTTCCTATAAGACCTGTAGATCTTCATGGGGTCGACACACGGTAGAATCGATGTCCAACACCTGCCTTGGGCCAGACGGCAAACTCAACGACCTTTGGTTCCGTCACAAATTCATTGGTCTGGAGTTTCTCCCAGATGCCCGAGACAAGGTCGTCGGTAGCGTGAAGGGAATATGAGTTGCCTGGAAGGGCTGCGAAGCGAATAGCAAGCCGGGGTCGGTGTGTGTCAGATGCCGCGGCCTTTAAAAGAATGATTTCGGCGAAAATCACATCGCCCGGGGTGCCGCCGGGCACGAAGCTGGCGCGCCAGTTGGCGGGGTCACGTTCGCTGCCAATGCTAGAGACCAGCTCGAGTGACGAGCCGCCGCCGTCCGCCGTGCTTGGCCAAGGGCCCTCGGT
>CAJWEP010000295.1 GCA_913030945.1 uncultured Verrucomicrobiota bacterium
TAAGCATGGCAGAAGAAGTAGCAGAGGCAACGGATAGCCTCCCTAAAGAAACCGGACTAGTGGGACTAGACGGTCCTTTGGAGGAACTGGACTTGACCAAGATGTTGGTCGAGTCGTTTGAACCAGAGGAACAGGAACGGTCCGAGGAGACATCGTCGAGTGGCGATGCGGTGGAGGAAGCCGAGCCGGTCGAGGAATCGACCGAGGAAGCAGTCCGTGCATTTCGCAGTCAATTGCCCAGGCAAAAATCACCCGGAATAAAACTTGAATTGATTCACGGGATGCCGCCATTTTGTCGGTCGCCGCCTTATGAAACCATTGAAACGAATATTTGAATCAAGAGCAGCCGTGTTCGCCGGCCTGCTGATCGCCGCGCTGGGCACCGGCTGCGTCACGCCGGGTGGCAGCAATACCGAACTGTTCAACGGCAAAGACCTCACCGGCTGGGAGGTCACCGACTTTGCCGGCGGAGGTGCGATCGAGGTGAAGGACGGCGAGATCCACATCGCCATGGGCGAACTGATCTCCGGCATCAACCTCGCCCACGAGAACATCCCGCGCACGAACTACGAGCTGTCCGCCGAGGCGATGAAGCTGGATGGCAATGACTTTTTCTGCGGGCTGACCTTCCCGGTGGGCGACACATATGCGTCGTTCATCCCCGGCGGCTGGGGCGGCACGGTGGTCGGCATCTCGAGCATCGACGGGATGGACGCCTCGGAAAACGAGACCGCCACGTTCAAGGAATTCAAAACCCACCAGTGGTACCGTTTCCGGGTGCGCGTGACGCCGGGCAAGATCCAGTGCTGGATGGACGATGAGATGGTGGTGGACCTCCTGCTCGAGGACCGCTCCATCGCGCCGCGACCCGGGCCGATCGAGTTGTCGGTGCCGATCGGCATCACCTCGTTCCAGACCGTGACGCGCATCCGCAACATCAGGCTTCAACCGATCAAGCCGTAACCACTCCCGCCCTTGGCCAAGATCATCGTCATCACCGGCGTGACCCGCGGTATCGGCCGTGGCTTGGCCGATGAGTTCGCACGGCTGGGGCACAAGGTCATCGGCTGCGGCCGCTCCGCCGACCAGATCGCCGAGCTGCAAACCTCGCTTGGCCAAGCGCACGACTTTGCGGCGGTGGACGTCACCGACGACCGCGCCGTCGCCGACTGGACCAGGCGCATGCTCGCCGAACACGGCGCGCCCGACCTGCTCATCAACAACGCGGCGATCATGAACGCCAACGCCAACCTCGTCGACGTGCCGGCGGCGGAGTTCGACGCGGTAATCGACATCAACATCAAGGGCGTGGCGAATGTCACGCGGCATTTTGCACCGGCGATGATCGAGCGCAACAACGGCGTGATCGTGAACCTCAGTTCCGGCTGGGGCCGCGGCACCTCGCCCGAGGTGGCGCCCTACTGTGCGACCAAGTGGGCGATGGAAGGCCTGAGCAAGGCGATGGCCGAGGAACTGCCGAGCGGCATGGCCTGCGTGCCGCTCAGCCCCGGCGTGGTCAACACCGAGATGCTGCAGACCTGCTTCGGCGCCGGGGCCGCCTCCGCGCGCAAGCCGAACGCCTTCGCCAAGGTCGCCGCGCCGTTCCTGCTCGCGCTTGGCCCGAAGGACAACGGCCAGTCGCTCACCGTCCCCGGCTGAGCGCGCCTGGCCAGGTGTCAGTTGAAACTCTCGAACCGATCCGTGTCGGCCATGATGTCGCTGAGCATCGAGAGACCGGAGAAAACCGCCGAGTCGTCGAGTGGCAGTTTGCGCTGGCGCATGCTGTAGGCACAACCGAACAGGTTCAGGCCGTCGGCCTTGAGCTTGGCCAGGCGCGGGTCACCGATGCCCGGCACCGCGTCGTCAATGCAGTAGAGAAAAACCTTCTCGCCCTTGGCCAAGCCTTTCGCCGCCAGATCGAGCGCTTGGCCAAAGCCGGGTTGATCGGGCGCCACCGACACCATCAGGCCAAGTTTTTTTGGTTCGGCGCTCAAGGCAAAATCACTCCCGCTTGGCCAGGCGCTTGAGGTGTTTCTCGACCGTTGGCCTGTCTTTCACATAGCCAAGTAAGCCGAGGAACTCGTGCATGCGCGTGACAGTGGCGAGAAACATTTTGTTGTCGTACCGGCCGAGGTTGAAGAAGCCGTGCGGCATGTCGTCGTAGCCGGCCAACTCCGCACGCAAACCGGTTTTGGTGGCCTGTTTCACGTACGCCTCGGCGGTCAAGTAAGGCACCGTCGTGTCTGCCTTGCCGTGGAGCACGAGTGTCGGCGGCAGACCCTTTCGAATGTTGTGATACGGCGACAAAGTCGCAGGCTCTTTCAGTCCCAGCCGCTTCATTAAGGCCTCATTATTATCGCCACCATAAGGCTTCACACCATCTGCTAATGCGGTGGAAATGACTGGATTGTAAAGCACAAGCACATTAGGCACGGAACTGACGTTGTCGTCCTCGCCCGGTTCGTTGTGCTCCGGCAATATACCGGTACAGGCGGCAACGTGGCCTCCAGCCGAGCCACCACCGGAAACGATACGATTCGGATCGACTCCAAGTCGTCTGGCATTTTGGCGAATCCAGCGCACGGCGGATTTGCCATCGCGCACGCAGTGGAACGGCTTGGTGCCCTGCCGGCTCGAGACCCGGTAATCGGCGGTCATCGCCACCATCCCCTTCGAGGCGAGGTAGCGGCAGTGCTCCTGAAATTGCTTCGGGGTTCCACCGGTCCAACCACCACCAAAGAAAAACACGATCGCTGGACGCTTGGCGCCGGCCTTGTGCCCCTTCGGCTCGTAAATATAAACCTTCAACTTCACGTCGCCGATCGTCTTGTAAACCTCGGCTCGTGAGCCGGGCAATTCGAAGCTACTCTCGTATCCCTCCTTTTTTTCTTGGGTCAACACCGCCAGAGGCGCCAGTAATGCAGCCGCTAATGGGACGACTCTTTTCATGGCTGATTAAATCTCAAACTTCAATTCGGGGTTGATTTCACTCAATATTTGTAGGCTTTTTTTAAAACCTGAGTTCTCGGTGACACTTTTTGAGGCCATCGATGTTGCCTCGGTATTCAACCAACAGATCGTGCTCAATGTTGGTACAGATGGACTGTTTGCCCCTGACCTCTGAAAACGGAATCCACCAGACTTCATTGCACGGA
>CAJWEP010000296.1 GCA_913030945.1 uncultured Verrucomicrobiota bacterium
TCGAGAGGTACGACTACGTCACCCGCACCTGCCTTGGGGAGAGGACCGCCGAGATTCTCATTCACGAGTCCCTGCGACTCGTCGAGGAGGCTGCCGCCAAATAGTCATCCTACCCGAGGCCGATTTCAGCGAGGCGCTTGGCATGGCCGATTTTGGTCTCTACTCCCCGGTGCTGTTTATTTTCTTCACCGGTTGAGCCGTTTTTTCCACCGGGGATAGTCCCTGGCAAGAAGAGAGTCGGCATAGGTGCCATACCATGAGTAGCCGGTGCGCCGTTCCAGTTTAACTTGCTCAAGGGAATAGACCTTGATGCCGTCGCGATTGCAGAAAAACGGGCGGTTGGTGCCGATCTCGTAAAAGCGGGCCCAGACCGGTTCCGCATCGGGATCCCTGACCACACGCTTGTCACTTGAGATGATCTTATTGCCGTCCTTCACCGGCTCGATTGGGAACGCCTCGATTCGAACACCCTTGATGGCCGACTTTTGAAACCAGGCAACGGCGCTCTCGATTGCCTCGATGACCTCGTCGCTTGGGGTCTTGATTTCCATCAGGAAAAGGACGATGCCCACGCTTTCGGCTCCAGAGATGGACGGCAGTTCGTAGGTCCGTGCCTTGACCGGCTTGAGCGACTTGTGATCGTGCTGTTGGCACCAGCCCGTCCTGCGATTGTTGACATTGATTTGGCAGTCGAGCGTGACGCGGATGGCAAGATCGAGTGCTCGCCTGGCTTTTCGGCGGGTTTCAGGGTCAGCCCACGAGAAATGCGCCCGGCCTTCGGAGACTTCGCGAAGCAACTGCATCACCCCGATCATGGCGTCGTCATTGTAGGTGATGGCATCCACGTCGGAGCCGCGCCAGCCGCCGCTGCGTCGCTGCTCACGGAAGATGTAGTCAAGTCCGCGTTCGGCCGTCCGCCGGTAACGCCGGTTTTCAGTGGCCTTGAACGACTTGGACAGGTTGCGGATCTGCGTGTAGGTGGCGCTGTTGTCGAAAGTGCTCTTGCGGTTCTTGTTTCGTTCCTTGTCCTTTTCGGCTTCCCGCAGGGTCTTGAAAGAATCCCACTCCACGTTCTTTGGCCAGCCACCGTCCGGGTTCTGGAACAGGATTTCCATCTCGGCCCGGATGACGGTCTTGGTTTCGGTTTGCCCGTAAAAGGCAGCCGAGCTCAGGAGGAGGATGGAGGCCAGGGCCGGTAGCATTGGCTATTTCCTTGTCAGCCTGGTTTGCAGCCAGAGGATGGGGACGCAGTAGAGCCAGCAACTGATGCCGTCGATGAGGACATATTTTCCCAGATCGGGCAGGCTGTGCATGATGATTGTCCCGCAGGTGGCTATTGTCAAAATGGCGATGGCCTGATAAGTGATGACCCGGCGATACCGGTGTACGTCATTCGCCAGCAGGAGCAGTAGTCCACCGTACAGGGCGCACATGGCAGACATGCCGCGCACGAGGTACTCGACGATCGGCTCAACGGGCAGTTCCCCAAGGCCGATAGCTGCATGAGCGGACTGCGCCCACGCGATTGGCATCAGCATCGGGACAATCGCCAATGTGCAGACGACGCCTGCACCACGCAAAATCCACACCAGTAGTTTCTCAGCCGTTTCAGGTTTCATTTCATCAGCTTGGCCAAGTGCGAATCTAGCATCGTTTTGACTGCGGTGCAAAGCGCATTGATGCGTGTTGTCATCGGGAAATCGGACGGCGCCTCGAGCGTGTACGAGAGGCGGGTTTTTTTCAGCACGATGTAAAATGCCTCAGGCCAAAGCGGCCTTGCCTCGGGGGAGACGACCGGCTTGAGGATGCCGCCCCTGGCCGGCCGGTCGTCGATGCGCTCGGAGCGGTCGATCGGACAAACCTCGGCGACGGCGTCGATGACGTCCCCCGACACGGACGGCAGGTTGTCCGGGTTCAGCTCGTACAGGTAAAAGCCGCTGGCTTCCCAGTCCTCGTGCAGGCAGATGCCAAAATCGAATGGTGGCAGCTTGTCAATCCAAGCCGTGTGTGCCAGCACCTCGCCGGACTTGATGTGGCGATAGTCGCGGTTGAGGTCGGTGCCGGTTTTATTATCGCGGGTGTTGTTGAGGAAGCCGGTCGGGTTGAGGCAGGGACAGAGGAACAGGCTGGCATCGGCTGGCCAGGTGTTGGCCTCGAGTAGCTCGATCAACGCCAGCGGCCCGCCCGGTTCGTCGCCGTGGATGCCGGTGGAAATGTACACGGTCAGTCGCGGCTCCTTGGCCAAGCGCTGAAAACCGTACAGCGGCAGCTCGTCTGCGTTTGGGAGGCGTTCGACCGACCAGTCGTGCGCCTTGGCCGCGGCGAGTGTGCGTTGCAGCACGTCGTTGATGTCGATGGTGTCGCCGTTGTAACCGCCGTTGTTTCTGCCGAGCGGCGCAGTCATTTTTGCCGGATGGTTCAGGCGATTGCGGCAGCCTTGGCCGGTTCGTCGCAACCGCAATGGCTGCCACAGCCCCCGCTTGACGCCTGATCGGCGAAGTCATTGTCCCAGTCGGGATCGAGCCCGAGGTCGCGCAGCATCTGCAGATCCTTCTCGACCGGCTGGTTGAGCGTGGTCAGGTAATTGCCAACCATCAGCGCGCTCGCGCCAGCGGTGAACACCATGCTCTGCATGTCTCGCAGGTTTACCGTGCGGCCGCCGGCGATCATGATTTCCTTGCGAGGCAGGATGAACCGGAACACGGCAATCGTCTTAAGGATTTCCATCGGCGGGAGCGGTTCCTGGTGCTCGAGCGGTGTGCCCTCGATCGGGTTGAGGATGTTCACCGGCACGACGCTGGCGTCGATCTCTCGCAGCTCCAACGCCAGATCCACCCGGTCCTCGTGCGCCTCGCCCATCCCGATGATGCCGCCGGAACAAATCTTGATGCCGGCGTTATTCAAAAACTGAATCGTCCTGAGCCGGTCCTCGAACGTGTGTGTTGTGCAATGCTCCGCGAAAAACCGGCGCGAGCTTTCGAGGTTGTGGCCGTAACAGGAGAGGCCGGCCTCCTTGAGTCGGTCGGCGACGGCCTGGTTCTCGATCAATCCCAACGAGGCGTCCGGGCGTGACTTGCCGTTTTCCTTCATCTCGCGGATGCGATCGCAGACCTCGTCGAGCATTGGACCTTCCTTGAGGCCTCGCCAGGCA
>CAJWEP010000297.1 GCA_913030945.1 uncultured Verrucomicrobiota bacterium
GAGTTGGCGGGTGATGTGTAGAGGCGATCTTTTACCGTGTCGTGATACACCGCTGACAACTCCACCGACACGAATTGGGTGATGCGCTGGTAGGCAATATGAAATTCGCACTTGTCGAACGCCGCGCGGACGTCGGCATCGAGCTTTGCGAACGCGTCAAGAATCCAGCGGTCGAGCCCGGTCAACTCGCTGTCGGCAACGGTGTGTTGCGCCGGGTCAAAGTCGTAGAGGTTGCTGAGCTGGTAGCGGAAGGCGTTGCGAATGCCACGATACGCCTCGGCGACTTTTTTGATCCGTTCCTCGCTGACGGTGATGTCGTTTCGGAAATCCTGCGATGCTACCCACAGCCGGACGATGTCCGCGCCGTAATTGCCGACGTAGGCTTCCGCGGTCTGTGGTTTGGAGTGGCCGCCAGCCTGTTTGCTTTTCGAGATTTTCTCGCGGTCGGCGTCGACCATGAAACCGTGCGTCAGCACGTTGCGATACGGCGCGACGCCGTTGGCGGCGAGCGACAGCAACAGCGACGACTGGAACCAGCCGCGGTGCTGGTCGCTGCCCTCGAGGTAGTAGTCGGCCTGCCACGCGTCGGGCGTGCCGGCCTCGGCGCCGGGGCGGCCAAGCTCGGTGCGCTGCATGAGCACGGCACGGGAGGAGGAGCCGGAGTCGATCCACACGTCGAGCGTGTCAGTGGACTTAGCCACTGGCTCGGCGCCGTCCCAGTCGTCCGGCTTCACCGCGGCCCACAGGTCGGTGAAGTCGCGCTCGAACCACACGTTCGAGCCGTGTTCCTGCACGAGGTCGGCGGTGTTGCGGACAATCCGCGCATCGAGGATCGGCTCGTCCTGCGCGTCGTAAAATGCCGGGATCGGCACGCCCCACGAGCGCTGCCGCGAGATGCACCAGTCGGGCCGCGATTGCACCGCACCCTCGATGCGGCTGCGGCCCCAGCCGGGCACCCAGTTGATGCCGTCGATCGCGGTGAGAGCCTTGTCTCGAAAACCGTCGTGATCGATGTTGACGAACCACTGGTCCATCGCGCGAAAGATCACCGGCGTTTTGCTGCGCCAACAGTGCGGGTAGCTGTGCTCGTACCGCTCCTCGAACGCCAGTCTGTTGCCGGCCTTGAGCACCTCGATGACGGCGTCGTTGGCTTCGCATCTGCCGTTGCGCTCTAGGATTTGTTTGCCGACGAGTTCGTCGGAAATCTGCTGCTCCTCCGGCAGGTCGGCCGTGCGGGTGAGGCGGCCGCCATTGTCCACCGGCGAGTAGATCGGCAGGCCGTTCGCGCGGCCGAGGTTGTAGTCGTCCTGGCCGTGCCCCGGGGCGACGTGCACCAGGCCGGTGCCGGCGCTGTCATCGACGAAGGTGTCGCCGATGAACAGCTTGCCGGTGCGATTACAGAATGGATGATGGTACTCCATTTCGGCGAGTTGATCGCCCTGCACCGTGCGCAAAATCTCGAAGTCACCCGCCCAGCCGCATTTCTCGACGACCGTGTCGAGCAGCGGCACGCTGACGAGCAGTGCCTCCTCGCCGACGCGGATCAATTGGTAGTCAAACCGTGAATTGTAGGCAACGGCGAGGTTAGCCGGAAGCGTCCACGGCGTGGTCGTCCAGATCAGCAGGTGCATGTCCGTCTCGCCTACGATCGGGAATTTCACGTACACACTCTGGCTGGTGTGCTCCTGGTACTCGACCTCCGCCTCGGCCAGCGCTGTCCGGCAAGGGATACTCCAGTAGACCGGTTTTTTGCCGCGATAAACAAACCCCTTTTCGACGATTTCCGCGAACAGCCGCAACTCCTCCGCCTCGTATTCGGGGTGGAGCGTGAGGTACGGGTTGTCCCACTCGCCGAGCACGCCAAGCCGCTTGAACTGCTCGCGCTGCTTGTCGATGAACTCCAGCGCGTACGCCTCGCAGGCCTTGCGGATCGTCGCCGGTGTGGCGTCGGTGTTGCCGTCCTTGCGCATCTGCTGCGTGACCTTGAACTCGATCGGCAGCCCGTGGCAGTCCCAGCCCGGCACGTACGGTACGTGTTTACCGCGCAGCGTTTGGTACTTGAGAATGAAGTCCTTGAGAATCTTGTTCAACGCCGTGCCGATGTGCACGTCGCCGTTGGCGAACGGCGGACCGTCGTGCAGCAGAAACCGCTCGGCGCCTTCTCGCCGCTTTTGAATCTGTTCGTACAGGCCGTCTGCGTGCCACTTGGCCAAGCGCTCTGGTTCGCGCTGGACGAGCCCGGCGCGCATCGGGAAGTCGGTCTGCGGCAGGTTCAGTGTTTTTTTGTACTCCATCGTGGGAACCGGCCCGGGCGGGCAGGCGCGGCAACCTATCAGCCCGCTTGGCCAAAGGCAAAAGCAGAAACAACCCGGCGCCCTCGGCTTGACTGCGCTTGGCAAGGCGGTACCGTTGGCGGCATGAAGAATCACTTCTTTCGATCAACTGTTACCCCTCTGTTGCTGCTCGGCACTGCGCTTGGCCTGTCCGCCGGGGAGCCAAGGCTCGAGCAAAGCAAACGCCGGCTCGCCATCAACGAGCTGCATGGCAAGCCCGCGCCCAAGTTGGCCCTTACCCAGTGGCTGAACACCAAGGGCAGCAAGGCGCCGGAAACCAAGGGCAAAATCGTCGTGCTCGATTTCTGGGCGACCTGGTGCGGCCCGTGCATTGCCTCCATCCCCAAGACCAACAAGCTGCGCAAAAAGTACGCCGACAAGGGCGTGGTTATCATTGGCGTCTGCGCTTCGCGCGGCGGCGAGAAAATGAAGCAGACCGCTGAGCAGCACGGCATCGAGTACCCGGTTGCGCTCGACGCAGACGGTAAAGTGGTTGGTGCCTATGCCGTCAACAGTTATCCCGACTACTACATCATCGGCCGCGACGGCAGGCTGCGCTGGGGCGACATCGCCAACGCTGACGTCGAGAAGGCCATCGAGCACCTGCTAGCGGAGAAATGATTTCATGAGCGACGTGATTTATCCAAGAAGCCCGTACGAAACCATGGACGGCTGGGTGCACCTGCCACGTCTGGTTGACAAAATCCGGCTGCATGAGGCCGACCAACTGCACGAGGACTACCAGCCGAACTACCTGCACAAGGGGTTCGACCTGGCGTGGTT
>CAJWEP010000298.1 GCA_913030945.1 uncultured Verrucomicrobiota bacterium
TTGGTGGGGGTGAAGACGACGTACACGGTCGAGCGGTTGCGAAGCGCGATCTGCCGGGCGTACCTCAGGTCCTCGATCAATTGCCGTGTCGCACCCTTGTGGGTCGCGCTGCGCCCCAACCCCTTCATCGCCGGGAGCGTGATGCTCGTTAGCAAGGCAATGATCCCAATGACCACCAGCAACTCGAGCAGCGTGAACGCACCCAGGCCGACCCGCCGCGCTTGGCCAAGCGCTTGGCCGGTCGTGGCGGGCTGCCACCGGTTGTTGCGTGAATCATCCATGTCGCTGTTCTCGCTTGGCCGGCGTTACTGCCAGCTCAGTATATTATCCTTGTTGACCCCCTGATTCGCCTTCTCACCCGCGCTGGCCAGCCCGTCGGGACCGAGGGACCAGACCAGCACGGATGAGTTGGCTTGATAACCACCCTTTACCCGTCTCAAACCAGTTAATCCTTCGTTTCCTTCTGCAGTAGACACAGAACCCTGTCCGTAAAATGCGTCGATCGTTTTGCCGTCATAATTTGCGTCCACCGTGACAATGTACGGGCTGCCCCAAGGGTCGCGAAACACGCCGTCGGTGCCCACACCGCCCTGCGTCATGGAGGTCACATCCTTGGCGTTGAGAAAATTAACCTTCTTCGGGTTCATCCCGTGGTTCCTGTTCGAGGTCGGACGACCGTTGCGGAATTTAACTTCGGCCCGGAGGATCGCCACCAACTCGGCGTTGCTCACCTGCACGCGGCCCGGTGTGGCTATCGGTTCCAGCGGTTCCCCCTTCGGATTAGTCAGGAGCCTGGCTGAATTGCCCATCATGTGCTTGGTGCCGAAGGTGTAGTCCGGGGTTTTCAATTGTCTGGTTATCAGCGTCGGGATCGGGAAGCGGCTGTACTCCGCCTCGTAGGCCCGCACCGCGCCGGAGATGTTCTGCATCTCACTCCTGGCCTGCGCCTTCTTGGCCGAGCCCTTGGCCTTGCCCAGCGTCGGCAGAATCATCGCAGCCAGAATGGAGATGATGCCGATCACCACCAGCAATTCCACGAGAGTGAAACCGCACTTGGCCAAGCGCCTGGCCGGTGCCGTGTCGGGATTCGTTGTCTTGGTTTTCATATTTCGTTTGTTGTTCAAATCAGATCAGCGTTTTTTCTTTTTGTAGTATCTCGAAAGCTGCTCCCGAGGAAATGTATCATTACGCCAGTTACTGATGACCAGCACCTCGTCGCCCACGACGATCTCGGCCCACAGGTCAAACTTGCCGATGTTGTGCACCACCGGTTGACCCGTCACGTATCGCCACGGGTTCACGCCCTTCGCCACTTTGCCGTGGTGCCGGACAGGCTGGTCGTCGCGTTCCAGCGGCCACGGCACCGGCGCGCAGAGGACGTGCACTTCATCCGCATGATGTGTCTCGTGGCCATGCCCATCGTCGTCGTCGTCGTGTTCCTCGCTGATGTGCCTGACGGTTTTCGAAGTTGGCTCATAAAACTTTTCCAACTCCGTTTCGGTCCTCGCAGTGTTGATGAAGCCCTCCACCCCGAAGTGCTCCTTGATCGTCTCTATCTCCATTACGACTCCCGACTTGGGATCACGAAAGGTTTTCCGAACGGGACTATACAAGCAGCCGGTCAACTCATAATATAGCGTGTTGAGCGCCGGGTCTTTCGGGTTGCACGGCGGATAATGGCCGAACTTGGACTTGTACGCCTCGATGGCGGTTTCGATCGCCACCAACTCCGCCCGGGTGCGCGACTCGCGCATCTTGCGGCTCGCCGTGCCGCTCAGGCCTACCACCAGCGACGCCAGGATGCCAATGATCACGATGACCACCAACAACTCAATCAGCGTGAATCCGTACCGCCCCGCTCTCTTCCTCTTGAACCGTGTCATTGGTCTTTTGTCTCCTGTTCCAATCTTTCGCTCATCCATTGCTTGATCATGCTTTGGTAGCCCAAGTAGCGTGATCTCGCCAGGCGCTTGATCTTGGACAACATCCGCGGGTCCATCCGCAACGAGATGGTGACCGACTCGATCCCCTCCCCGCTCTGCGCCAGCGCCAGTTCCATCAACCGGGGCGCAACGCCTGTGTCCGCCCAGTAGGCGGCTTCCGCAGCTTCGCCGTCGAACTGCGGCACTTCTTCCCAATCGCTGATCTGGTTCATTCCGGTCATTTTTCATGCGTCGCCTCATGGCTCATCCAACCTTTTGGTTCATCTTCCGCTGATAGAAAAAGGTTTCATCCTCCGTGAAACCCCGGGCCATCACCACGCGAATCTGTTTGCCGTTGGTTCGGTAAACGCTGAAAATCCCGTAACCCGACGCCGCCATGCCAAGGTTGAAATATCGTGACTCGCCAGCGTAGCGGGGCGAGTCGGGCAACAACTTGCACGAAAACGGATCCTCAAAGGACTCCTCCACATCCTTCGGGGCCAATCCTTCCCAGTCAAACGGCATGTCTACCCAGTCGAAATCCATCTCCGCTGACCGAAAAATACGCTTCGCCCATACATTGTCAATACATTGTCAGTACTTTTCTCAAAAAAGTGTTTAGGGTGATTTTTGTCTGAAACCCAATGAATCCGGCTATTTCCACTGCTTCAGGCGGTTTCGGTTGACTCATCGCCCGCTGCGCCCCAACCATCCGCAGCCCAAGCCAAGTGCTTGGCCCGGTGATGCGCCTTTCTCATTTCTTTACCTACTACCGAACCTTGGGCGGGGTGCAATCCATCCTCAAACGGCATCACGCCTGGGATGCCAAGCGGGGCCACGATCCCGGTTTCCTGTTCGCCTTTGAGCCGGACGATTTCGGTGACCCAGGCATCGCCGGGCTAGGCTTCGGCGGGGGCCAATCCATCCGCTCGATGCGCGCCACATTCGCCCAGCACTCCGGCCGTTTCACCGACTCGGTGGCGGTCTGTCACAACATGTGGGGTCTACAATTCCTCGCAGACCTGATGCCGGCCGAGCGGCGGGTCGGCCTGTTGCACTCGGACTGGACCAGCCTGCGACCTCACCTCGAGTCACAACGCAGCCTGCTCGACGGCGTGTTGTGCGTGAGCAACGCGCTTGTCGAGCTCGGGTCCGGCAGCCTGCCGG
>CAJWEP010000299.1 GCA_913030945.1 uncultured Verrucomicrobiota bacterium
GAACAGCATTGGGTGCGGATTCCCCCGCATGACACGGAGACCATAGTCACTATCACCACCCGTCACGACAGGGAACCGAACCCAAGGCCAGAGCCCCCCCCATCACCGCTGGCCAAACTCGGCGAAGTGGGCCAAGCGGAATACAGCCGTCGCGCGGGCCCGCAAAACCCACATTACAACATCGAGCACCTTCCCCTGCCCGATGAGCTGGAGTTGTTGATCACCGGGATGGACTGGCTCGAGGATGGGCGGCTCGCGGTGTGCACCTGGCCCGGCGAGGTGTATCTGCTCGAGGGCTTGCTCGATGAGGAGGGGCCGGTCACTTTCCACCGCTTGGCCAAGGGATTGAACGAACCGATGGGCCTGCTCGTGCGGGACGGCAGGCTTTACGTCTCGCAAAAGCCGGAACTCACCGAGATTACCTTCGACGAACAAGGCGGCAGGACGGAGTTCACGCGCGTAAGCGCGGACTGGGGATACTCCGGGCATTACAACGCCTTCTCTTATGGGCCGATTGAGGATCGTGACGGGCGCTTCGCCCTCGCCAACGCTGGACACAGCGGCCGTTGGGACATGAAGTTCATGGGCTGGGCAATCCGGCAAAACAGTGATGGATTAATGGAAGGTATCGCCTCCGGCTTCCGCGAACCAAACGGCATCGGAGTATTCGGCCCGGAGAAAGATATTTTTGTAACTGACAATCAAGGTCATTGGACAGCGGCTTGCGAACTCAACCACTTGCGTACCGGTAAATATTTTGGCCGCCCTTCGTCCACTCCAGACCCTAAAAAACTATATAATGGTCGAGGCAATTTTACCCCGCCGGCGGTTTGGTTTCCTTACACCCTGGCCCGCTCGGTGAGCGGGCTGGCCGAGATTTCGGATGACCGCTTCGGGTCTTTCAGGGGGCAGTTGCTCGTGGGCGATTTTCAGAATGCACTGGTCACGCGCGTCTTTCTCGAGAAAATCAACGGAGAGTACCAAGGGGCTGTGTTCCCTTTCCTCAACGGCTTTCGCTCTGGCGTGAACCGCTTGAGCTACGGCCCGGACGGTTGTCTTTACGTGGGCGGATTGCAGCGCACCTGGGCCAGCATTGCACCCGATCCGGCATCGCTTGAGCGTGTCACGTTCAGCGGCAAGACCCCGTTTTCCATACGCAAGGCCGAGGTCAAAAAGGACGGCTTCCTTCTGACCTTCACCGAGCCGGCCAGGCCAAGCGCCGCCGACCCGGACCGTTTCGACGTGTCACAGTTCCGATATGCATACCACGCCGATTACGGCTCACCCCGATACAGCCACTCAGGGAAAAAGGACAGTCAGACCCCGATCGAGGTGTTCGGCGCCACCCTGTCGGCGGACCGGCTCGAACTGCGGTTGAAATTGAGCGGATGGAAACGGGGACATGTCACCCAGGTCAGGTGTTACGATGTGTTGAACGCAGCCGGAGAAGGACTGTGGCATGACACCTTCCACTACACACTGAACGAAATCCCGGCGCCGTGATACGCTTGGCCAAGCGCCTGCCTTAAGCCTGAACCTTGTCGGGGAACAGTTCCTTCATGTACTTGGCCAGGGTCTCGTTGGTTGGGCCGTAGCCCTTATGGTACATGTGGTACTCGAGATCCTTCATCAGGCGCTCGGCAGAGTCGTAGCGAATTTCTAGGTCATGAGCCAGGGTCTTCTGCAAAATGGCATCCAAACGCAGATCGATGTATTCGTTCTCGTTTCGGAATTGCGGTATCGGCAAATCGATTATCTTCTGGCGCGATTCCGCCGCGTCTGATCCGGCGAACATGTTTTGCCCAAGCAGCAATTCGGCGAGAATAACCCCGTTCGAGAAAATGTCCGACCGCTGGTCGGTGACCTCGAAGTTCGCCTGCTCCGGGCTCATGTACTCCGGTGTGCCGGAAAGCTGCTCACCTTCGTTCTGCTCGATCAGCCCGGCCGCCTTGGCCACGCCGAAGTCGGTCAGTTTCACGTCCCCCTCGAAACTCATCATGACGCTGCGCGGACTAACATCTCGGTGCACGATACCGAGCGACTCACCTTCGTCATTTTTTTTGCCGTGCGCATAGGCCAGGCCGCGGGCGATTCGGCTCGCGATAAATACCGCCAGCGGCTCCGGGAGTTCCCCACCCTGGGCCTTCACCTCGCGGATGAACTCGGCGAGATTCACGCCACGGATGAACTCCATGACCATGTAGTAGGCGCGTTGATCCCCCTGCAGCTTAACGCCGCCCTGGGCGCCTAAACGGCGGTAGAGCGACTTTCCCTCATCTCCAAAATTGTAAATCTGCACGATTTGTGGGTGGATGAGGTCGGCAACGAGCTTGCCCTCACCGATGAAGTTCTCGATGAACTGGCGCTGCATCGCGAAGCGCTCATGCAGCACCTTGATCGCCACCTCCTTGGCGAATCCCTCCGAGCCGATCTGATAGGCACGGAACACAACACCCATTCGCCCGTCGGCGATCTTCTCCACCACCTCGAAGTTAAAATTTCCCTCTATTTCAAACAAGGTTGCCATAAACGCAATTTCAAACCACCAAACCAGTGTGTCAAGCACGCCCAGTGCCAAAGAGCAAAACGTTGCGTGAAGCCGCTGTTTTATGTAGTTTTACCCCGAATGAAGCGAGTTGCCATAGTGCTGGGGTTGCTTATCACCACGATGACACCCGCGGCCGATGAGGCCAAGAAGCTCGCTACTGACGATGCTCTCAAGTGGCTGGCCAATGGCACGGCGACTGTGCAAATCGAGCAATGGCCGCTAAAAAAGATGCTCCAGTCGCTGAGCGACCAGGGGGGGTGGGAGATTTTTGTCGAGCCGGATCTGCAGATGCGGATCACGACCCGATTCAGGAATCTCAAGCATCCTGAGGCACTCCGTCGCCTGTTGAGCGATGTCAACTTTGCGCTCGTCCCCACCCCCGGCAGCCGGTCGAAATTGCTGGTCTACAAAACCTCATCAGCCCGGGCCGTGGTTCGGATCATCCCCACCAACCGCTTGGCCAAGCGGCCGCCTGAACCGGATAAAGAAAAGGACGGGACGAAAATCCCCAACGAGCTGATCGT
>CAJWEP010000300.1 GCA_913030945.1 uncultured Verrucomicrobiota bacterium
ACCACCTCCCGGACGGCTAGTGGCTCTTCCGCGGAGACCCCCTCAAGCAATGGCTCCCAGAAGAGTTCACCGGCCGGGGTAGCTTTATTCAATCCGCCTGATGGTGCGAATAGACCGGCCGAATGAAGTTGATCGGCAGAAAGGGCGCCGTCGGATATGTTCTCGGGGGAGGAAATAAGAAACCCACCATCCGGCATGTAAAGCCGAACGCCCAAAGCGCCGCTCAACTCAGCAACTGCCCCGTAGACGCTTAACTGGTCGGCGACGTCCTCCAGGAACAAAATCTCGCCCGACTCCGCCATGGTCACCTGATGCACCAGCGAGATGGCATATAGCTCCTGGGCATACCGCGCCAGGACCTGCTCCCGGATGCGCCCCCCCATTTGCTCCTTGGCAAGCCAAGTGGCTCCTCCAAAAATCAGCAGCGTCGAGATTACTGTCAGCACCTGAAAGCCGGTTTTCAGACTTTTATCCTCATTCCCCATGTGAAATTCCGCGCGGTGCGCGTGGAGGGAGAGGATCGAGTTTCAAGCCCCAAGTTTCAAGCAGGGAGAAGCCGCAGCGGGTCTAGTTCATTTGCCCTGCGCTGGTGAAATCGCCGTTGCCAATCGGGTGTTCGCGGAGGAAGATGCGGCATGCCATTGGTGATCAACGGCCAGACGTTCGACGACGCTGTCATCGAACAGGAATTCTCCGCGATCAAGGCCCATTACGAAAGCTTGGGCTCGATCTCCTGCTGCGAGCGTGACGATGAATTTCGCGGTTATGCGCGCGACAACATCACATTCCGGGCATTGCTAACGCAGGAGGCGCAGCGGACGATTCCGGAACCGGAGGTGCAGGAAGTCGCCCGGGCCTTCGACAAACTCAAGGAGGAACACGGAGGTGGCGATCAATTTTACGCGAGTATGGGCCTGTCACCAGAGCAGGACGGGTTGATCCAGCGCGACCTCAGCGTGAACCTCCAGGTGGAGTCACTGCGCGACAGCGCCTGCCAGTCGATCCCGGCACCGACCGAGGCCGAGTGCCGCGCGTATTACGAGAGCCATACTCAGCAGTTCAGCGACAAGGACGAAGTGCGGGCTTCGCACATTTTCAAGTCCGTTCGTGAAACAGAGAAACGGGAGGCCATTTTCAAGGCCCTTTGCGAGGTACGCCAACGGCTTGTCGATGGCGCTGACTTCACCGGGTTGGCCCGGGTACACTCCGACAAGCCGGCGGAGGAGATCGACCTCGGCTTCTTCAAGCGCGGCGAATTGATGGACGAGTTTGAAATCGTGACGTTCTCGATGAAGGAGGGCGAAGTCAGCCCGGTGTTTGCCACGCAGCACGGCTTCCACCTTGCCAAGGTCACCGAACGCAAAACGGGAAAACCCAAGGCGTTCGGGTCGGTTCGTGCCGACATTGAGGCGGAACTCGCGGCTCAGCGGCAGGAAGCCAAACTGCAGGAATTGGTCGATGAATTGAAGAAAACCGCCAAGATCAACTACATCGAGCCGAAGGAGGGATTAGGTGCTCACAACCACGAATGACCGCCGCGTGGCTTCGCTGTTTCAATCAATCGCCGGTTTTTTCAAGGGGCCGAGCGGTCCGAAATGCCCCGAATGCGGCTCAACCGTTATCGGCGACGTGTGTCCGAACCTGGATTGCCCGCTCAAGGTCGCCGAGTGGCTCCTCCGGTGGTGTTCACCGAAGGCCGTCAACATCCCGGCGCTTGGGCAAGCGGAAGCAAAACAGCTGGCCGGCCTTCGACTGGTGCTGCATCCCGGTGAATTGTATGACCTTGGCCAAGGTGACTGGGACAGACTTGATGGTGTTTCAGCTGGGCAACTAGCCAAGATTCTCAACCAGATCGAAGACAGCAAGTCGGCAAAGCCATGCGCGCTGCTGCACGGCTTGCGGTTGCCGGGAGTGAGTGGGGACTTGGCCAAGCGCTTGGTTAAGGAGTTTGGCAGCATTGCCGCGCTGCGGGACGCCAAGGCGAAGTCGCTTCAGGAAACCGATGGTGTCGATGAGTCGCTGGCGTTCGGGATTCGCCGCTGGTTTTGCGACTCCGTAAACCGTCAGGCGTTGCAGGTGCTCGAGCAGAACGGGTTTGACTTTGTTGAGCAGTGAGCGGCACTCGCTTGCCTAAGCGTGGCCCGTTTGATTCCTTCTCTGGAGAAGGTAGCTGCAGATTGGATGAGGGTGAAAACAGGCCCCAGTCGGGCGCCTCACAAATACCCCGCCCTTCCGCGGCTACAGCTTGGCCACTTCCTCGGCAATCTGAACGGCGTTGAGGGCGGCGCCCTTCAGCAACTGATCTCCTGCCACCCAAAAGCTCAGGCCGTTCTCCATGGCGCAATCTTTACGAATCCGCCCAACTTGGCAATTGTCTTGCCCGGCTAACTCGAGCGGCAATGGGTAAGCGTTGGCGGCGACGTCGTCGTTCAGGTCGATCCCCGGCGCTGCGATGATCGCCTCGCGGGCCGCCTCGACGGATACCGGTTTTTCAAACTCAGCACTCACGGCGATCGAGTGGGCGCGGTAGACTGGCACGCGGACACACGTCACGCTCGCCTGAAAATCCGGAAGCCCCATGATCTTGCGCGACTCGTGCACCATCTTCATTTCCTCCTTCGTGTAACCGTTGTCGAGAAACACATCGACGTGCGGAAGAACATTGAAAGCGATCTGGTGCGGGTAAACCTCCCGGCCCACTTCCCTGCCCTCGCTAATCTCGCCGACTTGGCGCTCAAGTTCCACAATGCCCATCGCCCCCGACCCGGATACGGCCTGGTAGGTGGAGGCAAACATCCGCTTCACCCCAAAGACCTGGTGCAGCGGATACAACGCTATCACCGTGACGGTTGTCGAGCAGTTCGGATTGGCAATGATACCCTTGTGCCTGGCGACATCGGCGGCGTTAATCTCGGGCACCACCAACGGCACCGTGTGGTCATTCCGAAATGTGCTAGAATTATCAACGACCACCGCACCGGCTTCCACCGCGACCGGGGCAAAGTCCGCGGAGGTTCCGCCTCCGGCGCTGAACAGCGCGATGTCCACCCCAG
>CAJWEP010000301.1 GCA_913030945.1 uncultured Verrucomicrobiota bacterium
GAATTATCTCTGTAAAAACATGAAAGGGTTGACTCAAGTCATAGCCCGGATCCCGATCTTTCCCCGGTTTAACATAGGAGATGATAATCTATTTAATTTACAGAAAACCGTAGGTTGTTAGTAAATTATTAGGGGACAATTAGACAGGGCCAAGGCGATGCGATTCGGGGATCACCGTCGCTTGGCAGTTGGCTTCGGCATGACATTCTGACCCCGTGCATTCGAGAAGACCGCACCTGGCCAGGCACTTGGCTTTGACTTTGCCGGCGCCTGGCATTCCAATTGCCGGCGACCATGAGCGACCAAACCCGACGCGATTTCCTCAGGCATACAACCGCCGCCGCCGCAACTTTCTCGGCCGGCTGTGCCACCACCCCTCCCGCTGCCCGCTTGACTAAGCGCGGCCCTTTGATCGTCTCGACGTGGGGTTTTGGCAAACCAGCCAATGAACTGGCATTGAAAGTGTTACAGGACGGTGACTCTGCGCTAGACGCCGTCGAGCAGGGCGTACGCCTCGTGGAATCGTCTGGCAACACGTCGGTCGGCCTCAGCGGCAAGCCCAACGCCGCCGGTGTCGTGCAACTCGACGCCTGCATCATGAACGGCCTCGGCCACCAGGCCGGCAGCGTCGGCGGTGTCGAGGGCGTCGTGCATCCGATTTCCGCCGCGCGGCTGGTGATGGAGAAAACACCGCACGTGATGCTCGTCGGCGCGGGCGCGCACTGGTTCGCCGAACAAAACGGCTTGGAAGTGCGCGACGGTCAGGTGGACAAGGCAAACTACCGTGAGTGGTTGGCTAAACAGGAAAAATCTTCACCCGTCAAAGGCGATAAGCCGGAAAACCACGACACCATCGCGCTGATCATTCTCGACGCCAACGGCAACCTTGCCGGGGGCTGCTCGACCAGCGGCTGGGGCGGCAAGGTGCCGGGCCGCGTCGGCGACTCGCCAATTATTGGGAGTGGGCTGTACGTTGACAACGAAGTCGGCGCCGCCGGAGCCACCGGCCTTGGCGAAAACGTCATGCGCTACTGCGCGTCATATCAGGTCGTCGAGAACATGCGCCACGGCATGTCGCCGACCGAGGCCTGTGCCGAGGCAATCCGCCGCATTGCCAGGACCGATCCGCAGGGAATGAACCTTGCCATCAACTTCATCGCGATCGACAAGCAGGGCCGCTTCGGCGCAGCCGGCACGCAGGCGAATTTCCCCTACTCAGTAACGACCCCCGACTTCAGCGAAGTCCGCAAAGGCCAAGGCCTAAGCAGGGCAATTCAAAAAGAAGGCGGCAACGAATAACCGTCTTGCGGTTGAGATCTTGGTCAGGCGCGAACGCTACTTCAGTAGTGTGGCCAAGTCGGCTTGGTGGTCGTGGATGCGCTTGATTTCCCTGGCCGTGAGGGCGCGATTGAAACAGGCCAGTTCATCGAACAGGCCCATGTAATTGAGCCCGATCAGGATGCGGTGCGGCTTGCCGCTCCACGAGAATTGCTGATTCCAGCCGGTGATGCTGCCCTCCTTTTTGCCGTTCAGGTAAAGCGTGGCAACTCCGTTTTTGTTGCCGGTGTTGAAGTGCTCCCACGTGAAGGCGACGTGCGTCCACTTGTCGCGGTTGAACGGGGTTGACTTGGCCGGAACGAGCGGCCGCTCCGGTTCCGGGATGTTCTTGTTCCCAGGATTCCAAACCGATTTGTCGGCAAATGCTCCCAAGCGGAAGTCGCGGGGATTGCCGTCCTTGTTGAAGTCGACAAAAAATGAAGCGTCGTTCCACGTGTTGGGCGTGACCTGGATGGGATCGACGTAACCGGGATCGAGATCGTTGACCGGATCGACCTTCAGCCAAAACGACACGGTGCCGCTCCAGTCTTTTTTCGCGAACTGAAAATTCTTCACGCCGTCATAGAGGAGCCACTTGGCCTTGCGCCGGGTGAACAGCAACGCGCCACCGGACAGCCCCTTGCCCTTGGCCAAGCGCGTCATGCCATCGGTGTGGTTGCCCGGCTTGGGCTGTTTGTCGACGAGGGTGAAAAGCCGCTTGTCGCCCTTGGCCAAGTCGGCATCGGTGCCGCTGTCGAACGACGCGTAAAAAGTCAGTGCCGGCTTCAGCGACGAGTCGGCCGCATCGGCAACCGTAGCGGAAGCAGCCAAGGCCAAGCCGAAGGCCAAGCGTTGCTTCAAATTTGAAACTGAAAACTTCAAACTGTTAAAGCTTTCCGCCGTACACTGCTTTGTCGCCGAGTTCCTGCTCGATGCGCAGGAGTTGGTTGTACTTGGCGGTGCGGTCGCTGCGGCTGAGGGAGCCAGTCTTGATCTGCCCGGCGTTGGTGGCCACGGCGAGGTCGGCAATGGTGGCGTCCTCGGTCTCGCCGGAGCGATGGCTGATGACGGTGGTATAATCGTGGCCCTGCGCCAACCGAATCGCGCTGAGCGTCTCGGTGAGGGAGCCGATCTGGTTGACCTTCACGAGGATAGAGTTGGCCACCCCTTCGTCGATGCCGCGCTGGAGGAATTTCACGTTGGTGACAAACAGGTCGTCGCCAACAAGCTGAACGCGATCGCCGATCTTGTCGGTAAGAGCCTTCCAGCCGGTCCAGTCGTTCTCGTCACAGCCGTCCTCGATGCTGACGATGGGGTATTTGCCGGTGAGCTCGGCGTAGAAGTCGACCAGCTCGGCGGCGGTCAATTCGTCGCCGGAGCTTTTCTTGAAAACGTAGCGTTCCTTTTCTGCGTCGTAGAATTCACTGCTGGCCACGTCGAGCGCGAGGAAGATTTGTTTTCCGGCCTCGTAGCCGGCATCGGCCGTGGCGGAGAGAATCGACTCGAGCGCCTCCTCGACGCTGCCGAGAGCCGGCGCGAAGCCGCCCTCGTCGCCGACGGCGGTGGAGAGGCCCTTCTTTTTCAGGACGGCCTTGAGGGCGTGAAAAATCTCGGTGATCGCGCGCAGGCCCTCGGAGAAGGTGTCGAAGTCCCGGGGCATGATCATGAATTCCTGAAAGTCGATCGGCGCGTCAGAGTGGGCGCCGCCGTTGATGACGTTGGCCATCGGCAC
>CAJWEP010000302.1 GCA_913030945.1 uncultured Verrucomicrobiota bacterium
TCGCTAAAAGTAACACTAATTTGGCCCAGATCTGAGGCCAGGCCGCGCGGCGGATCAATCGTCTCCACTTTTGGTGGGACACTCTCGACCGACACCGCCGTGAGCCGGGCATCGAACAACACGTCCGGGCTGGTGCGCCGCTGGTTGAGCACAATCACTGCGATCGTGTTTTCGCCATCGACCAAAATCTCGCCCAGATTCTTTAGCGCGTAGTTGCGGAAGCGCAGCGGCTCCGCCGCCGCCTTCGATGCGGCCGAGCTGAACTTGGGCTTTTCAGTCTCGACGTTGTGCCGCGCCACCTCGGCGCCGTTGATGTAGGCCACGAACCCGTCGTCCACCTTGGCCCGGAGCGTCATTGAGGTGACCGTGTCTGGGTCGGGAGCGTCGAACTTGCACCGAAGAAAAAAGGAGATGTAGCGGCTCTTCATGTCCTCCAGTTCGGTGCCGCCGGTGACATTCTCGCCGAAGAAAACCGGTGTCGGGGCGATCTCCCAGTCCGAGTCGTCATGGTCCGCCTTGGTCCAGGCCCAGTAGTCCGGGCGGCTGGGGGTCTTTTTGCCACGCCACAGTTTCCACTCGGCCCCGTAGTCGATCAGCGTCACCGCTTGGCCAAGCGGTGTGCCGAGCAGCAGGGCCAGCGGCAACGCCCACAGGCGCGCAAAACCGCGCGCAGGGCATCGCCGCCGGAATGTGGGCAAACTGGTCATGTGCCGGGAACGTACCGAAAATGGCGCCGTTTTCAATGCTGCAACTGCACGCTTGCAATCATGCCCGGGCGTGCCTAGCTTCCGCTTGGACAAGCAGACTGGAGATGCGACTTGTAGCAACCATGGCAGCCGCGCTGTTGTCGGGCGCGCTTGGCCAGGCGGAACAGCCTGAACAGGGTGGGCGCTGGCCGTTCACGCCGATTGGACAAGTGGTTCCACCGGAGGTGACGAACACAAACTGGGTCAGCAACCCGGTGGACGCCTTCATCCTCTCCAGACTTGAGGCTAACGGCATTGCGCCCGCGCGCTTGGCCAAGCGCCGCACGCTGGTTCGCCGGTTGTATTTTGATCTGCTTGGGCTGCCTCCCGAGCCGGATGTCGCTGACGCCTTCGTCAACGATCCCAGCCCGCTCGTCTACGAACGCCTAGTCGATCGGCTGCTCAATGATCCGCGTTACGGCGAACGCTGGGCGCGCTACTGGCTCGACCTTGCCCGCTACGCCGACACTGCCGGATACGAGGGCGACCCGGACATGCCGCATGCATGGCGCTACCGCGACTACGTCATCGACTCGCTCAACCGCGACAAGCCGTACGACCTGTTCATTAGGGAGCAGATCGCCGGCGACGAGTTCAACGAGATCATGGGCGCGGGCGAACTGCCTGGCATGGATGCCGAGCGCACCGTCGCGCTGACGTTTTTGCGGCTTGCGCCGTTCACCGAGCCGCGCGGCGATCGGTCACGCCATGAACTGCTCAACGAGATAACCTCGACGGTCAGCTCGGTTTTTCTCGGGCTCACCATGGGCTGCGCGCAGTGCCACGACCACAAGAGTGACGCCATCCCGATCGATGACTTCTACCGCATGCAGGCGTTCTTCTCGACGGTGCAGCTTCCGCCGCCCGAGCGCGGCGACGGCTTCCAGATCGGCGGTCCGATGCCGGCCGCTTTTTATCGGTCGCACGAGTCGTCACTCATCGAGTCCACGCGCAAAACACTGGTGCGCGAAGTCGGCGAGGCGAAGCAGCATTTGGCTGAACTGACGAAGCAACTCGAGTCGCGCATCGGAAATCTCAACGCTGGTTTCGGCCTGCAGGCGTACGGTGGAGGCCTGGGCAACGACTACGTTTTCGACACGGCAAATGTCAGCGATGGCAAACTACACTTCGCGGTGGTGACGGCGAACGGCCGAGAGTGGTCGTTCTTCACCGATGGCAAGTCGGCCAGGGAGTTGAACAAGAAAAGCGGTGGCAATAACGGCAAATGGTACGCCGACATCGCGAAGCCGGAGTTTATCAGCATCGGCGATTACACCGAGGGAACCGGCCAGCCCAGGGATTCCGGCCATAAGGGCGCATTTGCCGAGGTGCTGATTTACGGCCGTCCCCTGGCTAGGGGCGAAGTCGCCGCACTCTCCGCCTACGTCAAGACGAAGTACAGCGGCCAGGGGAGCACGCCCGCGCCGCCGAGCGATGGGCTGCGATTCTGGCTCGATGCTGCAGACCTCGACGCCAACACCGAGACCCTCAATCCTGCCGATGGCTCCCGCGTCGGTGCCTGGGTGGATAAAGTGACGAAGACCACGCTTGGCCAGTCGGAAGTCAGTCGGCAGCCTAGGCTCACGCGCCTTGGCCAAGCGCCGGCGCTGATGTTTGACAAAGGTTTCCTCAAGGCTGGCATCGTGCGGGGCGGGGCGGCGCGATTCCTCGACGACCAAGCCGGCTCGATCGTCGTGATTTTCTCGGCCGAGCACACCGGCGAAGGATACGGCTTCGAGGTGGGTGGTGGCGGCGTGATGCTCGGCACATTCATCAACCCCGCCGCGGCGAGTGGTCGCAAACTGCGCGACGTTATTTACGACCACTCCAACGACCTGTTCACCAAGAACGAGCGAGATTTGTTTTACCGGATGGAAAACCGCGAGCGCTTCGTCAAGCAGCACCTCAAGCGGCTCAAGCCGCTCGCCATGTCGTTGCGCCACTCTTTCGGGCCACCGTACGAGCCGGGTGTGCCGGTCACCACTATCAAGTTGCGTGGCGAATACGATAACCACGGCCCAGTGGTGAAAGCTGGTTTCCCAAGCATCATCACCGGCCACAAGAAACCGGCGGCCATTCGGCTTGACCCGTTCAAGCGCTGGCCGACCCGCAGCCGGCGCATGGCCCTGGCCAAGTGGATCGCCAACCGCGACAACCCGCTTACCGCGCGCGTGATGATGAACCGCCTGTGGTACCGCCATTTCGGCCGCGGCATCGTCAGGACGCCGAGCGAGTTCGGCAAACTAAGCGGTGGCGCAACGCATCCCCGGCTGCTAGACTGGCTGGCCGGGCGATTTG
>CAJWEP010000303.1 GCA_913030945.1 uncultured Verrucomicrobiota bacterium
TGATAGTGACTATGGTCTCCGTGTCATGCGGGGGAATCCGCACCCAATGCTGTTCTGCAACGGTTTTAATAGTCACAGTGTCGTAAACCGTTTCCGCGCCCGCCTCGGTGACAATGGGCTCGACATAGCTCAGCGGCATGCTGGTAACCTGGACGGTGGTACCAGCGGAGCTGCTGACGATCACATCCCCTTTAGTAGGCGTGCCTTCCGGGAAACTGTTTGCCAGAAACCAGAGCGTCTTGCTGCAAGGAGCGATTGACAACGTGCGTTGCAACCCCGAGCAGGCAAGTAACGGCTTCAGTCGCACGGTGATGGTTTCGGTGTTCTCCATTCGCAATTCATAATGCAGCGTCACGGAGTCGCCATCCGTTGTTGTTCCGGTGAATCTGCCTTTCAGTCGGTGTTCATCGAGGGCAGATGTGGGCGAGGGCGGTTTCGTTCCCCACGGGACGGTCGGCGGATTGCCCCAGAGAAACTGCCCGTTGGGCTGGGCAATGAACGGGCGCTTTGCGTTGACGTATTGCGGACCGTACAGGTCAAGTTTGCCCCGCCATACGGTGTGTGCCCGGAGATTCTCAGTGTCGAAGGCAAACCGGATTTCACCCAGCGGGATGACGATGCTTCGCGTGGCCCTGGGCATCGGTGCATGCCGAAAAAGCTGCCCGGGAGGATCGTGGGTCGGCTTGGGTTTTTCGGCTTGGCCAAACGTCTGGGAAGTGAGGGCGAGGGAGATCGCAGCTAGGGAGTTGACACGTTTCGGGAACATTGCGGTCGATCGTTGGGCGGCAATCTGCTGGAAAACAACACGCTTTTCAATTCAAACCAAGCGCTTGGCAAGTTTTGGCTGGCGAACTGTGGCCCAGTGGCTAAAATCGTGCATCCCAGATTTTGACGCTCAAAATGAAAACATTTACTTGGTTTAATCGTGCCGTGGCATTGGTTGCGGTGTCTGCCATTGGTTTCGCTTCAACACAGTCGGCTCAGGCTGGTCCTCCGCCCGAGGGTTTTACAGCATTGTTTAATGAGAAGAATCTTTCCGGTTGGTGGGGCATTGGCACTGAAGATCCAGCCAAATGGATGGCCCTTTCAGCAGGAAAGCTTAAGGAGAAAAAGGCCGAAAGCGTCAAGGACATCGCCAAGCATTGGTCGGTGGCAGGTGAGGAACTGGTCAACGACGGCCATGGACTGTATCTGAGCACGGAAAAGAACTATGGCGACTTTGAGTTGCTGATTGATTACAAGACCGTGGCCAAGGCCGACAGTGGGATTTACTTACGCGGCATTCCACAGGTGCAGATTTGGGACTACACCAAGGAGGGTGGTAAATGGAACATCGGCGCTGACAAGGGATCCGGCGGATTGTGGAATAATAGCAAAGGAGCACCAGGAAAGGACCCTTCAGTATTGGCGGACAAACCGTTCGGTGAGTGGAATAGTTTCCGTATCGTAATGGTTGGTGAGCGCGTCTCGATTTGGTTGAACGGCAAACATGTTGTGGATCACGCCCGGCTGGAAAATTATTTCAACCGCAAGGGGCCGTTGCCGCGCACCGGCCCGATCCAGTTGCAGACGCACGGAGGCGAGATTCGCTGGCGAAACGTGTTCATCCGCGAGATCGGCAGCGGCGAGGGTAGCAAGATTTTGGCAACCAAGGGGAATGACGGATTCGAGTCTGTGTTCAATGGCAAAAACCTGAAAGGGTGGGGCGGCCCGACCGACAATTACGTCGTCACCAACGGGACGGTTCAGTGTCGGAAAGGGAAGGGAGGTACCATTTATTTCAATGAGGAGTTGGCCGATTTCTCGGCGCGTTTTGAATTCAAGCTGCCGCCGGGCGGTAACAACGGCCTTGCGATCCGTTATCCCGGGAGTGGTGACACGGCATACGTTGGGATGTGCGAACTGCAGGTGCTCGACGACACCGCCAAGAAATACGCCAAGCTGCACCCCGCGCAGTATCACGGTTCGGCGTATGGCATGGTGCCGGCTGCGCGCGGCTTCCAGCGGGAGGTGGGTGAGTGGAACTTTCAGGAAGTCACAGTTTTGGGGGCGATAATCCGGGTTGAATTGAACGGCACGGTGATCCTCAACACCGACCTGACCAAGGTGGATGAGCCGATGTACGACCTCGGAAAATTCAAGGGGCGCCTGCGCAGGTCCGGTTACTTTGGCTTCGCCGGCCACGGCGATGCTGTCTCCTTCCGCAACGTCAGCCTAAGGAAACTCAAATAATCGGGCGGAATTGCCCACTCCTACTTGTTTTTCTTTTTCAGCTCGGCTTCCTGTTCCTTGGTCAGGATTTCCGGCTTGGCCCCTTGTTTAAGTTCTGCCTGCGAGGGGATTCGGACGACATTGCTCGTGACCGGTTTCTTGGCGACAGGGGCGGTTCCTTTTATCACTGAGAGAAGCTCGATCTCGAAGCGCAGGGTCGAGTAAGGCGGAATCTTCGGACGCTTGCCGCCCGGGCCATAGGCCAGTTCCTGTGGCACGACGATTTCCCACTTGGCTCCGGGCTTCATCATCGCCAGCGCCTCGGTCCAGCCACGGATGACCTGGGTAAGTCCAAAGGTGCTTGGCTTGTTGCGAGAGTAAGAACTGTCGAACTCGTTGCCGTCAATGGTCCAGCCACGGTAGTGGACTTCCGTCTTGTCGCTCTTCGTGGGGGATTCGCCCTGTCCGTCTTTCATGACGCGGTATTGCAGTCCGCTAGCGGTTGACTTGACGCCCGGCTTTTTCAGATTCGCGGCTAGGTATTCGGCGCCCTCTTTCTTGGTAACCTCAGCAGCTGTGTTGCGCTTGGCCCTTTCCCTCTCCTGATATTCCTTCCAAATCTCATCGAGTATTCCCTTTGACTCCTTCTCGTCCATCAGTCGCTCCCGGGAAAGGTATGCTGTCTGGACGCCCTCTGCGAACTGGTCGAAGTCGATCTCGATCTCCTTGTTTCCAAAGTCGCCTCCGATTTGCATGCCAACCGCGTAGCTGAATCGTTCCTTCTTTGAGCTTGGTTTTCCG
>CAJWEP010000304.1 GCA_913030945.1 uncultured Verrucomicrobiota bacterium
CGGCCACATCCGGCTGGGTAACCTCCTGCGCGAGTTCAGCCGAACCGGCGAGGCGGTCGAGGCGTACGGGCGCGCTCTCGAGTTGCGGCCCGGCGACCCGTTCATCCTCTCCAACCTTGGCAACGCGTGGCTGGACTTGAGCGAGGCGGGCCGGGCCATCGACTGCTACCGGCAGTCGCTTGAGATTCATCCCGACGCGCCGACCACTTACAGTAACCTGATCTTCGCGATGCAGTACGACTCCGGTATCAGTCGCGAGGAGATCGCCGCCGCGCACCGGGAGTGGGGCGGGCGCTTTGGCCGGGCGCCTGGGCAAGCGGAGTCGACGGTTCGGCAGGCGTTCGACGGGCGGCAGCCGCTGCGGGTCGGGTTTTTGTCGGCCGATTTCCGGTATCACCCAGTTGGCCGGATGGCCTCGGCGCTGTGGCAAAACCTGGATCGGGACAGGGTGACGCCGATTGTGTACGACAACTCGACCGACGACTCGTCGGCCAAGCGGCGCTACCGCGAGTTGGTTGCGGAGTGGCACGACATTGCGGCGCTGCCGGATGACGCCGTGGCGGAACGGATCCGCACCGACCGGCTCGATGTCCTCGTGGATTTGTCCGGGCACACTTCCGGGAACCGGCTCGGCGTGCTAGCCCAAAAACCGGCCCCGGTTCAGGCAACCCTGTTTGCCTACCCGAACACGACCGGCTTGCCGTCGGTGGACTGGCGGATCACCGACACGCTGGCTGACCCTCCCGGCACCGAGTCGCTCTACGTCGAGCAACTGCTGCGACTGCCATCTGTGGCGTGGGTGTACGGTGCGCCGGAGGACAGCCCTGAACCGGACGGCCTGCCATGCCTAGCCGGCGAGCCGTTCACGTTTGGCTGCCTGAACAACCCGGCCAAGATCAGCGCGGCGGCGGTGGAGACCTGGAGCGGGATTCTGCGAGCCTGTCCGGGGTCGAGGTTGACGCTGCTGGTGCGCGACGACTCGGCGCACGAGGGGTTGCTGCTGGCCAAGTTTGAGAGGCACGGCATCGGCGCAGGGCAACTGGTGTTTGCCGTGAAGGGGCCGGAGCGAGATTACCTTGAGCGACACAATTGCATCGACCTGATGCTGGATCCGTTCCCGTACAACGGCGGAGTCACGACGGCGGACTGCCTCTGGATGGGCACGCCGATTTTGGCACTTGAGGGCGACAGCTACGTGTCGCGGCAGGGGGTGAGCCTGCTGATGAACGTGGGGCTGCCGGAGTTAATTGCCGCCGATCCGGAGGCGCTGGTGGCCAGGGCGGTCGGTTGGTTTGAGGCGCCGGAGCGCTTGGCCAAGCTGGTGGACGGCCTGCGGGGAAGGCTGCAGCGCTCGCCGCTGATGGATCACGCCGGGTATGCCCGGAATTTCGCGGAGGCGCTCGAGGGGATTGTCACGGCTTGACGGTGACCCAGTCAATATCATGCCGCTCGGCGTATTCGGAGAGCACGCGCTCGTTCTCGATCAGGATGGTTCGGACGATCGACGACTCGTCGGCGTGGCCGATGTGCGGCAGGTGATTCGGGATCAGGCCAAGCTGCTTGTGGGCGTAAGCCAGCGCGTAAGCCGCCTCGGCCACGGCCACCAGCGGCAGCGTGTCGTCGGCGCCCTCGACATGATCCTCGACCACGTCCGCCAAAAACTCGAGTTGTTCGACCAAGTGGGGATACTTCGGCGCGTTGATTTCCGCAAACTCCAGCTTGAGCGCGGGGAGTTTTTTGTGGATTCCCTCGAGGATTTTCGGTGTGATCCGCTCTGCGCCGTGATGGAGGAACTCCGCTATCTCTGACATGCACCGATGGTGCGCTTGGCCGAGGTGCAACTCAAGTTTCGATTAAAGGATGGACACGAACACAAAACCGGACGAGCCCCGATCCGCACGAGGGCGATGGCGGCGTTGGGGCGTGCGCCTGGCCAAATGGCTGGGACTGGGCGTGCTGCTGTTGCTGGCGCTACGGGAGGTGTTTTTCTCCGGGCCGTATCGGCGCTTGGCCAAGCCACATGACGGGATGATCCTCGACATGCACTGCCACATGGCCGGCATCGGCGCGGGCGGCAGCGGCTGCTTTGTTTCGCGGGAGTTGCGGAACAACTTCCGGTTCAACATTTACATGGACGCCTTTGGCGTGACCCTGGCCGAGGCGGAGGAGCAGGGGGATCAACTGCTGATGGAGCGCTTGGCCAAAGGCATTGAGGAGAGCAAACGGGTGGGCGCGGCGATCGTTCTTGCGATGGATGGCGTGGTGGATGCCAGCGGCCGACTCGACCGCGCACGGACGGAGTTTTACATCCCGAACGAGTATGTCGCCGCCGAGACGGCCAAGTACCCGAACCTGTATTTTGGAGCGAGCATCAATCCCCACCGCCCCGACGCGCTCGAGAGTCTGCGATGGGCCAGCAACCACGGGGCGCTGCTGGTCAAGTGGCTGCCATCGGTCCAGTTCATCGATCCGGCTGACCCAGCGCACGAGCCGTTCTATCGGAAAATGGCGGCGCTTGGCCTGCCGTTGCTCACGCACGCAGGGCGGGAGCGCTCGTTCACTCACGCGCGGGATGAACTGGCCGATCCGGTGCGGCTCAAGCTGCCGCTGTCGCTCGGGGTGACCGTGATCGTCGCCCACGCGGCGTCCACCGGCAAGAACGAGGGACAGGAGGACATCGACCGGCTCATCGGGATGCTCGACGATTATCCGAATCTCTACACGGACATCTCGAGCATGACACAGGTTAACAAACTGGGGTACCTGCGACAGGCGATCACCGAGGAGCGGCTCGAAGGGCGGCTGCTTTACGGCTCGGATTTCCCGCTCATCAACACTGCGGCGGTGTCGCCGTGGGTTTATCCGCTGAACCTGACGCGCAAACAGATGCAGTTGATCAGTGCGATCGGGAATCCGTGGGATCGTGATGTGGCGCTGAAAGAGGCACTGGGTGTCCCGGCGGCGGTCATGGCCCGCCCGGCGACTTTTTTCGGTGTGCCGCTTGGCCAAG
>CAJWEP010000305.1 GCA_913030945.1 uncultured Verrucomicrobiota bacterium
GCAACCGAGCGTTGCGCTCATGTCCTCAGCGGTGATCCAGAGGATATTCGGCTGCTCTGCCCGCAACAGAGCGCAACACGCCATCAGTGGCATGAAAAATCGCATGCGGCGTTGTACCCATAATTCTCCGGTAACGCAACGACCGGTCGAAGCACGGTCCGAGTCGGTTCTTGGCGTGACAAATCCGACCACGCCTGCTATAAAGCGTATTCAGAAAATGGCGCGAGCAATCTCCATTTTGCTTCTGTTCCTCCTCGCCTGCCTGACACAGGGGGCGGAGTTGGATTTCGAGGAACACATCCGACCGGTGCTTTCCGGCGCGTGCTACGATTGCCACGGCCCCGATGCCAGGGTTCGCAAGGCCAAGCTTCGGCTCGACAAGCGCGCGGCGGCGCTGGAGGCCGGCGTGCTCTCCGACGGCGAAATGCTGCGGCGGCTCACAAGCGACGATCCGGAGGATCGCATGCCACCGGCGGACTCCAATCGCCAGTTGCGAGATACAGATCGCGCCAAGCTCGTGCAGTGGCTCCGAGCCGGGGCCGCTTGGCCAAACGACGACCGGCACTGGGCTTTTGTTCCGCCCAAGCAGCCGCGCCTGGCAAAGGTGCGGGACGCCGGCTGGCCGCGCAACGGCATCGACCACTTCGTACTGGCGCGGCTCGAGCGCGGGGGGCACACACCAACCCCGGAAGCAGACAAGGCCACCCTGCTACGGCGCGTGACGCTCGATCTCACTGGTCTGCCGCCCACGTTCGGGGAACTCGACACCTTCTTGGCCGACGACTCGCCCAACGCCTACGCAAAGGCGGTGGACCGACTGCTCGACACGCCGCGATACGGTGAGCACATGGCGCTGGGCTGGATGGAGGCATCGCGCTACGCCGACACCGATGGCTACCAAAACGACCGACTGCGTTACATGTGGGTGTGGCGCGACTGGCTCATCAAAGCGCTCAACGATAATATGCCATTTGACCGATTCGTGACCGAGCAAATGGCGGGTGACCTGCTGCCGGACCGCGATTTTTTCACGCAAGTGGCCACCGGTTTCAACCGCAACCACCGCATCAACTCCGAGGGTGGCTCGATCCCGGACGAATGGATCGTCGAATACGTGGCCGACCGCGTCGAGACGATGGGCACGATGTTCCTTGGGCTCACGCTCAACTGTTCACGTTGCCACGATCACAAGTATGATCCCGTCTCGCAGGACGATTTTTACCGCCTGTTCGCCTTCTTCAACAACATTGACGAGGCCGGCCTCGGGCCCAACAACGGCAACAGTCCGCCCTTCATCCGGGTGCCAAAAAGTTGGCCGAACCTTTCGAAGGCAGAAGCGGAGTTCGTCGTGCCGGAGCCGATGAAAATCAAGGTGGTACAAACCTCCGTGCCGCGTCCGCAGCCGGGCGCAACCAACACAGTGATGGTGCTGCACGAATTGGCCAAGCCGCGCGCCACATATCGACTCGAGCGTGGCCTGTATGACCGACCGGACAAGTCACGGAAGCTGCATCCCGGCACGCCGCCGTTACTGGGTTCGTGGAATGAGAAGTGGCCTCGTAACCGCCTTGGCCTCGCGCGATGGCTGGTCGATCCGGCACACCCGCTCACCGCTCGGGTGACGGTGAACCGCATGTGGCAGCATCACTTCGGCATTGGCCTCGTCAAGACGAGTGAGAACTTCGGCATGAAAGGTGAACGGCCAAGTCACCCGGAGCTGCTTGACTGGCTGGCAACGGAATTCATCCGGCGCGACTGGAACCTGAAGGCGATGCACCGGCTCATCGTCACCAGCGCCACGTACCGGCAGTCGAGCCGGATCACACATCCCGGCGATCCGGAAAACCGGCTGCTCGCCCGCGGCCCGCGCAAGCGCCTCACGCCGTTTGCCATTCGCGACGCGGCGCTGTTCAGCAGTGATTTGTTGAACGATAAACTTGGAGGCCCACCGGTGAAGCCGTACATGCCGCCGGGTATTTGGAGGAGCGTCTCCAACGCGAAATACGAGCAGGATAAAGACGGAAAACTTTACCGGCGAAGCCTGTACACCTACTGGCGCCGGACATTGCCGCCGCCCACGATGACAGCTTTCAATGCCGCCGCACGGGAAATCTGCATCGTGCGAAACGACCTCACCACCACGCCGCTGCAGGCGCTCACGATGATGAACAACAAGACCTTCGTGGAGGCAGCGCGCTTCCACGGCGAGCGGATGATGAAACCAAAAGGCCAGCCAACGCGCCAGCGCTTGGCGAAGGCGTTCCGACGCGTGACCAGCCGCGAGCCACGCACGGCGGAACTCGATTTGTTGATGAAGGATTTTCAGGCTTACCAAAAAGACTTTCGGGAAAACCCGAAAGCAGCAATGAAACTTTTGTCCGTGGGCGAAAAGCCGCACGACCCCAGTCTGCCCGCCGACCAACTGGCCGCCTTCACGCTGGTGGCCAGTACGATCTTCAACCTCGATGAGGCCATCATGCAAAACTGAAATTGCATCATGCAGAACTGATTCGGTTTTCCTTCTAAACACTCAAAAAACCTCAACATAATCAATCTATTAAAGGGCTTTTAGGGTGTAATCCTACTTGCCACTTCGATAACCTCTTTGCAGCTTTCATAGAAAAAAAAGTGTCACTCGGTGACACTTGAATCCAAATGGTTTACATATAGTTTTCGGGAAAACGTGACGGTCAAAGAATGGATCATAATGGTGATAAGTGCTGGGTTGTCGTGCGCAGCGGTAACAGTTAAAACGCCTTGAAAACTGCGCTCAACGGGATGACTGTCGACTCGTTGTGGAGGAGGGCAACACGGCAAACTGTCCATTGAAAACCATCTCATTCAAGGTTGGAGAGTAATGATTGCTCGGCGATATGCAGTTAGGCTGGGAGTGCCGTTGTCTTCAATGGTAAGGATGACGTGGATGGTTCTGCTTTTAGAGGAACCACCAACGAATTGCGGGAATGTTAATATGGTTTCCAGACTGTGGAGTTGGGTAAGTTTTACGCC
>CAJWEP010000306.1 GCA_913030945.1 uncultured Verrucomicrobiota bacterium
GTTTTCGCGGTGTAAATCACCAATGGCGCTATATCTTCCCTCGCGACTTGGCTGATTTTCCAGCGAAAGACGAACCGGCTCGTTACTCGGGTAATTGCTCAAACCGTCATTCCCCATCTGACATCCAACTTCGTGGAAATGGTATTGCCGTCCCATCGCCGACAATGCTAGCAAATCGGGCATCCCACTACAAATTCGACCCTGTGCCCGGCACCAACGTTTTGACCGAGCAAGCTAGTGTTCCGACTCATTTATGAGTTACCCGATTTCACCTGGATAAGCGCCTGTCGTGCCCGATCGACCTTTCCGAGAATGCTTTGGGCTGTGGCGGTCCAGACGAAGGGTTTGGGTGTTTGGTTGTGCTTGGCGAGGTAGTCGTCGATGGCCGCCTCCAGTTCGGGAACGCTTTTGAATACACCGCGGCGGATGGCATCGCGGGTGATCTCGGCGAAGAAGCGTTCCACCTGGTTCAGCCAGGAAGCCGAGGTCGGCGTGAAGTGGAAATGGAAGCGCGGGTGCTTTTCCAGCCACTCCTTGATCTTAGCGTGCTTGTGGGTGGCGTAGTTGTCGACGATCAGATGGATGTCGAGCTGTTTCGTCGTCTCGCGGTCGAGCTTGCGCAGGAAACGGAGGAATTCCTGATGCCGGTGGCGCTTCATGCATTGACCGATGACCGTGCCGTCGAGCACGTTCAGCGCCGCGAACAGCGTGGTCGTGCCGTGGCGTTTGTAATCGTGGGTCATGGTGCCGGCGCGGCCCTTTTTCATCGGCAGACCGGGCTGGGTCCGATCGAGCGCCTGGATCTGGCTCTTCTCGTCCACCGAAAGCACCAGCGCCTTGTCCGGCGGGTTCAGGTAAAGACCGACAACGTCCGCCACCTTCTCGGCCAACCTGGGATCGTTCGACAGCTTGAAAGTGGAAACAAGGTGCGGCTTCAAGCCATGCTCGGCCCAGATCCGTTGCACGCTGGTGTGGCCAATACCCACTGCCTTGGCCATCGTGCGAAGGCTCCAGTGGCTTGCGTTCGGCGGCTTCTCCCCCACGGTCTTCGCCAGCACCAGCGCTCTCACCTCGGGGCTCAAGGGGCGTTTGCCGGTTCCACGGTTCCGATCCCGCAACAGCCCGTCAACTCCTTCCTCGAGGAAGCGTTGCTGCCAGCGCCAGACCGTCGGCTTGCTCTTGCCCACTTGGCGCATGATTGCCATCGTCCCAACCCGATCTCCCGACAGAAGCACGACCCGCGCACGCCAGACATGCTTCTGCGCCGTATTCCGGTTCGAAACCAACCGCTCCAATCGCCGCCGGTTGCCGGGGCACAGCCAAATACTTGTGTGCGTTCGCATCAATGTAGAATCGCAGGGATTAGCTCTCTTGGGAATCTTTTAAATGGGGCTGAACACTAGTTTTCCCCGCTCTTGTTTTCCGCGACGCCCGGCCGGACGCGCAAACGGCAACAGCCTGATTGCCCGGGTTTCCAGGTTTCGCCGGCGAAAGTGAAACCGGCCGACGTGAACATACCGGCATCGATGGCGCCGGCGAAATCGCAAAGATGTTCGAGGTCCTCGTCCGATCGGTCCAAGTCCGTCCAGGCGTCCTTCAAGGGGCATTTTTGAAAGTAGATTTCCAGTTCGTCCTGATCGCATTTGACGACTTCAGGGATGAACAACTCGCCTCCGCCCGGGATAGCGCCGAGAAAAGCCTCCTTCAACCCTTGCAAGTCATCAGGACCGTATTGGCGGTAGTTTCCAGCCATCTCGCTGCCCAACCGGCGGGTTGCCTCTTTGCCGATCTCCAGGGCCTTTTCCAAGCCAAGCTGTTCGCGCATGACGTCGAACATGTGCGCATAGGCTGCGGCGCGCATTTTCAAGGCTGCCCGCAACGTGGAAATGAGAACCATGGTTTCTTGCGTCATTGCCCGAGGTCCTTTGTCGTGTTGTCAATCAGCGAGACCAGCGATCACCGCATCTCCCGTTGATCGCGCCAGCGGTAATAGGAAAGGGTGAACGGCGGGGCCACCCGGCGGGCCAGGCCTTGGAACGGAATGGGCTCGATGTCCGTCACCGGGAAAGGCAACTCCTGCCCCTCGGGCCCGGCAATCGCGTCGGCAAGTGCCCAGCCCAGGGAAACCGACAGCGCAACGCCGCGACCGTTGCAGCCGATCCAGGCCCAACCGTTGGGGCCGAGCTTGTGAAAATGCGGCGTGTGATCCCGGGTCATGCCGACATAGCCGGTCCAGTGCTGTTCGATTCTGGGCTCGGTAAACTGCGGGAATACCTTTTGCAGCCGCTTGATAATGCGGGCCTTGATCCGCTGTTCCTTGTTGAAGGGCAGCACCAGAGCGCCGCCGGTGACCAGCCGATTGCGGGCGTCATAGCGGAAAAAATGCAAATCACCCTGTGTGTCCGACACCGCCTGGCGGCCGGGGATCACCGATTGGCGGACGTTGTCGGACAGCGGCTGGGTGGCCATTTGCCAGGACATGACCGGCACGATGCTGCGCGCCATCTTTGACGCCAAGGCGGGGCGGATTTCGCCGGAATAGGCATTGGTCGCCAGCACCAGCGCCTTGGCCTCGACCGCCCCGTTGTCGCTCTCGACCCGCCATCCGTCGGCGGTTTGCGCATAACCGTTCACCGGCGAATTCTCGAAGATCCGCACCGACCGCTCAGCCGCCGAACGGCCCAGCTCGCGCGCCAGCGCCAGAGGATTGATGTGGCCGCCGGTCCTGTTCATAAAGCCGCCGTGAAAAAAGGGACTGCCGGTCAAACGTTCGATATCCGCCTTGTCGAGCAGTTCCACCTCAGCGCCGGCGCGCTGCCATTGGCGATGACGGTTGGCGCTAATGGCGTGCATGCGTCCGGGCGTGTGGGCAGGCTGAATCCAGCCGTTTTGCTCGGCCTCACATTCCAACTTCGCCTGGCGCACCAGATCGAACAGATAACCCGCGCTGCCGCCGATCAGGTTGACGAAGCGCTCCCCGGTTTCACCAAACCGCTCGATCAAAA
>CAJWEP010000307.1 GCA_913030945.1 uncultured Verrucomicrobiota bacterium
GTTTTTTAAGGACGAGTAACCCCGCCGCTTGGCCAAGCGCATGGAGCACACCCCGGGATTGGGTGTGTTTTTTTGCATCTCGACACTCCCAAACTGGCCTTATTTTATGCTGAAAAGGCGTTGACAGGCGGGGGTTTGCGGGGTTGCATCCCCGCGACCTGATGGATGCAACCCGCCATCTGCAGCGCAGCGTGTGTGACCAGACATACACTGAATGAGCGACCCGTCATTTAACATCGCCATCGTTGGCCTCGGGTTTGGGGCCGAGTTCATCCCCATCCATCAGGCGCATCCAAACGCCAATCTCGTGGCGGTATGCCGCCGCAATGAGGCGGAAATGAACGCCGTCGCCGACCAGTTCGGCATCGGGAAACGCTACACCGACTACGACGAACTGCTAAAGGATCCGGAGATCGACGCAGTTCACATCAACTCCCCCATCCCCGACCACGCCCCGCAATCCCTCAAGGCCCTGCGCGCCGGCAAACACGTGATGTGTACCGTGCCAATGGCCACAACCATCGAGGAATGCAAGGAACTGTGCCAAGCCGTCGACGAAACCGGCCTCAAGTACATGATGGCCGAGACGGTCGTTTACAGCCGCGAATTTCTCTTCATCAAGGAGTTGTACGACAAGGGTGAACTCGGTAAATTGCAATACCTCGCGGCGAGCCATCCGCAGGACATGGATGGCTGGCCAAGTTACTGGGAGGAGATGATCCCCATGCACTACGCCACCCACGTGGTGAGCCCCTGCCTCGGCATGGTGGATGGACTAGCCGAGTACGTCAGCTGTTTTGGCAGCGGCACCGTGCGGGACGATATCGCGCAAAAAAGCGGCAACCAGTTCGCCGTGGAAAGCTGCCACATCAAGATTCAGAACAGCGACCTCTCCGCGCACATCTGGCGCTTCCTCTACGATGTCGCCCGCCAATACCGCGAAAGCATCGACGTGTACGGCACCAAGAAAAGTTTTGAATGGACCCTTACCGAGAACGACCCGCACATCCTGCACGTGGCCAAGCGGCCGGAGGCGGAAATTCCCGAGCGTGTGGAGGTGCCGGACTTCGCGCATCTCCTGCCGGAGCCGATCCAGAAATTCACGCAGAGCATCGAGGATGCCGATCACCTCTCCTTCGTGCAGGGCGGCGGCCACGGCGGCAGCCACCCGCACATGGTCAACGAATTTTTCAGCGCCCTCGTCGAAGATCGTGATCCGTGGCCCAACGCCAAGACCGCCGCCAACTGGACTTGTGTCGGAATCTGCGCCCATCAAAGCGCCGAACAGGGCGGCAACCGGATCGATCTCCCCACTTTCACCCTGTAAATTTTTCCTAGACACACAAAAATAATAAATATGAGCAATGAAAACAGTATAAGTGAGGTGAATGCCAAGCGGCTCCTTTGGGCCGGTTTTATGGCCATTCTGGCAGCCGGTGTAGGCTTCGCCATTCGTGGTGGGATCTTCGACAATTGGGGAGCCGAATACGGCTTCACGGCAACTCAACTCGGGGCAATCGGCGGCATGGGCTTCTCCGGTTTCTGTTTCGGGATCATCATCGGCGGTGTCATCGTCGACAAAGTTGGCTACGGAAAACTGGTTTTTGCTGCGTTCATTCTCCACTTCCTATCCGCCGTGGTCACGTTTACGGCAGCGGGAGATTCAGCGTACTTAAGTCTCGCTTGGGGCATGTTCATCTTTGCCTTTGCAAACGGGACGCTGGAGGCGGTGGCTAACCCGCTGGTTGCCACGCTCTTCCCGCATAACCGGAATCACTACCTCAATATCCTTCATGCCTCATGGCCAGCCGGCTTGGTTTTGGGCGGCATCATTGGCTGGGTGTTGGATGATAAGTTTGAGTGGAAGTGGCAATACCAGTTGGCACTCTATCTCGTTCCCACCGTTCTTTACGGGATGATGTTCTTTGGGCAAAAATACCCAAAATCAGAAGCCGCACAAAAAGGGCTGAGCTTGGGTGATATGTTCAAAGAGGTCGGCATACTCGGCGGACTTGTGGTGTGCTACTTGTTGGTTCTATTTTTCCAAAGCATCCTGCCGGCTGACTACTCTCTGGTTGGCTGGCTAATCGGCACTGTCCTTCTGGTTGCGATCGCGGTCATCACCGGGTTCTCAGTCGGCCACTGGTTGATTTTTGTCCTGTTTATAACTCACGCACTCGTGGGTGCCGTCGAGTTGGGCACGGATGGCTGGATCCAAAACATCACCGGCAACATGCTGAGTTCCGAGCAGGGCAAAATCTTGTTTGTCTGGACGTCAGCATGCATGTTCGGCCTTCGTTTCTGCGCAAATTGGATGGAGAAAACCCTCAAGATCAAACCCATCATGCTGCTGTTCATCTGCGCCACGATGGCCTGTATTGGGCTAAACTTGGTCAGTGGAGCTACTGCCTTTACAGGAGCCATTATCGCCCTAACCATTTACGGCTTCGGCAAGACATTCTTTTGGCCAACCATGCTCGCTGTTGCATCCGACCGATTCCCACGTTCCGGTGCAATCGCCATCAGCATTATGGGTGGCATCGGGATGATGTCATCGGGCCTACTGGGTTCCCCGGGATTGGGTTATGCCAAAGATCGCTTCTCCGGTGAGGCATTGAACGAGACCAACCCTGCGCTCTACGCAGAGTACAAGAGCGAGACTCCGAGCAAGTGGCTTTTCCTGAGTGAAGTAAACGGTCTGGATCCCAAGAAGCTCGATGCCATCGGGAAGAAAGAAACACCGACTGATGATGAGAAGGCGGTGCATGCTGCATCCATCGAGGGCGATCGGAGAACACTCAAAGCTGACTCATTCATCCCGGCGGTTATGGCAGTGATCTACCTACTGCTCATGGTTTACTTCAAGAGCATCGGTGGTTACAAGCCGGTCAGCATCGAGGAACAAAAAGAATAATCAGCATTTGATATCTTTCGAAGGGCGGTTGTGAGACCGCCCTTTTTTTGTCGCTTGGCCAAGCGCGGTCACCGC
>CAJWEP010000308.1 GCA_913030945.1 uncultured Verrucomicrobiota bacterium
GAGTCTCACCCAGGCCGGTCCACTGCGCGGCGACCAAGCCTTCGTTGCTGCTGATGATCGGCCCGTGCACGGTGTAGTCGATCGACTCAAGGTGAGCAGCTTCACCCTTGATGGGGATCGTCTCCTCGACGCGGCGGAACTGCTTCCACTCGTCTCGGTGACGGTAGAGCCGAGGATTGTCCGGGTGCGGTTCCTCGATGAAATAATCCATGACATCAGCCTGCATGTTGGTAATGCCCCAGCCAAGGCGGTCGTTGTGGCCTATGACGATATAGGGCGCGGTGGGGAAACCGGCGCCGGCAATGTTCTGGCCGTCGACCGAAAGATGCCAGGCGTACCACAGCGAGGGCAGGTCGAAGCCGAGATGAGGGTCGCTGCAAAGGATCGGTTTGCCGGAACGAGTCTTGCTGCCGTCGATCGCCCAATTGTTGCTCCCAAAAGCCGTCCCGCGCCCAAGCCACTTAACGCCCTCGAAAGACTCCAGCGCCGCAGCGAATGCATCTTTGCGCCCGGGCAACGGATGCATCGCGCCGGTGGGTGGCGACTTGCGGTCGTACTGTCGGCGCACGGTGGGAATCTCGTAGGGCCGATCGAGCGGCCAAAGCTCTTCCGCCGCGCGGACACCGAGTTTTTCCACCACTGTACCGAACCAAAGGTCGGCATCGGTGCCGCTCTGGTCCCAGCCCATGTACTTGGTGAACACAATGCTGTCCACTGGCGACCACGGCTTGGGTTGATAATCCAGCTCGTTGAAGATGTCTGGCCAACCCGTTTCTTTAAATTGCTCCATGACGGCGTTAACCCCGTCGGCGTAGGCTTTCAATTCGGCGCGAAAATCCGCCGGCACGCGTTCGGAGTTCCACCACGCCTCCGAGGTGCGGCGTAGGCCCAGTCGGCGCATGAGGATGTCGTGCTTCAGGCGGTCTCGTCCGAACACCTCGGCCATCGTGCCGGAAGCCTGGCGGCGCAACAGATCCATCTGCCATAGCCGATCGGAGGCGTGCAGCCAGCCGATGATGCGTGCGCCGTCGAGCCGGTTCGCGACAAACACATGGGGGATGCCAAACTCGTCATGCTGCACGCTGGCCGGTTTATCGAGGATCGACAGCGAAAAGTCATCAGCCTTTGCAGGGTAGACCAGGCAGCCGATCATCGTGAGTAAACAGAAAAGTGATTTCATCACGGGCGAAATAACTATTAACTCCTGCGGTTAAAACCAAGGGCTTTTTTTTGATCGCTTGGCTAGGTGCTTGGCAAGGCATAGGAGGACTTCCAGGTTGAGGAAAATCATAAAACAAAATCGGTTTACTAGTTTCATAGTATCAAACAGCTAGCAATTTTAGCACAGCCCATTGATGAACGTATGATGCGTGGTTTTCACGCGTAAGTTTGATTAAATCCAAAATATTAGAATGCCGGCGGTCGTCACATCCTCGTTTTCAGTGTCCATATCAGCTATTTGAAAAACGAAACAGGTCTTGATTTTTATGCTGCCAACAGGCAGCTTCCACGAGATAAATTTTACTTTTTGACGGACTAAAACAGCCATTTTCATGAACTATTTGTGTAAGTTTGCTTGGTTTTCTTTGGTGCTGGCCGGGGTGCCGCTTGGCCAAGCACTGGCCGATGTGCCGAGAGAGGTGCGTTTCAGCAAACATATCGAACCAGTTTTGTCAGACCATTGCGTGCAGTGCCACGGTCCGGACGACAGGGATCGTAAGGCTGATCTTCGTCTCGACATTAAGGGTGGGATATTCAGTCGCTCAGATGATGGCCAGGTGGTTGTGCCCGGCAGGCCGTTGGAAAGCCTGCTGTTCCAGAAGATCACCGCTCACGATACTGATGACCGGATGCCTCCTGAGGTGGCCAAGAAAGAATTGTCGGCGGACCAGATTGCCACAATCAAGCGCTGGATCGAGCAGGGCGCCGAGTGGGAGGGCCACTGGTCATTTGTCACACCGAAGCGACCGGACCTACCCAAGGTGCATCGCCGCACTTGGCCAAGGAACTCGATCGACTTTTTCACCCTGGCCCGGATGGAGGCCAATGGGCTCGAGCCGTCACCGGAGGCGGATCGCCGGACCCTCATTCGCCGGGTGTGCCTCGACCTGACTGGATTGCCGCCGTCGCCGGAGCAGGTTGAGTGGTTCGTCAACGACACCAACCCGAACGCGTACGAGACCCTCGTCGATTCGTTGCTGTCCAGCGAGCGTTACGGCGAGCGGATGACGCTGGCGTGGATGGACGCCGCGCGCTACGGCGACTCGAGTGTGTTCCACGACGACGGCGTGCGTTATATGTGGCCATGGCGTGACTGGGTGATTCGGGCGTACAATGACAACAAGCGGTTCGACGAGTTTACGATTGAGCAGTTGGCTGGCGACCAGTTGGAGAATGCATCGCTCGACCACAAGGTGGCATCCGGCTTCAACCGCAACCACGGCACGACCGACGAGGGCGGTGTGATCGCCGAGGAGTACCGGGTCGAGTACAACGTGGATCGTGTCAAGACGACCGCCAACGTCTGGTTGGGGCTGACGATGGAGTGTGGCCAGTGCCACGAGCACAAGTACGACCCAATTTCGCAGAAGGAGTACTATCAGTTTTACGCCTACTTCAATGTCAACTCCGACGCTGGCATGCAAACGCGCAACGGCAACTCGGCGCCGATGGTCAAGGTGCCAAGCATGAACCAGAAGCAGGAGTTGCAGCAGCACCGAGAGAAGGTAGCCGCCATGAAAGAGGAGCGGGCCAGGGCCAAGCCGACCGCGAAGGAAATGGACGAGTGGATTGCTGATCACCGCGCCAGTCAACTGCCCGATCCACCAAAGTTGGGCGGGTGGCATTTCCTCGGTAGTTTCACCGCCAACAACAAGGACGCTGCATTCAAGAAAGACTGGGGGCCGGAGAAAAAAGTGGACCTTGGCAAGGAGCACGACGGCAAAAAATGGGAGCCGCGCAAGTACGAGGACGGCAAGGT
>CAJWEP010000309.1 GCA_913030945.1 uncultured Verrucomicrobiota bacterium
CGGGCACACTACTCCACTGGATAGTCGTGCCTTGTTCGTCAACAATGATGCTGCCGATTTCCAGCAGCGGAAATGAGCCGGCGTCGGTCGGGTTTTTCCCGGTCAAAAACTCCTCGCGATTGTTGTAGCCATCGGCGTCCGGATCGGCGTCCGCGTGCGCCTCGGCGCTGGAAAAAACAGCGAACTGTTCCCTTTGCCAACTATCATCCAATCCATCGAAGTTGTAATCCTGAACGCCGGAAATGATCTCGACAAACCCATTGATGTAGGCCACGTCGTTTCCTTTTTGCACGTACATGCTCCGCACCCCAGGCGTAGCATTCTTCGCCACGGTCACTTCCACCGAGATCAGTCTATAATCGTCAAACACATCCGGGGCGAATGTCGTTTCGCCGTGGGTCACCCCGTCTCCAGTCAACCGCAGCGTCGCACCGCCCATCGGCAGGGTGGGCGAATAGATGCCGATCGTTTGTTTTTTGCCGGTGCGCTCGAGCGCGAATGGTTCGAACGCCAACTCAAACAGGTTTTGCTTCATCGTGGGTGGCCTCACCGCCGAGACGTAAAATGGCGCGGCGCCCTTCTCGACCGCAAAATCCAAAGTCGTCGATTTGCCAACGCCTACAACAACCTGCTTATAGCCGGTCGGCTGGAAATTCGTCTCGGCGCCCTGGTGCTCGATCGAAATGTCCATGTCCCGAACCAGCGGACGCGGCTTCGCGTCCGGCGAATTCAACGGGGCCACGCGTAATCGATAGGTTGCCGGCGGAAGCGCAGTCAATTCGTACCGCCCGTTGCGCTCGCTAACGGTCGATTGAATGATGTTTCCGTGCACACCCTCGGCCAGCACCACCGCCCCGAAGACCAAACCACGCCCCATCGTCACTTTGCCGACGATCGACCCGAGTTCGGCCAAGGCGGCCGGTTTGCCGTATAGCGTCTGCGCGGCCGCAACCTCATCTTTTAGCAACCCTACAGCCAGGCCCACGCCGGCGGTGATTCGCGAAAACATCGTCGCCACCCCCAGCGGCGAATGCTGCAACCCGATGAAGTGGCCAAACTCATGCAGCGCAGCCGCCTCGACAAATTTGTCGGCGGAAAACGAGTTGTTATGGTCGGTAAACCATCGATAATCGACGCCGTTGAAGACCATGTCCGCCTCCACGATCGTGTGGTCGTGGGAATACATCGGAAACGTCACCGCCAACGCGCCGCTGATCTCTGTCCGCTCGTCGTTGACCCACACGGCACCGTTGGGCGCGGCCTGTTTCACCCAGTAAACGACGTTCGTTTTGTCTCCGCCATTGATGTCCACGCCGGGCGGCACCAAGCCGGCCTCCTCGAACTTTAACACCGTCCCCGGCACCGACTGCCATTGGCCAATCGCAGTACGAACCGCGTTCAACTCTGCCTCGGCGTTTTGCTCCGACCACGCATCCCTGGCCAGGTAGTAGCGAATGGCGCGTGTGTCACGGTTCACCACGTTGGGATGAACCAGAGGATCCAACTCATCAAGTCGCCAACGTAACGGCTTGCCATCCTCATTCTTGAACAGGACAAATGCCATGGCGGCATTCGTCAAACCAAGCGCAGCAATAATCGCGAGCCATCGGCTCATTTCATCGCCCTCCTCACCTGACGCTTCAACTCGGCGAACGTCAGCGGCTTCGCTTGGCCAAGCGCCCGCTTCACCACCCCGCGCGGGTCATCGCGCTTGGCCAGGCCGTGGAACGGATTTCGCACTGTGGTCAGGCCGGTCTCCGGCCGCCTGACGACGTCAAACTTGCCCTGGTTCAGTCCCAGCGTCACCGCCTCACCACGGCTGTTGAACACCACAAACACAATCACCTCCGCACCGACTCTGTACCTCGGCTGGATCGGCGAGCGGGCAATCCGCCGTCCCAGCACGCCGCCGCCCTGGACAATCACCAGCGCCGCACCACGCTCTCTGCCTTTCACCTGCTCGATTATCTGGAGATGCACCTTGGTGAAAATGCGGCCTTTGTCGTCGCGCTGGCAGGACATGCGGACGACTTTGCCGTGCACCACCGCGTCGGCCTTGGTCGCCAACGTCTCGATCGACAACGGCACCTGGCTTGCCGCTTGGCCAAGCGCGGCACCGGCCAGCAGAACGACGAGAAATGAAAACGACCTCCCTTTCATGCCGCCGCGAAGGTTGCTCGCTTGGCCCGAAAAACTCAATCCGAGGTTTTATGCTGGGCAACCGCGGCCAATTCATCAAAGCATGCGCGCCGCATGATGTATTTCTTGTCAAAAATGGTGGATCGCTTCTTGAACCCTATCAGTTTGATTTGGCTGGTGTTGCTTATTGCCTGCGTTCGTGCCGTGATCAAAAAAGAGAAGCGACAGGCACTATTTACCGGCGGTCTGGCCCTTTTCATTACACTCGTCGGCAGCACGAAACTCCCCGCCTACCTCCTCTCCACTCTCGAAAAACCATATATCATTGAAGATTTGAGCTCCCTCCCCGAATGCGACGCCGTTGTATTGCTGGGCGGTTCACATGGATTTTCAAATTACGGCGTTAACTCAATTGAATTCAGCGGAGCAACCGATAGAATAATCACAGCTGCAGAACTCGTCCGTTTGAAAAAAGGTGAAACGTTGGTGATCGGTGGCGGCGAATACTCCTCATCTGGGCAAACAGGATTGCATGGACAACTAATCGCCGAATGGCTTGGTTCCTGGAAACCGTTCGATTCACCCATTCACGTATTGGATTACTCCAGTAACACCAAAGACGAAGCCGATCACACAAAAGCATTGGCACAAAAACATGGATGGAAAAAAATCATCCTTGTGACTTCCGCTTCCCATATGAGAAGAGCAGAGGCCCTATTCAAGAAAACCGGCCTGGATGTGGTTCCTGTTGGGTCAGATTTCGAGGGGCTTAGCTCGCTCGAGGCAGATTACAGAATATACAGTATAGTTCCCGGCTCAGACGGTTTTCAGGC
>CAJWEP010000310.1 GCA_913030945.1 uncultured Verrucomicrobiota bacterium
GAAGCTCGATGATGGCTGCCTGCCGTCGCACCACTTCCTGGGCCGCATTCTGGGCCGGGGTCTGTGTCTGCGCGCACGGCAGGACAATGACACCCAAAAGCATTGCGATGCCGACTGTCTTGATTGGTTTGATCATGGTCGCTTGAATCAGTCTGTTAGTTAGTTAAATTGATTGGGTTCGGGGTTGAAAAGCTGCTGGATCAGTTCATCGAAAATGGGTATGCATCTAGCACCGCACATGCCACTGGCAAAATGCCGTGGACAGCAGGTATTTGGCTGGGTTCACCGCCTAGCCAAGCGCAGGTCGGGCGTGAGAGGAACACGTTTCGCGTGAACGCCACGCAGAACCGCCCGGCCAAGCGGGCCTTTTTGGGGGCCAAACGCAACGAGCCGGTCTTGCGGCTTGGGATCAGGTGACAAACAGCAAAACCCCCTCGGGATACGAGGGTTGCCTCACGGTTGCACGAAACCGGATGGTGATCCATTGATTGTTGGTTCTAGCGCAGGCGGATTGTGGTCCGCTTGGACGTTGAAGCGGTGGAAAGTACTACTTCGCTCTCCCCGATGGCAACGATATTGTGGCCATCATCTGCAAAAAAAAGTCTATCGCCGACTCGCTTGTTCACGTAGCTCTTGTTCTCACCCGGCGTATCGTAGGCGAGGCTGGCCGTGTAGCCGTCGATGCGCTGGAACGGCTTGCCCTTCCCGACCGTGATGATTCCGGTGTCGCCGGCCAACCTTAGTTGAAAGCCGGTCGGGTCGGAGACCTTGCCATCGGCATTGACTGATCCCTCGATCTTTAACAGGGTGAAAAGATCCCGGGTGTCCTTGTAATTCTCATCCTTGGCTGTGGTGGTCATGCGAAGCCGTTCCTTCTTCTTCTGGGCCGACTCGCGGGTAACGGCGAAGCGGTACCGCAAGTTTGAGCCGGTGCCGGAGGTGCCGCGATACTCGACCTTCAGGTGGAGCGGCTTGGTTTCGCTGAGCCTGACGGCGCCGGCGCCGATTTCGTTGCCGCGCTCGACCTTCAGCACGGTTCCATCCCGGGCCACCCGCCACTGGACCGGGTTGAACAGATTGTGCGGGTTGCCGAGGTTCAGCGGCTTGGCTTTTTCCAGCCGGGCCAGCGTGGCCTCATAGTTGCGGGTCTTACCGGCATTGTCGGCGATCTCGCGCATGTTTATCTTGGGCATTTCCTTTTTGTCGTCGGAGCCGGGCTTGTTCCGCTCCAGCACTTGTGCCTCGATCTTCTCCTCGGAATCGTCCATCACGATAATGTAGGCCGCATACACCAGGGCCAGCATGGCCAGGCCAAGGATGAGCTTCTCGTAATGTTGCTTCAGTTGCTCCATGAGCTACAAAATTTTATCTGATTTTCAAGTTGTTCAATCAAAAAGATCCTTGGTTTGATTTTCACTGGTCAGCGGTCGCTGCATCAGCTGCCTTCGCGGCCCTTATCTCCTCCGGGGTCGGGAAGTCATCAGGATCATTTGGATCATAGCCACCGACCAACGTTTCCTCAGTCCAGTCGTCAACGCCATCCCCATCGCTGTCTACGCCGATTTCTTCTTCTTCTTCCTCTTCCTTCACCTTTGCCGCCTCAATGTTTTGGGCCAGGGCCGCGAAGGCGTCGCTCGTGTCTTTCTCCTTCGCCACGACTTTCAGGGAATTGACCCTAATGGTGACCTTGAGCGGGCTCTCGTCCAGCAGAAGCGAAGCTGGTCGGTGGCGTTTCCTTTCATCCCCAAAAGCCGCGCCAAATCCGTACGGCGTTGTCCCCCCCCCGAAAGGGCCGTACCCACGGCCACCGCCCATGCCGCCGTACATTTCCCGCATGCCCCTTGGCCCAGCACCCAGGTTGCCAAGGCTCATTTCCTTCTGTTCCTCCTCAAAGACATCCGCCACGTCGGTCGCCTCAATGACGGCAATGTTTTTCACCACGAAAAAGACCTGCGACTTGTAGAGTTCCTCAAGCACCTTGGACAGCTCAGTGCTGAAACCACGAAAAGTCACCTCGTAGGGCATGACACGCGAGCCGGCAACGTTGTCAATGAACTTTTTCACGTCCTCAATCTTGAACTTGGCGTCGGGCAGGTATTCCAACGCATCCTCCATCTCCATCTGGTCCTCAGGGTTGCGCACCACCTTGAGCCGCTTGAGGTTGTAAATCTCATGGATGTTTGCATTGAACAAGGCGCGGCAAAGCGCATCGATCTCGGCCAGCTGGTAGGCCATAATCTCCCGCTCGAACGACTTGAACTCAAACTGGTCCCAGACCTTGGAAAAACTGAACCGGAACTCCTTGTCCTCGTCGTCGATCTTGGGCAACCGGATGCGCTGCTCCTTGCACTGGCTTTGAAGACCAAAGACCATGCTCTGCATGAAGTTACGGAAGGTGTTGTTGTCCAGCCCAACCCGCGCCTCGGATTCGTCCGTGCTGGCACCCATGCTGTTGGCACCGAAGCCAGGCATCATGCCAGGCATCATGCCAGGCATCTGGCCAGGCATCTGGCCAGGCACCCCGGTTGTTGGATCACCCCCCGGAGGATCAGTTGAGGCCGCTCCCGTACCAGTATCCTCGTTAACAGGCGGGAGTGCGTTCGGTTGCTCGTAGACGGCTCCTCCTCCCCCTTCGATTAGAATGGCCAAGTCGCCCTTGGTGTAGCCGGAACCACCATCCTCGACCGTGATGTTTTCCACACGATAATTGGATGAATCGCTTCCCAGGATGCGGAGATTAGGCTTGAGCTTGGCCCCCTTGCCATTGCGGCTGACCACCCTGACTGTTAATTGGTCGATATCTGTTTCTACATAATCGGTTCCACCCTGCATGAGCATGACACTCTTGATGGCCCCTGTCTTTTCATCCAGCTCGATGCCGTCCGGAATTTCTAGCGGAG
>CAJWEP010000311.1 GCA_913030945.1 uncultured Verrucomicrobiota bacterium
TGCGAGTTTCCGAATCTCAAGATTCTCATCTCCCGCGCGGATCCGGTGTTGGAGGAGTATGTCGGCAACATCATGATTGATGTCGCTGAGGCGCTTGAGCATGTCCACAATTGCGGCTATCTGCACTATGACTTCAAGCCGGAGAACATTCTGGTCAGCCGCAACGGCAACGTCCGCCTGTGCGATTTCGACCTCTCCCGGCCCATTCCCGAGATCCCTACCAAGATGCCGGACAATCCCGGCACGCCGGTCTACATGGCGCCGGAACAGTTGCGCGGGCGCGAGGTCGACCAGCGAGTCGATATTTTCGCCTTCGGTGTGACGATGTACGAGACGCTGACCGGCCAGAAGCCGTTCAACGGCGAGACCAGTCGCGAAGTGTTGCTGCAGCAGAGGAACCGCGACCAGCATTTCGCGATGCCCCGCGACCTGAACCCATCCATCCCGGAGGATGTCGAGCAGATCATCCTCAGGTGTATTGAGTTCGACGCCGACAAGCGTTACCCGCACATCAGCTACCTCGTTGCCGAACTCCGCAAAGCGCTCTACGTGTAACCCAGCCCAATGCAGTACAAAATTATTGGAGCAGATTTGCGGGAATACGGCCCGGTGGATGTCGTTGAAATCCGCGAATGGATCGACGAGGGCCGCGCCGATGCCAACACTCTCATCCGCGAGGTGGACGACAGCCAGTGGATCAAGCTGCGGGATTTGCCCGACGTTGCGGACGCCCTTCCCAACGTGGCAGCCGCCCGGCCAGGCGGCACGCTACAAGTCAATTATCTCGTCCCGGCAATCCTCTGCACGCTCTTTTGCTGCCTGCCATTTGGCATCGCCGGCATCCTGTTCGCCGTTCAGGCCAACTCGAAGGTGCAACAGGGCGACATCGACGGTGCAGCGGTCGCAGCGTCAAGAGCCAAACTGATGTGCATTCTCAGTTTTGTGCTGGGACTGATCACTCTGATTCTGTTTTTCGGCACCGGCGGATTTGACCGATTGCTACAGGACATGCAGGAATCGATGCCGCGCTGATCGGGGCTACTTGGCCAAGCCGGTCAAGTGTTCAAACAACTCCGATTGGTCGGCCAAATGTTCCGCTTGGCCATTGCCAGCCAGCCAGCCGAAGCCTTTCCCGAAAGCGGGGCCGTTGACGATGCAGCCATCGGTTTGGTTTTCTGAAATCTGCGCCCGCCCCTGGCCAAGCGCCGCGTCGCGGTCGCCGTCGACCTCGTACTTCCACCCCACCAGCAGCGCCGCCGGAAACCACTCACGGAGGCGCGCGATGAGCTTCGGTGTCGGTTTAAGCTCAAGCAGCAGTTCGCCGTCGCGCGTGCCGGGCTTGCCCTGGCTCAGCGGCTCGAGTTGGCCGTCGGCGGCCCGCCGAAACAACTGTCCGGCGCTGTCCGGCGGCGAAGTCACTCACGGCGGCGACGTGAAACACCGCGCCCGCTTCCGGCTCCACCTTGGCCAGGCGCACCAGTTTTTCGGCCAAGTCTTTTGTGGTGGTAAACGTCTGCAGTTCAACGCCTTCTGGAAGATCGCTGTGGGTGGCCAAGCGGCCGCGAAGCAGTGTCACCTCGTGGCCGTCGCCGACCAGACGCTTGGCCAAGCCGGTGCCGAGCCGGCCGGTCGAGTGGTTGGTCAATCGGCGGACTTGGTCGATTGGCTCGTAAGTCGGTCCGGCGGTGACGATGCAATGCATGGGACTTGTCGCTTGGCCAAGCGGCCGATTAAGGCAGCGTTTTCGAGGTCATCATTTCGCGCAGCTTGGCCGCGTCGCTGGTGGGTGGCTGGCAGGCGGTGCCGGTGCAGAGGTACACGGCTGACTGTTTTTCCTTCGGCAGCGTTTTGGCGAATTCCTCCACCGGCCCGGTGATGCCGAGCACGACCTTGTTGGGCTGATAGGTGGCGTGCGCGGCGGCGATGAGGTCGCGCGCCCCGGCGGACTTGGGGTCCCCGGTGATCACGGCGCGGCGCGGTTCGTGTACGAGGAAATCGAGCGCCTGCAATAGGTACGGCACGGCGCTCGGGCCGTTGGTCATGTTGTCGCTGAAGAGCAGCAGCGACTTCTCGGCCATGTCGGTGAATTCCTTCCGGTCGGTGATCTTGCCGAGTCGCAGCAGCGCGAGCGCGGCCACCGAGTTGCCGGAGGGCACCGCCCCGTCGTAGTCCTCCTTCACCTGCAGGATGAGGTTCTGCGTGTGGACGCTCTGCCAAAAGCCGCCGTTGGCCTCATCGTAAAACTTGGCCTTCATCGTGCCGGCGAGGTCGATGGCGAACTGCAAATGTTCCGGCTCGAGCGTGGCCTCGTAGAGGTGCAGCACCCCGTCGAGCAGGAAGGCGTAGGCGTCGAGCAACTGCACGTCGTCGCGTTTGCCATCGCGCCAGCGATGGTAGAGCGTCTTGCTTTCGGCGTCCCACAGCTCGCGCTTTAAAAAGGCGAGGTTGGCCTCTGCGGCTTCGAGGTATGTTGGCTCGCCAAGGATGACTGCGGCGCGGGCCGTTGCGCCGAGCATGAGGCCGTTCCATGACGAGAGAATCTTGTCGTCGAGGTGCGGCCGCACGCGCTCGGCCCGGACGGCGAACATTTTTTTATTGGCCGACCCGAGCAGCTTGCGCTCGTCGTCGCTGAGGTTGGGATCGACGATGCTCAGGACGTTCTGGCCCTTGAGCGGGTCGGGATCGCTGTGGTCCTCGAAGTTTCCGTGGGCGGTGATACCGTAGCGGCGCTTGGCCAGGGCGAACTCCTCCGGTATGAGCAGCGCCTTCAGTTCGGCCTCGGTCCAGCAGTAGAATTTGCCCTCCTTGCCCTCGCTGTCGGCGTCCTCGGCGGAGTAGAAGCCGCCGTCCTT
>CAJWEP010000312.1 GCA_913030945.1 uncultured Verrucomicrobiota bacterium
CCACAGCAACCACCAATGATTAAGGCCCCCGCCTCAACCGCCCCAGGCAGACAAGTCGCCATTTCTGCCGGCGTTTGCGGGTAGCTGGTCACCTGATTTTTTACTACCGGCAAACCGGCATTGGGCTGAACCATGACCGGTAGACCGCAGGCGGCCCGGTAACGCTCAGCAGCCTTGGCGGCCCAATCCATATCCACACCGGTGCCGCAGTTAAGCGCGATCATATCGGCCCCGGCTTGGGCAACAAACTCCGCGGCCGACTCCACATTGATGCCCATCATGGTCCGGATTTCGCTGCCATCATGGGTCACATCGTAGGCAAAGGAACCGATCACACAGGGGGCGCCTGCCTGCCGGGCTGCCTCGATGCCGATGCCGATTTCCTCGAGCATCGTGTGGGTCTCAAGAATAATGGCATCCACACCGCCATCCACCAGTGCCTTGGCCTGTTCCTCAAAGGCTTCGCGGACATCCCCCTCCTGCTGGTCTCCGTAGGGCTCCATGAGCCCACCAAAGGGCCCGATACTTCCAAGAACAAAACCCGGCCGATCGCCAAAGGCGCGCCGGGCAATCGCTGAGGCCTCTCGGTTGATAGGAACCGTGTCCGCACCGTGACCGTGGCGGGTGAGCATGATACGGCAACCGCCGAAGGTGTTGGTGATGATCAAATCCGATCCCGCCTCAACGTAGCGGCGTTGAATGGACTCAATACGGTCGGAGTGAACGAGGTTCCAGTGCTCGCCGCAGGCGCCATTATCCAGCCCGGCGGCCTGCAACTCGGTACCCATGGCCCCATCGCCAAGCAGGGTCCGATTGGTGAGGGCTTGCAGTAGGGATTCTTTCATCGGTCTTGATGGGTGAATATTAAACGCAACGCGCTTGGGCCCAAGCCTTACGAGGCAAGAGAATGAAGGCAAGCGGAAAGAAATGTCGAAACTGCCCACAGGTTACAGATGAAACCTTGCATTTTCAGGTATCGTGATTTTGACTGGCAACCACTGGCATGTTGACCCGCAGGGATCATCTCCGAAAAACACTGGCGCACGAGGGTGGCGGCCGGCTCCCTATGGATTTTGGCAGCACGGCGGTGACCGGCGTCCACGCCTCCTGCGTTGAGCAGTTGCGCGAGCATTACGGGCTGGAAAATCGGCTGGTCAAAATCTGCGAACCCTACCAGATGCTCGGAGAGGTGGAGGAGGATCTGGCTGAGGTGATGGGGATCGACACGGTCGGCGTGGTTCCCCTCAACACCCTCTTTGGGTTTCCCAACGAGAACTACAAGGAATTCCAAACGCCCTGGGGGCAGACGGTCCTGGTCTCCGAACACTTTAACACCCAGGTGAAACCCAACGGCGACGTGTACATCTACCCCGAGGGCGACATGAGCGTGCCACCCAGCGGGCAAATGCCTTCCAACGGATTTTTCTTTGACACCATTGTCCGGCAGCCGGAGATCGACGAGGACAACCTCGACCCGGAAGATAACCTGGAGGAGTTCGGCCTGATCTCCGAGGAGGACCTGGAACATTACCGGGTTGAACTGGACCGGCTGGAGGGAACTGATCGCGCCATTGTCGCGACCCTGGGCGGGATGGCTTTCGGGGATATCGCGCTGGTGCCCGCACCGTTCCTGAAGCACCCCAAGGGCATCCGGGATATCGCCGAGTGGTACATGTCCACCGCCGCACGACAGGAATATATACACGACGTCTTTTCCAAACAGTGCGATTATGCCCTAAAAAACCTGGAGAAACTAAATGAAGTACTGGGGGAACGAATCGACGTGGTCTTCCTGTGTGGGACCGACTTTGGGACCCAGACCAGCACGTTCTGTTCGCCACAGACCTTCAGCGAGCTGTGGGCACCCTACTACCGTCAGGTGAACGACTGGATTCACCGGAACACGGGCTGGAAAACCTTCAAGCATTCCTGCGGTGCCGTGGAGACCTTCATGGAGCATTTCATCGATGTCGGCTTTGACATCATCAACCCGGTCCAGTGTTCGGCGGCCGGGATGGAGCCGCGGCAGCTCAAGGAAAAGTATGGCGAACGGCTGGTGTTCTGGGGCGGCGGCATCGACACCCAGAAAACCATGCCCTTCGGCACGCCTGAAGAGGTGCGGGAACAGGTACTCGAGCGCTGCGAGATTTTCTCACGGGATGGCGGGTTTGTATTCGATTCCATCCACAACCTCCAGGCCTTAAGCCCGGTTGAGAACATGGTGGCGATGATCGATGCGGTGAAGGAGTTCAACGGGGAGAATTGAAATGGTAAGAGCTGCCAAAAACCTTGCCATCTGGCCAGTTCCAGTCCAGTAATCCCGCATTCCATGCCCCTAGATTTGCAACAACTCCATGATGCGGTCATCACTGGTGACAACAAGGTGTCCCACTCCATCACCGAGCAGGCGCTTGAGGAAGGGATCGATCCCTTATCGCTGGTCAATGAGTACATGATGCCGGCCATGGACGAGGTAGGCCGCCGATTTGAAACCAATGAATATTATGTGCCCGAACTATTGCTCTCGGCACGGGCAATGAAGGCCTCGCTGGGACTCATTCGGCCGCTCTTAACTGCATGTGACGTGGAACCGCTGGGTCGCGTAATCTCCGGCACCGTCAAGGGCGACCTGCACGACATCGGCAAGAACCTCGTGGGCTCCATGCTCGAGGGTGGCGGGTTTGAAGTATTCGATCTGGGCACAGACGTGGCGCCCGAGCAGTTCGTGGAGGCGGCCAAAGAACACAAGGCGCACATTATCGCGCTTTCCGCCCTACTGACCACCACCATGCCGTCCATGAAATTGACCGTCGAAGCGTTTATTGAGGACGGAACCCGGGATCAGGTGA
>CAJWEP010000313.1 GCA_913030945.1 uncultured Verrucomicrobiota bacterium
TGCCACCCTCGGCCAACATTCCTTTCTCGCCAGCCAGAGGGTCGTTACGCGAGCCATCCCACGCCGGACCAGGCTTATTGACCGGCAAGACGTCGGCCATGATTTGCCCCGTTTGGGCACCGAGCGGAGCTCCGTTGTCACTTGTAAACATGACCAGGGTGTTGTCGTCGATTCCCTCCTGGCGGAGTAGCTTCATGATGCGGCCGACACCCTCGTCAACAGCATTAATCATTGCCAACCCCGTACGCCGACGTTCCGGCATCTTGCCCGGGAATCGATCGAGGTATTTATCGGGTGCTTCGAGTGGGACGTGCGGCGCATAATATGCGATGTACAGGAAGAACGGATGCGACTTATTACGCCGGATGAATGCCAGGCCTGCGTCGGTTTGTACATCAACGCGGAAGCGAGCCTCTTCAACGGATTGGCCGTCGCGTTTCAGATCGTTTCCCGCTAAGTCGAAATTAGACCAGTAGCGATGGATCTGGCCCATAAAGAACTCGGTAAATCCACGGGCTTGAGGAAAGTAAGGCATTGCCAGCTCACGACGCACACGAACTCGACGCCCGACGATACCATCGGGTTGGTGTTCCCTGGCCCACTTCAGACTTAATGCGTTAGGTTCCAAGTGCCATTTGCCAACCATCCCGGTGATGTAACCAGCACTCTTCAAGCGATCGGCAATAGTCGACTGATTCAGGGAAAGCGGACAATCAGGGATCGTGTCAAATCCAAAACGCTGCTGATACCGTCCAGTGAGTAATCCCGCGCGAGACGGAGAACATTGGGGCGCCGTAACATAAGCGTCCGTAAAGAGAACTCCCTGTTGCGAGAGCTTGTCCAAATGCGGAGTCTTCACGTCACGCAGATGCTTGAAAACAGCCAGATCCCCATATCCCCAGTCATCAGTAAAGACCATGACGATGTTCGGCGAGCGCTCCGCCTGAGCAGGCTGCGGCTGCGCCGCGGAGTTCGCAATTGGGGCAAGCGCGAGCGCCAGTAAGATCGCCCCGATGATGGGTAGTTTTCCAGGTTTCATTTTGTTTGCTTTTTCAATTCGTCCAGCTGCAACTTGCCGTCACCATTTGAGTCGATCTTCTTGAACCGCTTGGTCAAGGCAGGGACATTACGATCCTTGGGGTTGCCAATGTATTCCTTCAAGGTGATCACACCGTCCGCATTTCGGTCTCGATTTTTAAAGAACTGTTCTTGCGACCGGCGTTTCGGCGCCGGCTTGTTATTAATTTCCTGGGGTTTGGATTTCTCTTTTTGCAGACCCTTGGGACTTCCACTGCCAGGGTACTCTGTGTTGATATTGGCAAGATGGTCAATCAGCTCTTTCTTGAGCGAGGCGTAAACGTCAGGGAGCTTCGTCCGCATATCATGCTTCTCGGCAACGTCATTGCTGAGATCGAAGAGAGCGAGATCTGTTTTCTTCAGTTCGGCAATCTGGACGTCCCAATCCGGCGAGTTTCTCCCGATTTGGCTCCAAAGCTTGTACTTCCCCTTGCGCACCCCGATGTTGCCCCACAGTTCAAAGATCATGGTTCGCTCCGGGACATTTTCCTTCCCGCTCGAAAGCATGTGCGGCATCAGCGACATTCCGCGGACCGGGTTTTTCCCATTCATTTTTGGGACAAGGATCGTTGCGGCATCCAGCAGGGTGGCAAAGATGTCGCAATGCATCACCTGATCGTTCGAGATCATGCCTTGCGGCAGTCGACCTTTCCAGTTCATCAGCAGCGGCACGTTCAGCCCACCCTGATAGGTTGTAGCTTTCCCTCCACTAAATGGGCCATTGTTTCCTGGGTATCTACCACCAGCTGCGCCTTCTTCCATGGTGCAACCACCATTGTCGCTGACGAAGACGATGAGCGTATTGTCGGCGATGCCCAACTGATCCAAAACATTGACCAACTTGCCGATGTTGTGGTCCATGTGTTCAAGAATGGCGACATAGTCGCTGCGCAGGAAACTGACACCCCGGTCGAGGGCCTTTTTCATCCAGGCCTCGGGCGCGGAGGCCGGTTTCGATTTATCGGTACGAAGCGGACCGTGCACGGCGTTGTACGAGAGGTAACAGAAGAAAGGAGCATCCTTGGCGGCGTTCTGACGAATGAATTTTTCAGCCCACCCGGTGAACAGCTCGGTCGCGTGCCCTTGGGAGGTGCGATCCGGTTCACGATTGTGCATAATCTTGGATCTTTTTTCAGTGATCCAATAGGAATGAGCCCCTTTGAGAAATCCGCGAAACTCGTCGAACCCACGGTCGTTCGGTACTTCTCCGTCCAACTCGCCCAGGTGCCATTTGCCAAAGGCTCCCGTTTTGTAGCCGGCTGCGGAGAGACGCTCCGAGAGCATTTTCACATCACGTTTGATACCGCGATATCCCGGCGAACCGAGCGGCTGTTGGCCGGGGCCACGCCACATGCCGTTTTCCGTCGAGTATTGACCGGTAAACATGCAGGCCCGAGACGGCCCGCAAAGCGGGACGGTATGGTACTTCGAAAACCGCACACCTTGAGTAACCAACGCATCCAGGATCGGAAGGCGCACCTCGGTTTTGTCCCAATTCGATGGCAAGTCACCCCAGCCATGATCGTCGGAAACGATGAACAGGATGTTGGGCCGGGCAGCAGCGACGGACATACTGAGAACGACAGCCCCCGCCACGGCAAGAAGGCTGAGCATTTTCAAGGATTTCATTTGTGTGATGTTGTTCGATGTTCTTCTTTATGCAGTTACTGGGAACGCCGTTTGCGTCCGGGGAGGTTGTACGTGGGGCCCGGTGGCTCATGATGAGCAGGAATCCCCTTGCGCATCTTCTCTTTCACCTCGGCATAG
>CAJWEP010000314.1 GCA_913030945.1 uncultured Verrucomicrobiota bacterium
GTACTTGGGTTATCTTAGCAAGCATCAACTTTGTTAATAGACGCCAGTCACACCAAACAAGCTCCCTTGAATGTTAACGGCTTATGCACCAAATAAAACGCCAGCTTTGCTGGCGTTTTTATCTAAGCACCGACAAAACGAACGCGACCCAAAGCGTTAGAACAACCCCTCGATTTCCCCATCTTCGTTAACGAAGATGTTGTTAGCCGCCGGTGTTCGCGGCAATCCGGGCATCGTCATGATCTCGCCGCAAATGGCCACTATAAATTCGGCCCCTGCAGACAAGCGCAACTCTCTAATGGGCACCACGTGACCACTCGGGGCGCCTAGCAGATTAGGATCTGTTGAGAAACTGTATTGTGTTTTGGCCATACAGATAGGGAAATGGCTGTATTTCTCCTCGAACTCGTCAAATTGGCCTCGAACCTTTTTATCCGCAATGATGTCATCAGCGCCGTAAATGTTGCGGGCCACGGTGCGAGCCTTTTCCCATAAGGGCAGGTGGTCCGGGTAAAGTGGACGAAACTGTGAACTGCCCGAATCGGCAAGGTCGGCAACATGCTGAGCCAGCCCTTCGGTACCGGCACCGCCATCAGCCCAGTGATTGCATTCAAACACCTCTACACCAAACTCCCTGCAGTAGGCCCGTATCGCATCAATTTCTGCACCAGTGTCCGCGGTGAACTTATTGATTGCAACCACTGAGGGAACTCCAAATTGGCCAATATTACGAAGGTGGCGCCCCAGGTTCTCAAGGCCATCTACCAATGCGCCAACGTTCTCAGTATTAAGATCAGCCTTGGCGACTCCCCCATGCATCTTCAAGGCTCGGGCGGTTGCCACCAGTACGACCGCATCCGGCTTCAGGCCCGCTTTACGGCACTTGATATCAAAAAACTTTTCTGCGCCAAGGTCCGCACCGAATCCAGCCTCGGTCACCACATACTTTGCAAGCTTGAGCGCCATCTTGGTCGCTCGGACTGAGTTGCATCCATGGGCGATGTTGGCAAACGGCCCTCCATGAATGATGGCTGGGTTGTTTTCCAATGTCTGGACCAGGTTCGGCATAAAAGCATCACGCAGCAGAGCGGTCATTGGCCCTTGTGCTTTGAGGTCACGGGCATGAACGGGCTGGCGGTCCCGGGTATATCCAACGATGATATTTCCCAACCGCCTTTGTAAATCAGACAAATCTTCGGCCAGGCAGAATATCGCCATAATCTCTGAAGCGACGGTAATGTCAAAGCCACCTTCACGGGGGAAGCCATTGGCAACGCCGCCCAACGCCACAGTAACCTGGCGAAGCGCCCGGTCATTCATGTCGACAACCCGTCGCCAGGTTACCCGTCGCTGATCAATACCAAGCTCGTTACTCCAGTAGATGTGATTCTCAATCAATGCGGACAACAAGTTGTGGGCTGCTCCGATCGCATGAAAATCTCCAGTAAAGTGCAGATTGATATCTTCCATGGGAACCACCTGCGCATAGCCGCCGCCAGCGGCACCGCCCTTCATGCCGAAACAAGGTCCCAGTGACGGCTCCCGCAAACAAATCAGTGTATCTTTTCCGATGCGATTCAACCCATCGCCTAAGCCCACGGTGGTTGTAGTTTTACCCTCGCCCGCTGGCGTTGGCGATATCGCCGTTACCAGTATCAGTTTGCCGTCACGTCGATCACTCAAAGATCCAATGAACTCTTCACTGATCTTAGCCTTGGTGGGGCCATAGTTAAGTAATGAATCAAGCGGAATGCCAAGCTTGTCACCGATCTCGCCAATCGGACGGGTTTTCGCCTCGCGGGCGATATCAATATCACTGGGAACGCTGGCCATGGGATTTCCTTTTAAAGGTTAAGTCAAAGATGGTTACTTAAACGCTCGGTATACGAGCTTTGCAATCGCCGAGCAGCGATCAATGTATTACGCATCAGAACAGCTACGGTGACCGGTCCAACACCACCCGGTACGGGCGTAATCCAGCCTGCCACCTGGCGGCAAGCATGGTAGTCACAGTCACCAACAACCTGGGTATTACCATCGGCATCTTCAACCTGGTTAATACCGATATCCACAACGACAGCGCCGGGCTTGAGCATTTCACCTTTCACCAGCCCGGGTTTTCCAACTGCAACAAATACTGCATCGGCCCGCCGGGTGTGGACTGCCACCTCGCGAGTCAGGTGATGGCACACAGTTACGGTTGCCCCTTCGGCCATCAATAAAAAGGCAATAGGTTTGCCGACAATCTCCGAGTGTCCGATAACGGTCGCCTCCAAACCCTCCAGCGATACTCCTGTCTGTCGAAGCAACTCCACTGCCGCCATCGCGGTACATGGGCCCAGTTCGAGATTTCGGTACACAATGTTACCAATAGAAGCAGGATGCATGCCCTCAACATCCTTCAACGGATGAATGGCCGATTGAAGCTGTTGGATCGGCAGCCCATCGGGAATCGGGCGCTGCAGGATGACCCCGGTCACCTGTGGGTCAGCATTCAAATTCAAAATGGCCGCATGCACTTCGCCTGCTGAGGCATCTGCTGAAAAGTGTTTCTGCTCAAACTCGATCCCAACCTTGTGAGCGCTTCGTTGCTGGTTGCGGATGTATAGATTCACCGCCGGGTCATCACCGATGCGGATAGATATCAGGCGTGGCTGCCAGCTTGCGGCTCCCAAATCCTGAACTCCTGCGGCAACTTCTGTCAGTATAGCCGCCGCCACGGCCTTTCCATCGATATCACGATAATCAATTGTCATCGGTTGAGGTCGCTGTCTCTGCCAGAGGTTAAAGGTTAGAAGATTCGTATA
>CAJWEP010000315.1 GCA_913030945.1 uncultured Verrucomicrobiota bacterium
GTAGGGAAAGGCATGAAATTTGGCTCGACCATCGGGATGCGCGAAGCGCCCGCCGACAAACAACCTCGGCGTGCCGGGATGATTGGGTTCGGGGCAGGGCCAGAAAATTCCCATCTCGTTTTCAATGCGTTCGTAACTCATGCCGCTGTAATCGATGGGGCCACCGGCGGAGGCGGCGGTGAGTTCCTTGAAAATATCGGCGGCGGTTTCATGGGTAAAATACTCTCCTGCACCGAGGCGTCGGGCGAGATCGGCGATGATGTGCCAGTCCACGCGGGCTCCAGCGGCCGGGCGTACCACGGGACGCAGTCGCACGCACCGGCCTTCGCCGGTGGTCACGGTACCTTCGTCCTCCTCTTGCAACGAACCGGCGAGCACCACGTCGGCGTACTGGGCAGTTTCACTCAGGAAAAAGTCGATGGCGGTGAAATGCTCGAGTTTCTCCAGCGCCTTGCGAGTGCGTGCGCTGTCAGGGATGGACACGAGCGGATTAAAACTGATGGATATGAGTGCCTTGATTTTACCCATCTCGATGTCATCGATAATCTCACAGGCAGTGAGGCCTTCGCGAGGCAGTTTGGTTTCATCGATGCCCCAAAAGTCTGCAATATGCTCGCGGTGTTCGGGGTTGTTGATGTCGCGGCCGCCTGGGAGTTGGTTGCAACGCTGGCCGTGCTCGCGTCCGCCCTGACCGTTGCCTTGGCCAGTGAGAGTGCCGTAGCCGCTGCCGGGTTTGCCGATGCGGCCGGTGGCGAGCACGAGGTTGATGTAGCTGAGCACGTTTTCCACTCCCTTGGTGTGATGCTCAATGCCGCGCGCGTGCAGCAGCATGGAAGTCTCGGCCGTGCCCCACAGTTTGGCAGCCTGCTCGATGCTGGCGGCGGACACGCCGGTAACTTGCTCCGTGTATGAGGGCGTGTAGTCTTTCACCAACTCGCGGACGGCGTCAAAGTCGTTGGTGTGGGCGGCAATGAAATCCTCATCAATCCATCCCCATTCAATCATCACGTGCAGGATGCCGTGGGCCAGAGCGCTGTCGCGCCCGGGGCGTACGGGCAGGAAAAGGTCGGCCGTGCGCGCGATGGGAGTGATGCGCGGATCGATGACGATAATCTTCGCGCCATTATCGCGCGCGCGCCAAATATAATCAGTGAGGACGGGAAAACACTCTGCTATATTTGTGCCAGCGAGAATCAGCACCTTGGCCTTCAGGATGTCCTCCCACGAGTTGGCACTACGGTCGATACCGAATGCCATTTTGTTCGCCGCTCCGGCGCTCACCATACAGAGCCGGCCGTTGTAATCGATGTTCCTCGTGCCGAGCGCCACGCGAGCGAACTTGCCGTTGAGGTATGATTTCTCATTGGTCATCGACGCGCCACCGAGAAACGCCACGGCGTCCCTGCCGTAAGTCGCCTGCACGCGCCGGATTTCCGAAACGGTTTTGCTCAACGCCTCGTCCCAACCGGCCTCGTGGAAGCCGTCTCCCGACCGCATCAGCGGCGCCGTGAGCCGGTCGGGATGACCATTTTGCAGATAACGTTTCACGCCCTTGGGGCAAAGCTTGCCTTCGTTGACCGGAAACTCCCCCCACGGCTCGAAGCCGATCACCCGCTCCTCCTTCACCTTCAACTGAATACCGCACTGAACGCCGCAGAAGCAGCAATGTGTCTTCACGAGCCGGTCCGGTTCGCCTCCCTCCCAGCCACCCTCGGGCGTATATGCCGGCGTGGGACCATAGCGTTCGATGTATGCGTCTTCAGTTAGGTTTAGGAGAGCCATATTTAGCGTCCAAGCGTTTTCCCTTGATTTGCCGCGAGCAAACGCCGCCGGCACTTGGGGCAAATATCCTGATAATGCACTTCGCCTTTGGATGTGGCGAAGCGGTAGTTGAACCCGAGCTGGTCGAGCACGGTTTTCAAATCATCGACATGCATCTGCGAAGCAAACTCCTCATAGCACACCACACAGTCCGCCTGTGGGCCCTCCTCGCCGGCCTGCTTGTAGAGGCCTACGCACACCGAGCAGAGCCGCTGGAACATGTGAAAGAGTTTTCCGAACGGGACGTAAAAAATCAGCAACACCACCGTCAACAAATGCATCCACACGAGAAAAGCGTGCCCTTGGCCTTTCAGGAAACTGTAGCTTACCGTGAGCATAAACCCGGTAGCCGTAACAGCAAAGATGATGAGTAACGGCAGGATGTCCTCCGTGAAGCTCTGCACCGCGCGCACGCCGGCGTTGGTGAGCCTGCGCCAGCAGGCCATCAGCAGGCCAACCAACACGAAGGCTGCGGCGATGTTGAGCATGTTGAATATCAACTTGGCCTCGAGACTATGCACGCTGAACTCGCGCACCACCGCGCCAAACACTTTTGCCTGATAAATCTCCGCTGTGGTGCCGACATCAAAATGAATCCAGCCAAAAACCAGCGGAAAGGCCACCGCAAACGCCAGCGTGCAACCACCCGAAAGACACAAGTGCATGATCCATCGATAATGACTGCGCTCCTTGATGAACGTCTGCGCCGCCATTTTTTTGCCGGTGGATTTGAAAAGCAACGCCGGATAACGCCACGCCAGTTCCAGCCCACGATTGAAATACATCCGTGAAGGCGGCCGCTGTGCCCACACTGTGAACCGGTATCCCACCGCGAAAGCGCCCAGCACACTGGCCACCGCATTCCATGTCAGCGCCGGGTCAAAGTCGCCCATTTGGTGCGAGCCAAGATAAATGGCCAGAATCAGAA
>CAJWEP010000316.1 GCA_913030945.1 uncultured Verrucomicrobiota bacterium
TCGCCCTTGGTTTTCTTCGGGTCGGTGCGGTAGTAGCGGCCGTCGATGCAGATGAAATGAACGTCGTTGATGTACGAGTCCCACCAAATGCCTGGTTGCTGGTCGCCGCCGCCATAGCCGGGGTTGGCCCAGTTGTCGCGGAAGATTTCGTAGGTCGGCCGCTTCCATTTTGGCGATTCAATCTCCGGCCCGCCGGAACAGTCGTTGGTGCCGAAATCGTGGTCGTCCCATATCGAAAACACACCCAGGCCGGCGACGAGCGAGCGGTACTCGGGACGCGACTGCCGCCGATAGTAGCAATAATGGTGCATGTCCATCACGTTGGTGTTGTCGATGTAGACATTGTCGCCGAGCTGAAACAGCGCATCCGGCCGGGTCGCAGCCATGGTGTTCCAGACATACTCGTGCTGCGGCACAAACCCGGCGCCGCCGCCGAAGGCCAGGCGGAACTTCCCGGTCTCGCCGCTCTTGTTGAAAGTTGTGAACTGCTGGTTGTCCGCACGGTTTTTTTGTCCGTCGATGGTGACGGTGTAAGTGTACCTTGTCTTCGGCTTGAGCCCGTTCAAGACCGCCTTCGCCACAAAGTCATGCTCGCGCCTGGCCTGCACCACGGCGGAAACTTTTCCGCCGGGCGTCGGCGGAACGGTGTTAACCTCCACCTGCACAGTCGCATTGCCTGCAGTGCGCAGCCAGACGGTTGCGCTGGTGCCACTGAGGTTGCCGACCATCGGCCCGTGCACCGGTTTTTTGCCGTGCTGCTTGAGCAGTCGCTGGATCAGCGGTCGCTTGCGGATAGCGTCGAGGCCGTTGTGCGAACCGCCGATAATGCGCCCGACCGGCAGACCAAACTCGAGCGCCTTGGCAGCACTTGCCTCGGCGGCGTCCGCTTGGCCAAGCGTGCATTGCGCTACAGCGAGCATGTACTGCGTCTCGGCGTCCTCTGGCAATCTCTCCTCAACGGTTGCGAGAAATTTCACCGCTGTTTGCGCCTTTCCGGTACGGATCAGGTCGAGCGCCTTTTGGTGGATACGCTTGTACTGCTTGAAATCCGGCTTGGGCACTTTCTGCGCCTTGGCCTGGGCGATCATAGTGAGCGCCAAAACCGCGACCGCAGCAGCCGTGAACCATCGTGTTGCAGGATTCATGTCGCGGGGCAATGTGCCGAAAGGCCGTTGCAGCGGCAAAAGAAAAGTGCGCTTGGCCAGGCGCAAAACCGGTTGACAGCGGGGCGGCGTTTGTTACGATCCTCCGCCGTGAGTTTTCAAGGAACGCAGTTTTTTGGCTATTTTAAAGGCTGGTATTGGTTTACCAGCCCGCGCCGTCTGCGTGTCTTGGGAATTTGTTGATGAACTGAAACAGAATTTACCCAGCCGCAGGCAGCCAAGCCTGCGGCTTTTTTCGTCCCAGGCGCGCTTCCTCCGGCGCAAATAATAAAACCGAAATGATTATCGTACTGAAAAGCAACGTCTCCCCCGAGGAGGAAAATGCCGTCGTCGAGGAAATCAAAAAACTCGGCTACCAACCCCACGTCATGCACGGCGTCGCCCGCACGGTGATCGGCGCAATCGGCGACGAACACTCGCACTGCGATCTGGATGTGCTTAACGCCTGGCCGCAGGTCGAGTCGGTCACGCCGGTACAGAAACGCCACAAACTCGTCAGCCGCGAGGCGCATCCGCAGGATTCAACCGTCAACGCCGGCGGCGCGATCGTGGGTGGCAAAAAAATCCAGGTCATGGCAGGCCCCTGCTCCGTCGAGAGCGAGGAGCAACTGATGAAAACCGCACACGCCGTCAAGGCGGCTGGCGCCGGCATGCTGCGCGGCGGGGCGTTCAAACCGCGCACATCACCGTACGAATTCCAGGGACTTGGCGAGGAGGGACTCAAGCTTTTGGCCAAGGCGCGTGAGGAAACCGGACTGCCGATTGTCACCGAGCTGCTTTCACAGGACCAGGCCGGACTGGTTGCCGAGTATGCCGACATGCTGCAGATCGGCACGCGCAACGCGCAAAACTTCCAGCTCATCATTGCCGCCGCCAAGACCGGAAAGCCGGTGCTGCTCAAGCGCGGCATGTCGATGCGCATCATGGAGTGGCTGCTCGCCGGTGAATACGTCCTGGCCAACCGCAACCCGAACCTGCTGTTCTGCGAACGCGGCATCCGGACCTTTGAGGATTATACCCGCAACACGCTCGACCTCTCCGCGGTGGCCATCGTCAAGGCCGAGTCACACTGCCCGATTGTTGTCGATCCCAGCCAGGGCTGCGGCAAGGCATCATTGGTATGCTCCATGTGCCGGGGCGCCGTCGCCATGGGAGCCGACGCACTGCTCATCGAAGTGCACCCCAACCCGGCCGAGGCAATGAGCGACGCCGCGCAACAGATCGACCTCGACGGCTTCGCCGCGCTGATGGAGGAACTGCGCCCCATCGCCGAGTCGGCCGGCCGCGAACTGTGATCACCAGCCCAAGCGCTTGGCCAAGCGCGGTTCTGCGTTGACCAAGCGGCCTGGCCCGGAGCAATATGCCGCCGCCGGTGGCCAAGCGCTGCCGGCCTTGACGCGCGCGTGGCGGAATTGGTAGACGCGCCGGATTTAGGATCCGGTTCCCTCGGGAGTGAAGGTTCGACTCCTTTCGCGCGTACCATCTTCGTTTGGTCCGGATTCCGGCATCAAAATCACTGTTTAAATCATACAAACAGTGAACAAAATAATAACAAATGTCGGTGGTGCCTGTTTTGGTGCCT
>CAJWEP010000317.1 GCA_913030945.1 uncultured Verrucomicrobiota bacterium
CCATCGCCGGAACAGTTTTTCGATCGCGTTGTGTCATGAAGTAACGGGCAACACGCCCCTCGGTTAACGTGTAAAATTTTTGGTTCGGATGGCTGATCAAATCCACTTTTGCCCCAACGGGTGCTGCTTGGCCAAGCGTAACCGGCGTAATCCCGGTATTGGGAATCCGCACCACTGCCAGGTCGTAACGTTCACTCGCCACAACCACCGACTCGACCATAAACACCCGCCCGTCGAACAACCGCACTGCCAAGGCAGAACGCTCCGGCTGGTTTACCACGTGATAGTTGGTCACTACCAAATCCTCCGCGATTAAGAATCCGCTCGCCGGCGCCACATGCCAGCGTGTGCAGCTTTTGCACTTGTAAACACCACCCACCACCGCGATTGCCTTTTGCACCTCCTCCGCTCGGCCACCCTTTCCCGCTGGCAAACCAAGCTTGGCCTTCGTTTCTTTCTTCAACTGCTCGATCAACGATTCCATCGAGATCGTCTCGTCGGAATCCATCATCCTCGTTGCCTCACGTGTCATTTGCCCAATGATCGCCCGGTCATTGATCACCGCCGGCTTGGCTTTTGTTTTTGAGTTGCCACCGCTTGACTGGGTGCTGGCACATCCGACCAAGGCCAGGGCCATCGACAGCCCCATCGCTTGGTATATCTTCATCTTCACCCGCTGAAGCTAGCTCAATCCCGGCTTGGCAGCGAGCGCTTCGTGACCTCAAATGGCACCGGAATGGCTCTGCCCAAGTACATCCGGGAAACCGACCATGGCGTGACGCTGGCCATCCGCGTTCAGCCGCGCGCCTCGCGGGATGAAATCATCGCCGACGCCGATGCCAACCAACTGAAAGTCCGCATCACCGCGCCTCCCGTGGACTCCGCCGCCAACAAGGCGCTGCTCAAGTTCATCGCCAAGTCGCTCGGCCTCCCGCCCCGCACCGTGACCCTCATTCGCGGCGACAAAAACCGCAGCAAAACCCTGCTCATCACTGGCACCGAAACGTCATCGATACTCGCAAAACTCCACATTTAACTTGAGACGCTCCCACCCGCTCACTAGCTTCGCCCCGTGAAAAACATCCGAACGAACGACGCGCTGCTCTGCGCGCTGATGGCCGCGACCGTTGGTTGCCATTTCCAGATCGAAACCAGCGGCACGCGTTTCCCCCACAAGCCCGGCGCCACGGCAACGACGTACACGGTCGAGATCATCGTCGTCGACAACGTAAACAAAAAACAGATTGCTCAGCCAAAGCTGATCGTCCTCGGTGGTCAAGAAGCCAACATGGAAATGACCGACAAGGCCGGCCAATCCGTCAGCATCGATGTGTTCATCAAGGAACATGGCCGTCATAAAACCGGCAAACTGAGTTACAGCATCCACAGCAGCGACCGGAAAGTCTCGGGCCAATTTCACACCCCGGTCGGCGAACCTGCCCACCTCGAAACCGGCGATTTCACATTGGACGCGACAATCACGCCGCAACCGGCCAAGCAGTGAGCCACGTCGCAACCGATGCCACGTCGGAATGCTGGCGCGTCTGGGTGGACACCGGCGGCACCTTCACCGACTGCCTCGCCGCCGATCCGCACGGACGCACCCGCCGCTTCAAGGTTCTCTCCAGCAGTTGCCTCCGGGGCACCCTCACGGTCATCGATTCACCGACTGAGATTGCGGTCGAGTTACCACAACCGCTCACCCCTGGCTTCGCGATTGGCCAACGCTTCCGCCTGCTTGGCAAAGCCGGCGAGCCGATCGAAATCACCGCGCACGACTCGCCAACCCAACTCCGCTTGGCCAAGCCGCTGCCCGACAACACGCCGCTTGGCCAAGCGATCGAGATTGCCTTCGACGTCGAGCCCCCGATTCTCGCGGCCCGAATCGCCACCGGCACGCTCGCCGGCCAGCCGCTCCCGCCGATGCTCATGCACCTGGCCACCACCCGCGGCACCAACGCGCTGCTTGAAGAAAAAGGCGCCGACGTCACGCTGTTCATCACGCAGGGCTTCGAGGATTTACTACTCATCGGCAATCAAAAACGCCCTGATCTGTTCGCGTTTAACGTCCAAAAACCGACGCCGCTCACGGCGAACGTCGTTGGCGTCGATGAACGGCTTGACGCGCTTGGCCAAGTGCTTCGCCCGCTCACTCTCCCGCAAGTTGAGTCGCCTAAAAATGAAAACCAATCCGCCGCCGTCGTCTGCCTCCACAGTCATCGCAATCCCGACCACGAACAACGCTTGGCCGCACACCTCCGCGACACCGGCTGGCGGCACGTCTCCGTGTCGAGCGAACTGGCGGCGGTGATCAAGGTTTTGCCTCGCGCTGAAACGACGGTTGTCGATGCCTACCTGTCGCCGATCATGACGCGCTACCTCGACGGCGTGGAGCGCGAGTTGGCCGGCGGCAAACTGCGCGTGATGAGCAGCGCGGGCGGCCTCGTCTCCCGCGCCGACTGTCGACCCAAGGACAGTTTGCTGAGCGGCCCGGCCGGCGGGGTTGTCGGAGCCGCGATGTCTGGCCGCCAGGCCGGCTACGAGCGCATTATCGGTTTCGACATGGGCGGCACGAGCACCGACGTCTGCCGGTTCGACGGCGACTTCGATTACCGTTTTGAGTACCATGTCGGCCGCGCCCGGGTGCTCGCGCCGGTCCTCGCCATCGAGACGGTCGCCGCCGGTGGCGGCTCGATCTGCGGATTCAATGGCGACGAGTTGTTCGTTGGCCCGGAGAGCG
>CAJWEP010000318.1 GCA_913030945.1 uncultured Verrucomicrobiota bacterium
GACGAGTTTGCCGAAACCGCCCTGCCATTCCTTTTTCGGGCCGCCGTAGCCGTTGCTGTAATGGGCATACGTCTTGTCACCACCGATGTTGAATGCGTGGGTCGCGGTTCGCATGCCGATCACCGGCCGGCCGGTCTTGAGGTAGGCGTCGATGTGTGCCATCTGCTCGTCGGGCAGGTCGCGGAAGCGGGTGCCGATAAACATCAGGTCGGCGTCGGCCAACGCTTCGAGCCCGGGGGTGTTGCCTCGGTTGTTCGGATCGACGATCCCGCTCTTGGGGTCGATCGAGAAAACCACGCGACAGTCGAAGCCGTGATGCCGCGAGAGGATGCCGGCGAGCACTGGCATTGCCTCCTCGGAGCGGTACTCCTCGTCGCCGGAGATCAGCACGACTTTTTTGCCCTTGCCGGGACCTTTTTTGCCCTTGTAATCCAGCCATTGCTTGGGCGCAGCGGAGGCGTTCACCGCCGCGGCGGCGAATAGGGCAACCAACAGTTTTGATACGTGTTTCATGGTAGTGTTGAGAAATTGGTACTTAAGGCCAGAAACCGTACCGGATGCCGTGCCGATTGCAACCCTGCAGTCCCTGAAATCACTCGCCCGTCGGCGGCCGTTCGCCTACTCTCGATCCCGACGAAGCGGAACCGAGTGACGGGGAAGAAACCAACAAGCCCGTGGGCTGTGGCTGGCATTAACCTGCTGGCTTGGCCGGGCATCGGCACATTCGTTGGAGGCCACAAGGTCTCCGGCGCCATCCAGGCCTTGATGGCCCTCATTGGTGGCATCCTCAGCCTGGGCCTCATCGTTGTGCTGTTTAATTTTGCGCTGAAAATCGACTCGACCCGCTTCGATATTGAGGCGTTCATGGCCGGCAACGGAACATATCTCATCGTCGGCGTGACCGGGTTTTGCCTGCTCGCATTCGCCTGGATTTGGGCGGCAATCAGCAGTTACCTGATCGCCAAGCAACTCCATCGCGAAGTAAGACAATGAGCACAACCGAACAGGAAATCCGCCTAGGAAAACTCACGCGCCGTGAGTTTCGCGAACGGATGGCCTCCGGCGAGTTGGCCGGCTGCCTCATCCCGGTCGCCGCCATCGAGCAGCACCTCGAGCACCTGGCGATGGAGCACGACTGGCGCAGCGTCGGGCTGGTGGCTCGCGCCGTGGCCAAGCGCCTGGCCCCGCGCGTGCTCGTCGCCGAGGGATTGATGTGTGGGATCAGCGAGCATCACATGCGGCATCCTGGCACGCTCACCCTGAGCCCCGGCACCTTTCTCGGGGTGCTGGGCGACATGATCGACAGCATGGCGCGTGCTGGCTTCCGCAATATTGTCGTGGTCAACGGGCACGGCGGCAACATCGAGCCGGTGCGTGGCACGTGGGATCAATTCCTGCGGCGGTTCGAGGGCGTCAACCTGCACTTCCTCTCGTACTGGGAGACGCTGAGCCAAGCGGACGCCGACGAACTGCTGCAGGGTGGCAAGCGAATGCCGGACGATCTGCCGGGGCACGCGCAGGAGTTCGAGACCTCCGTTGCCTTGGCCAAGTTCGCCGGGAACGTCCGGGGCGGGGCGGTCTCCGATCAGCTCGACCGGAGCCCGGCCTTGGCCACGGCGGAGCAGGGGAACGAGTGGTTCGAACGCGTGACCGAGCGCTTGGCTAATTTCATCGGCGAAGTGATCGACGGCCAGCGGCAGTCCGAGACACCGCTGTTTCACCCGTAGCCGCTTGGCCAAGCGCGCGCTTTTTGGCGTGAACTCAAAATCGCCTTGCAACGCCGGGGGAGGTTTGGCAGGGTTCGCGACCTTTTCGGTTGCGCCCGTAGATCAACTGGATAGATCGCATGGCTACGAACCATGAGGTTGGGGGTTCGAATCCTCCCGGGCGTACCATTTTTCTCTGGAAATAATTCGCCTGTTTTCCCTTCTCTACTTCCGGATCGTTGTCCTGTCTGCAAGCCAGATCATGTCGACATTTTTTGGTGAGGCAACATTGAGGGGCATTAGTCGGTTGTTGATCGGTTTGATTGTGCGGGGATCAACCCACTTTTTAATTTCAGCGTGACCATCTGCGAAGCTTAACCCTGCGGCATTGTTGTGGTAACTGGCGGGGTAGTCGATAATGCGCGCCGAACCCGGGCTTTCAACCATCTGATTGGCGTATCCACCGGCGTTGATGCTGTCGGGATGTTCGTCCAGCAAAACGTACAGTTTGGATGGCCCGGGGTTCAACAGGTCAGAGGATCTGATGTACACCTTGTATCGGCTTCCGGGCAGCCAAACTCCGGGGCCGCCCATCGCCTGGCTCATGCCCATGCTCCGGACGCGCGAGTGGCGTCTGCCTCTTATGGTGACATAACTGAGGTCAGCCGGGCATTTGTACACCCGCGCGCTCGGGAGGTACGGGGCAAACTTGGCCCGTTTCGGATCCAGCAAATCAAGGATATTCGTGTTGTCACGGTTTCCCGGGTTGTAGTCCAGCCACCCGGCAACCCACGCATAGAGTTCCGTTCTTGAGTTGCCGGGTTTTGTGAGCAGGTCATCGTTGTCATCCGGATACATGAGATGAGCCAACTGCAGTTGCTTGAGGTTGTTCATGCATGAGATTCCATGTCCCTTGGCCTTGGCGTTGGCCAGGGCGGGCAACAATAGCGCCGCCAGGATGGCGATGATCGCGACCACCACGAGCAGTTCGATGAGCGTGAATGCTTGTCTTGAGATACTTTTCATTTTTCTTC
>CAJWEP010000319.1 GCA_913030945.1 uncultured Verrucomicrobiota bacterium
AAGAGCGGGTGCAACGCCCAAGGCGCCCCAAGCCGGTTTCGGCCGGGTCGGTTTCCTCCGACCCGATGCCGGGCTGGCTGAAACCGGACAGGGCACTCGCCACCGGGGAGTCGTTTTTTCGGCCGGTGGACTGGCTGGCGTTCGGTATCACGACGCTGGTGACGCTACTCGGCTATTGCCTGACGATTTCGCCGGACCTTACTTTGGAGGACTGCGGCGAGCTGGCGGTGGGCTCCATGTACGCCGGCGTGCCGCATCCGCCCGGTTACCCGGTTTGGACGCTGTACACATGGCTGTTCACCAAGCTGGTGCCGATCTCGAACATTGCTTTTCGGGTAGCGCTCTCGTCAGCGTTCGCGGCGGCGTTGTCGAGCGGTCTGCTGGCGTTGCTGACTTGCCGTGCCTCAGCGCGAATCATCGAGGGCATCGAGTGGCTTGGCGGCATGGACGAGCGCTTGGCCAAGCGGGTCACGCTGGTGGGTGGCTGTGTGGCGGGATTGATGCTCGGTTTCAGCGGGTTCATGTGGAGCCAGGCGGTGATTGTGGAGGTGTACACGCTGAGCGTGCTCTCGCTCATGGGTGTGTTGTGCTGTCTTTACCGCTGGACGCAGGACACGGCGCGGATGCGTTACCTGTACTGGACGTTTTTCTGGTTTGGCATCTGCCTGTGCAATCACCAGACATTGATCGTAGCGGCGATGGGCATTGAGACTGTGATTTTGTTTGCGCACCCGCGGCTGGGGCGAAATTTTTTCACAGTCAACGCGTTGGTTTACCTGCTGGTGCTGGTGGCGATGGCGACCGGCACGACCGAGTTGTTCAGCGGCAACGCACCGATGCAGGTGCTCTTCCATATGCTCGGTGTGAGCTTTATCGCCATGGCAGGATTGCTGTGGTTTGTGACACTGGCTCAGGATGGTGGACGAGGTGGTTTCAACCCGGTGCGTGAGTTTCGTGAGGGGCTCAAGGTCATTTGGAGCGGTTTGGCCTATGCCGGTGGAGCGGCATTTTACCTGTTCATGCCTCTCGCCTCGATGACCAACCCGCCGATCAACTGGGGTTACCCAAGGACGTGGCTCGGCTTCATGCACGCCTTCACACGCGGGCAATACCAGCAGACCAACCCGACAACTGATTTCCTCCAATTCCTTGGGCAGATTCGGATGTATATCGAAGGTGCAGCGGACGAGTTCGGCGTGTTCATGCTGCTGGCGATCTTGCCATTTGCATTGCTTTTGAAGATGAAGAACCGAGAGCGCGGCTGGATGATTGGCTCGTTTGCCATTTACATTTGCCTGGCTGGGTTGCTGATGATCCTGCTCAACCCGACACCGGACAAGCATGGGCGGGACATGACGCGCGTGTTTTTCGCGGCGTCGCACGTGGTGCTCGCGATGTGGATCGGGTTTGGGGTGACATTGTTTTGTGCGCTGGTCGCTCGGCGGTATTTTCAGGTGCGGCTTGCGCTTGGCTTCGGGCTGATCGTGGCTGCCGCTTGGGCTATGGCCGAATGGTCCACCGAGTTGACGGAGACACAGTTTTTCCTCAACCACTACACTCGCGGTTTTGCGTTTTGTCTCATTGTGTTTCTGGCGGCGTTATTTTTAGTGCACCGTGACGAGCAAGGTAAAGACCGGGGCCAATCATTATCGCCGATGATCGTGCTCGCCGTGCTGGCGCTGCTTCCAGCATGGTCGACCCTGTCCCATTGGGGCAAGAACGAGCAGCGCGGGCACCTGTTCGGTTTCTGGTATGGGCACGACATGTTCACTCCCCCGTTCACCGAGCAAAACGGCGAACCGATCTATCCGGAGATGTCAGAGAACGCCATCCTGTTCGGTGGCACCGACCCCGGTCGATTCAACCCGACGTACATGATTTTTGCCGAGAGCTTCACCGACCCGGCGAAACGACGTGACCGGGATTTTGACCGCCGCGACGTGGCGCTCATCACGCAAAACGCCCTGGCCGACAGCACGTATCTCGACACCGTCCGCGCCCATTACCAGCGCAGTAAACAGATCGACTGGAACCCGGCCGACCCTACCTACATCCCGTTTGCTTCCGGCGCGTTGGGCACCAACTTCCTGTTCGGTCTTTCCGGCGCAATCGACCGCTGGATGATCGGCATGGGAGGGGACTGGGAGATTGATCGGCGCACGAGCGGTTCGTACTTCGAACCGGAGCAAATTTTGAAACCCACCGATTTGGCCAAGCGCATCGCGGTTCAAGACGACGAGTTGGCCCGCTTCCTCCTCGACAAACTCTCCGAGGAGGGCAGGGGAGCCTGTACCAAGCCGTCCTCGGATGCCGTTCTCCGTGAGGTCTTGGTTGATGACTTCAACGCGATCCTCGACGGCGAGCCAATCTGGGATGACGCTGCGTTTGTCGGCTTCGAGTTTTCCCGCACGACTCTAGCGCTACGCGAACAAGTTGCTGCGCTTGGCCAGGCGCAGCCCAAGCGTGTTGAGGAGAATGGTCGTTACATCCGCTGGAGACAGGCGCGCATGCGGCTCAATCGCCGATTGCTCGACGAGCTGCTGGCCGAGTTTGTTGCGCCGGGTCAAGCGGGTCTGTATCCTGATCTCGAACTAAACTCGCCAACGCAGCTCGAGGCGGAGATGGCCTTCGCGGAATATTTGCAGGAGGCCGATGCCCGCGAGAAAGCCGGGGCACTCAAGCCGGGCGAGATCGTCA
>CAJWEP010000320.1 GCA_913030945.1 uncultured Verrucomicrobiota bacterium
ACGTGCAAAGTTGAGTGGTCGTAAACGGGGGCGATCTTCACTGCGGTGTGCTCGCGGCTGGTCGTCGCGCCGCCGATGAGCAGCGGCAACTCGAGGGCTTCACGCTGCATCTCCCTGGCAACATGGGCCATCTCATCGAGCGACGGCGTGATCAACCCGCTCAGGCCAATCATGTCCACATTCTCCTCGCGGGCGGTCTTCAAGATCTTGTCGCATGGCACCATCACGCCGAGGTCGATGACCTCGTAGTTATTGCATTGCAGCACCACGCCGACGATATTTTTTCCGATGTCATGCACGTCGCCCTTGACAGTGGCCATGAGAATCTTTCCACGTGACAACGCGCCGGTCTCGGCCTTTTCCTTCTCCATAAACGGCTGCAAGTAAGCGACCGCCTTTTTCATGACGCGTGCGCTCTTGACAACCTGCGGCAGGAACATTTTGCCTGCGCCGAACAGGTCGCCGACGACGTTCATGCCGTCCATCAGTGGCCCCTCGATGACCTGGAGCGGCCGACCGTACTGTTGGCGCGCCTCCTCGATGTCGGCCTCGATATGATCAACAATCCCCTTGACGAGCGCGTGGCCCAGCCGTTTCTGGACCGTGCCATTGCGCCAGGCATCGGTCACCTTCTCCGATCTGCCCTGTTGCTTGACATTCTCGGCAAACTCGATCAGCCGCTCGGTGGCGTCCGGGCGGTGGTTCAACAAAACATCCTCGACACGCTCGAGCAGGTCGGCCGGGATTTCCTCGTACACCTCGAGCATGCCGGCATTGACAATTCCCATGTCCAGCCCAGCACGGATCGCGTGGTACAGAAACGCCGCATGCATCGCCTCGCGCACAGTGTTGTTGCCACGAAACGAAAATGAGATGTTACTGACCCCACCGCTGACCCTGGCCAGGGGCAGCGTCGACTTAATGATGCGCGTGGCCTCGATAAAGCTCACCGCATAGTCGTTGTGCTCCTCCATGCCGGTGGCGACCGTAAGGATGTTCGGATCAAAAATAATGTCCTGCGGCGGGAAGCCTGCCTCCCGCGTCAGCAACTCGTACGAACGTGTGCTGATCTCGACACGCCGCTCGGTGGTGTCAGCCTGACCCTGCTCGTCGAATGCCATCACCACCACGGCCGCCCCGTAGCGGCGGATCAACCGCGCCTGCTTTAGGAACGGCTCCTCGCCCTCCTTGAGGCTAATCGAGTTGACGATCCCCTTGCCCTGCAGGCATTTGAGCCCCGCCTCGATGACTGACCATTTCGAACTATCAATCATGATTGGCACTCGCGAGATGTCCGGCTCTGAAGCGATCAGGTTTAGAAAGCGAGTCATCGACGCCTCGGAGTCGAGCATGCTCTCGTCCATGTTCACATCGATAATTTGCGCGCCGTTCTCGACCTGTTGTCGCGCAACCGCCAATGCCTCCTCGTACTGGTCGTTCTTGATCAGCTTGGCAAAACGCGGCGAGCCGGTGACGTTCGTCCGTTCGCCGACATTAATGAAATTGGATTCCGGCCGGACGGTCAACGCCTCCATGCCGCTGAGCCGCAGCCACGGCTCCGGCTTGGCCAAGCGGCGCGGCTCGTAGTCAGCGACCGCCTTGGCGATGTCGCGGATGTGATCCGGCGTCGTACCGCAGCAACCGCCGACAATGTTCAGCCAGCCGTTTGCCGCCCACTCGCGCAACTGCGGCGCGAACGACTCGGGCGTCTCGGGAAAACCGGTCGGCAGTAGCGGGTTCGGCATTCCGGCGTTCGGGTGCGCGCTGATGTTGACGGGCGCGATACGGGTTAGCTCGTCGATGTGCGGGCGCATCTCCTGTGGGCCAAGCGCGCAGTTGATGCCAACGCTCAGCAGGTCGATATTCGATACCGTGTTCCAGTACGCCTCGACCGTCTGCCCGGAGAGTGTACGGCCGCTTTTGTCGGTGATGGTGAACGACAGCATCACCGGCAGCCGTCGACCAAGCGAGTTGAACAACGACTCGAGCGCGAACAATGCCGCCCGCGAGTTGAGCGAGTCGAAGACCGTCTCGACCATCAACACATCCGCCCCGCCCTCGACCAGGCCCTTGGCCTGCTCGACATACGCCTCGACCAACTGATCGTACGTCACGGCGCGGAAAGCCGGATCGTTGACGTCAGGCGAAATGGAGGCGGTGCGGTTCGTCGGACCAAGCGCGCCAGCGACGAAACATTGCCGGCCGGGAGCCGCCGCCATAACGTCATCGGCGGCGGAGCGGGCGAGCTTTGCGTTGGCCAAGTTCAACTCGTGGGCGAGCGATTCCATCCCGTAATCGGCCAGGGCGATGCTGGTCGAGTTGAAGGTGTTCGTCTCAATGATGTCCGCCCCGGCCTCAAGGTAGGCCTTGTGGATGGAGCCGATCACCTCCGGCTGGGTGATGCCCAGCAGGTCGTTGTGCCCCTTCAGGTCGCGATCCCAGTCGGCAAAGCGCTTACCCCGGAAATCGCCCTCCTCCAGCCCATGCTGCTGGATCATCGTGCCCATCGCGCCATCGAGAATCACAATGCGCTTGGCCAAGAGATCGCTCAGGGCTTGATGCCTGTCGCTGGAAGATTTACGCCCCACAAAGTGGCAGGCTACCGGCCGGTTTCGCGGGAGTCAACTGACATATCAACATATCTTGATATGTTGATATGTTA
>CAJWEP010000321.1 GCA_913030945.1 uncultured Verrucomicrobiota bacterium
CGCTGGGCACGATCGCCATGGGTTTTGGCGGCTCGATAACCTACGGACAAACAATCGGCCTGACCCATGACACAGCGTTGATCGGCAACTGGGCGGCCCTGCGCTGGGGCATGCTCGGCCTCGCCATCAAGGGCGGCGTGTGGATCGGCTTTGCCGGCTTCTTTCTCGGCCTGGGTCTGGGTGGCAAACGCTACCGACCGTTCGAAATGTTTCTGCTGGTTTTGAGCATGCTTACTGCGGTCGTGGTGGGATGGTGGCTCTTCAACTCGCCGCACGATCCAGAACACAAACGGCTGCCATTCCTATATTTTTCCGATCACTGGAAATGGGAACCCGGCGTTGAATTTAAGTCCCGCCCTGAAATTTGGGGGGGGCTGTGGTGCGCACTGCTCACCGGCATCCTGTACGCCACTTTGGCCAAGCGCGATCGGCTCGCCCGAAACCTGGCGCTGTGGGGAATGCTCGGGGGTGCGCTGGGTTTTCCGCTTGGTCAATCGCTGCAGGCCAGCAATGCATGGAACAAACCGCAACAGGGCAAAGTAACCGTGTCCTACGATGGCAAAAAACCGGTATCGCTGCTGGAACTCAACGCGGAAGCCCCGACTCGATACGATGAGACAATGTCGATGCGCATCTACAATCCAAGTGTATTGGAGAACTGGCTGGGATTCAGGCACACAACATTTAATCCCGGCGAAGAACATGGGTGGCCCGCAGGTGCCAAGAGCATGGTCATCACCTGGGATCATCAGGGACACAATAGCTGGTGGTGGTCCATCGACAATATTAAAATTGCCAGCGAGCAGCAGTCATTGTTCGCCGAAAATTTCGACAGCTTGGAATTGGAACCATTTGTTTCCGAGAGTGAATCTGGCGGTGATGGCACCGACTGGACAGCAAGCCTGCCAAGTGGATGGACGATGACTCGCGGCGATGGTCACGGTCCAAAAAAAGATCACAAGGTTATTGACGAGCTTCAAACAAACAACGAAACGATTGCTGAGTTTGATGGTTGGACTTTTGTGGATCCGGCTTCATGGAATGCGACAGCTGGTCAGGGTCGCGACCGGTTCTCCAAAGGCACCGGAGTCATTGCGATAGCCGATTCGGACAAGTTCAACGACAAGTCAGGCGCCAAGTTCAACGCCTCACTTTCAACGCCCCCGATTCATTTAACCGGTATTCAATCTGAAACATTGTTACTCCGTTTTGATTCCAGTTGGAGGAAGAAGAAACATCTCATGGAACCAATCGCCCGGTATTTTTTCAACTGGTGGAACATCATGGAGACCACCTTCGGCACGGTGATGGGCGCGGTGCTTGGCCTTGGCCTGTGGCTGAACCGACGACGCGTCGCCGTCTCGTCCGAGCCGGATGTCAGCCCCCTGCCCGACTGGCTGATCGGCCTGTTCCTGGCGGTGCACGTGTCCCTCCTTGTGTTAGTTGAGTTCAGTAAGCTCAAATGGATCGACGGCGTGTACGACCTCGGCCTGATGATGGGGCTCATCCCGCTGGTGCTGTGTGTGAGGGGTCGCTGGTGGCCGTATCTGCAACTGTTGCCGATCACCCTCCTGCCGATCGCCGGGAAGACGCTTCGCGCGGTGGCAGACCCAATCAACCCCAGCGTCAGTTGGCTGGCCTACTTGATCCTGCCAATGCTGATTGCCACAACGATCGCGGTCTGGTTTGCGCGCCAGGCCAAGCCGAGCGGCGAGCACCCGCTGTTCATTCGTAGCGCGCTGCTGTTCTGCGCCTGGTTTTATCACTACCTGAACTTCGCCTTCTTCCGCTTCCCTTGGCCGTGGGACTCCCCCAACGCGGTGACATTCTTCATCTGCATGCTGGGCCTGAGCGCAGTGGCGCTGTTCTACAATCCCACCGAGCGGCGCTGGCAGTGCAAGGCGTGGCAGTGTGACAGGGATTGACCCCGCTTGGCCAAACGCACACCCTGCGGCGCGTGAAAATCTGCCGTTACCTGACTACGGACAACCAGGTCCGCATCGGCTTGGCCAAGGGCGGCGACGCCCTGCTCGACCTGTCGCCGGCCGGCATCGAGTCTATCACCGCGCTGCTCGAGAGCGGCGACGCAGCCAAGCGATTGGCCGGCCTGGGCGAACTAACCGAGGTGCCACTCGCTGACGTGACGCTGCTTAGCCCGATTGAGGTGCAGGAAGTTTGGGCTGCGGGTGTGACCTATCTGCGAAGCAAAGACGCCCGGATGGAGGAGTCCGACTTCAGCGCCACGGCGTACGACCGCGTTTACGACGCGACGCGGCCGGAACTGTTCTTCAAGTCGCTCCCCGAGAAAGTGGTGGCCTGCGGCGAGCCGGTCGGCATCCGCGCCGACGCCCAGTGGAGCGTGCCGGAGCCGGAACTGGTACTGATGATGAATTCGCGTGGTGACATCGCCGGCTGTGCCGTTGGCAACGACATGAGTTCCCGTGACATCGAGGGCGAAAACCTGCTCTACCTGCCGCAGGCCAAGGTGTACCACCGCTCCTGCGCCGTCGGCCCGTGGGTGCGCGTCGGCGCGACCGAGGCGGAGGCGCGCGAATGGGACATCAGCATGCAGATCGGGCGCGACGGCAAGACCGTCTTCGAGGGGTCTGTCGGCGTGAACCAGATCAAGCGCTCCTTCGGCGGATTGCG
>CAJWEP010000322.1 GCA_913030945.1 uncultured Verrucomicrobiota bacterium
CTCGATTGCGGCGATGCGCCGCTCCACCGCGCGCACGCTGTCGAGGTATTCGTCGAGTTTCTGTTGGTCGGTCTTGGCCAGTGTCCGGCGTAGATCCCGGGCGCCACGTAGTACGCGGTCGAGCATTTGCCGGTCCAGAGGATTAGTCTTCGTGGCACCCCCAGCCTTGCCACGTTTGCCGAAAAGTCTGTTCAGGACATTCCGGGGATCGATCTCGGCGGGAACGGGCTGCGTGGGCGAGCGGTAGCTGCAGTACGAGTAGTAAGCCTCGTGAAGGCCTTCCTGATTTTCCTTCCAGGTTTGGGGCATGGTCGCCAGCTCAAGCGAGGGCAGCGAGGTGTGGGCGCCCACGTAGTTGGCCATGATTTGGTCGGCGGAGATCGCAATATTGATCCGGCTGCGCGTGTCCGCATCCGGAAGCCGCGCGGTTAGCCAGGTGGAAAGCTCGAGTGCGTGTGGAGCGCCTTTGAAGGGTGTGATCGGCACGCCCGAGATTCCCTTCATCATGAGACACTGGTCCATGACCGGTTGCAGCGACTTGATGATGGGGGGAGGTGAGTTGAGGAAGGCCTCCTGGCTCTTTGGCCAGAACTGATCCATGATGACTCCGTGCGGCATGTACATGAACGCGAGCCGCACTGGCGGCTTGGTGCCTTTGCCTCCTGTGGCCCAACCCAAGGAATCCATAAACGGCAATGCGAGAGAAACGCCCGCGCCTTTTAACCAGGTGCGACGATCGACTAGAAAACGGTTATCCATATCACTTTTCTTTAGACCCAGCGGTGTGTTATCAGTATTCATCCTTTGATTCTGCGGTGGGTAAATAGGTAACTGGTGATGACCTCCGTAATGATTGTGCGCACACGGTACTTGTCCTTGGCAATCTTAATCATCAAACGGTCGATCACGATATCATCGTAACCCTCGAGCTGTCGGCCAAGCGCATAGGCCATCAGCCTTTCAGTCAGGTTGCGGGCCAGATCCGCTTCTCGTTGGACGAGGAGGTTTTTCAATTCGGCGGGGGTGGAAAAGACTTTTCCGTTTGGCAGTTTGCCCGCTGAGTCGATTGCGACGCCAACCTCATTCTTTTCGCGCCACCGGCCGATGGCGTCGAAATTCTCCAGCCCAAAGCCAATCGGATCGAATACCTTGTGGCAGTTGGCGCAAGTGGCTTCAGATTGGTGTAGCTCGGTCCGTTGACGTAGCGTCAATCCCTCCACTTGCTTGTTGTCCTGCTCTTCAAGTTCGGGGACATTCGGAGGAGGAGGAGGGACGTGATCTCCCAAGATCTGCTCGAGCACCCATACCCCTCGGCGAACAGGGCTGGTCCGATTGGGGAACGAGGTGGTCGCCAGCGTGGCCGGCATGCCGAGGATGCCGCCCCGGTTGGGATTTGTTAGCTTAACCCTTTGCATCTTGGGTCCTCGAACGGATTCTTCGAGGCCGTAAAGCTTCGCCAGCGGCTCATTCAGGAAAGTGTAATCGCTATCCACGAACCGTACCATGCTTTGGTTCTCGCGTACGATACTTTCGAAAAAGAGTCGGGCCTCCTCCATCATCGCTTTGCGCAGGGCCGGCGTCATCTGGGGAAACATTTCCAGATCGAACACCAGCTGATCCAACTCGCCCAGCCGCAACCATTGCGCGCCAAACCCGTCAAATAACGCTCGCGAGCGGCCATGCTTCAATAGTCGCTCCACTTGAGCGCGCAGCACGTCGGGTTGATGTAGTTCGCCCTTGTCGGCCAGGGCGGACAGCTCAGCGTCGGGCGGTGCGGACCAAAGTAGGTACGAGAGGCGCGAGGCCAACTGGTGATCGTCCAGAAGGACAATCGGTTCGCCCGATATATTTCTTTTGGCCGGCGTGATGAAAAGGAACTGCGGTGAAACGAGGACCGCCTTGAGCATTAGTCCCAGTGCTGCCGGATGATTGAGTTCGTTATTACGAGCCAGATCGTATACATCGACCAGAACATCCAGCTCTGCATCGGTCGGCGGCCGACGGTAGCCATCCCGGCTCAGCGAGCGAGCAATCTCACGTGCCTTTTTCCGGAGATCGGCGCCTTCAGGCGGCGTCTCATCAAAAAGATGCTTCTGAATTGCGGTGGGCGCTTTGCCTTCCGGTGCCACGACCTGATCAACAACCTTATTGGCAATGCCGAGGAACAGTTCAGACTGAAGCGGTGAGATGGAGTTGAGAAAACCTTCTCCGACCACTTCATCAGGGAGACTGTCGGCGATCGATGGATCGACTCCATAAAGATCATGCAGGGTGTTGGCGTATTCGGTTTTGGTGAGTCGTCTAATCACAAAGGGCCCCGGATCCTGCGGGGCCAGATGCTTGGTCTTGCCGATCCATTCGATGAATTGGTGACGCTCCTCATCGGTGGGTTTCTTGGAGGCATCTTCGGGCGGCATGTCGTGTACCTTCACGTTTGCCACAGCCTTCTTCCAGTGCAGGAAAGAGGACGGACTGCCGGGGCTCTTGAGAGCCGACTTAAAATTGATCCCCGCCTTCGCTCGGCTACCGTGGCATCGGGTGCAGTATTTATTAACGAAGGGAGCGACCTTTTCCTTGAAGACCTTCTGAGCATCCGCTCGGAGTGCTGCTTCGTTCGTGCCGATACCTCCGGTCTC
>CAJWEP010000323.1 GCA_913030945.1 uncultured Verrucomicrobiota bacterium
GCCGCGTTGGCGCTTGGCCAAGGGGGACGATGCTTACGCAGCCGCTTCAACTCGGCGGTCGGCAGCTTATTCGCTTTCTGGATGGCCATGATCCGGTTTTTGCCGTCGATGTCCATCGTGTCAAAGCTGAACCCGTTGGTGATCAGGACATCCTCGAGGCCGTCGAGATCGACGTCCATGAAGGCCGCCGCCCACGACCAGTCGCTCGCCTCGAGCCCGGCGTAGTTGGCCACCTCCAGCCAGGTGCCGTCACCCCGCGACACCAGCAGCGCGTTGCGGTTGTAGCGCGGGCGGTCGTCAAACTTGCCAACCGCAGTCGGGATCGGTTTTCCCTTGTCGAGATGAACGAGCCGGCGCATCTGTTGCCGGGCGAGCATGTCGAGCACCAGCATGTCGTCGTGGCCGTCGAGGTTGATGTCGGCAAAGTCGATGCCCATCGACGAGCGACTCGTGTGGCGCACGGCCAGCCTCGGCACCGCCCGAAACCGACCGCGCCCGTCGTTTATCCAAAACCGGTCGGGGTTGCTGAAGTCGTTGCATACATACAGGTCCGGCGCGAGGTCGCCGTTGACATCGCGGAACGCCACGGCAAGTCCCCAGTCGCGCGCGGCGGCAAACGGCTGTCCGTCCTCGCCGGTGAAGGTGCCCTGCTCGAACACCACTTTTTGGAACCGGCCGGCGCCGTCGTTCAGGTAAAAACAGTCTCGCTCCGGCAGTTCCCTGACGAGGCCGCCCGGCGTCACCAAAAACCGGTCGCGGAACCGCGCCTTGAAGGTGGACTTCCCGTTGACGCGGGTGACCACCCACTGGCCATCCCGCCGCCCCAGCGCGAACCGCGTGCTCGGGTCGGCGATGTGCATCACATCGATGTAATTGGCCACGTACAGGTCGAGGTCGCCGTCGCCGTCCACATCGGCCAGCGCGAGGCTCGTGGGCGAGTTGTCCCTCGTCAGCCCGGCGTCGGCCGGCTCGGCAAACCGGCCCCGGCCGTCATTCACGAACAACCGCGTGCCGGCGGTGATGCCGTTGACCAGCAGATCGGCATGGCCGTCGCCGTTGACATCGGCAAACGCCGCCCCGGTGGAAAGTTGACCGGTACAACCCACGCCGGCCGACCCGGTGATGTCGGCGAACTTCCAGCCGCCGAGATTCCGGTACAGCCGGTTGGTTCCCTGCAGGTTGGCGAAGTAGAGATCGCACAAGCCGTCGCCGTCCACGTCGGAGGCGGCCACACCCGCGCCGTTGTGGGCCACGGCGTTGGTGAGGAACATCTCGCCAAACAGCCGGTTGGTGAAACTCAACCCGGTGAACGCCGGCGGCAGTCGTTCAAAACCGGCTGGGCGCGTTCCCGCGATCCGGAGCGGGGCGCTCCGGTGGCCCGGGCCGTCGTCCCAGGCCAAGTCGGCCGCCGGGAGACCAAGCGGACACAACGCCAGGCAGACGAAGCCGGCCAGGCACAATGCCGCGAAGGCGCGCCTGGCCAAGCGTGGTGCCGGAGACGTCATGCGCCCCATCAAGCCCCAAACCGAAGCCAAGGCCAACGCAAAAGCGCCGCTTGGCCAAGCGGATGGAGGGCACACAACCCTGATCATCTCGCCTCGAACGCTTTCAGTTCCGCATCGTTTACGGTCACGACAATATCGAGCCTTGAGTCCCCGTTAAGGTCGGCCAGTGCGATGTTTCGGGCGTCCCCGGGCACGACGAGGCCGGACTCGTTGGGCCAGACGGGATGAAAGCCCCCCAAGCCGTCACCCTTGAGAAGCAGACTGACGCCCCCGTCCATGTTGCCTGTTTCGCGCTGCGGGCTGCTTGAGTTGCCGACGATGTAGATGTCCAATCGATCGTCATTGGTAAAATCATGGATGCCGATGCCACTCACGGGAAAGGCCTGGGCAATGCGGGGTAGCTGCACAAAAGAGAAACGGCCATCACCATCATTCACAAAGATGCCGGACGCCAGCGTGTTCGCCTCGAAACGGCGCGCCTTGTCCAGCCGGGATTGCGAGTAAATGGATTCGAGTGACTTGATTGCAAAAGAGTGGAAGGTCGGAAGCCTTGCCCTCAATCCGGGCATGGCATTGCTCGAACAACTGTAGCCGCGGTGCGGGAGGCAAACCTCGCCCTCGAACTTGGCCTCGAGGATTCGCGGCGTGCCGGTCCCGTCAAAATCCCCGTAGTAAAGCAGCTCGGGCTTGGAGGCGGTGGCCTTGTATTTCGTGTTGAAACCGGTGTTCCCAGCGACCAGATCAATGTCCCCATCGCCATCCAAGTCACCGGCAGCCAGACTGCTCCACCAACCGGTCACTTTTTCCATCCCTGACCCCGAGGCAACCCTGCGCAGGCTGCCCTGAACATTCTGAATGACCTGCACCGGCCCCCATTCAGTGGCAACAATGAGTTCCGGCCAGGTGTCGCCATTCGTGTCTGTCCAAACGGCAGCTGTAACCATCCCCAAGGCATCAAGCCCCGCCCCCGGCGCAACATCAACGAACCGCACGCTGCCATTGCCGGAGTCGTTGCGGAGCAGACAACTGCGCGGTGTCTCGGGATATCTGCCGGGAACGACGCGGCCGCCGACGAAAACGTCAAGATCCCCATCCTTGTCATAATCAGCCACCGCAG
>CAJWEP010000324.1 GCA_913030945.1 uncultured Verrucomicrobiota bacterium
TTTCACTGGACCCTCCAGAAAACACCCCGCATGGGAGGGGGTGATCCCGGTGTTGCGGTTTTGTCTAATGGCGGCTTCCTTGTCATCGCCACCGGTCGCCTGCGCGATGATTTAATCCATGAGCTGCCCTTCCGCAAACAACCGGTGAACAGAAAACGGTAAACCCTCGTAATCGCCAGGTATCAGGCGGCATGGACTGCCGGCTCAACTCCGAATAAACCGCCATTCATCTCCGGGCCGCCCATCGCACGGCATTTTGCACGAGCCGGTTGAGGGCGTCCGTGGATTCTGGATGCGGGCTGATGCACAGGACGCGGCCGTTGCCAAATTCGCCGACAATGACGGCGGGGGTGTTGATCATGGTGCCCTCCTGCGGCTTGTACTTGGACACCTCGCTTCGGAAATGCGCCAGGGAACGAAAACTGCCAAGCCCATCCCTGCCCATCGGCGACATGATGGGCCCGTTTTGATAGCGGACTTCAAAAACGCCCTCGAAATCGCCGAGGATGGTTCGGCCCTCATCGGTTAATTCCATCGTCACCGGCGCCGAGCCTCCCCGAAACCACATGCTCTTGCGGCCAATCCCGGGCACTTCAATTGTTTCACAGAAGGTCTTGTGGTTGCTGATGCCAAGCGACCAACTGTAATTCGACGCCGCGAGAAAGGCGCCCGCACAAATGCCCACGTACCCTCCCCCGGCCTCCACGAATTCCTTGACTGTAGCCTTCCCCTCTTTCCCCAGGGCGGCCGCCTGCTTGCTCCCGCTGCCTCCAGGGAAAACAACCATGTCGAACTGGCCGAGGACACCGTCGCGAATATCCGCCACCCCGACCCGGCGCAGAATCGATTTTGTTTTTGCAAACACCCTGTCCAGATTGCGCGGACCTCTTTTACCCACACCCCCGGCATCATAAACGGCGATCCGCAATTCACTTGTACCGGCCGGGACCAGGAGATGCGCCGATCCGTCGATCATGCCCAGCTGGCCCAGCAGCGTGTGCACCATCAACCGGTGTTGACGGGTGCGGGTCGACACCGGTTGATCCTTGCTCGTCGTCTCAAGGATCATGGAAACCGCCTGCAACCGCTCGTGGGCGGCGCGTGCCAGGCTGCCGTTCACCGGGTACCGCAGCCTCACGAGTTTTTTCCTAGGGTCAGCAATCTCCGCGTTCACCACCTCCAACATCCTCGGCACCACCGACTCGGCCGCCTCGCCCTTCACATCGATGATGGAGGAACCCACCGACTTGGAGTTGATCTGGTGAAAATCAATCCCTTCATGCAAGTCGATGAGCCAGTCTGGCCTGCTGGATTCGACAAACTCCCACAAGCTCGCCGCAAGCACACCCCTGGCCACAAGTTTCTCGTCAGTCATCGGAAAGTTCCGGTTCAGGTCGTGCAAATTTTCAGACTCCCCGGGCAGATACCGTGTCCCCGCTTTCAATCCGGGGATGTTTGCCCTTGGGACGACAATGAGCCGGCCCTTTTTAATCGGCCAATGCCGGATATGTTCCGCCGCACGGGCTCCGGCCGGTTCATTGCCGTGAATGCCGCCGGTCACTAGCACCACCGGCCCGTCCACACCGCTGTCCCGCCGGTAAAACGTCGTCTCCCACTGGGTGCCCTTGGCCAGGACATCGCTGGATAACGTCTCCGCTGCAACAGCCTGAAGGATGAACCCAACCCACAGAACAGTGATGATAATGAGGCGCTGCACGGAGCGATTCTTAGATGGATCGCTTGGCCAAGCGATAAAAAAAGAGGTTGCTCATTCGCCTGTTTTTCCGACACCGGCAGCCAGACGGTTGCTTGACTCTCCCATGTCCCTGTCCAAGGATCAGTCGACGATGGTTTGGGTAGAGTGACGCATATGCCTTTTGAAGTGCTCCCACTCGATTTTTATGGCTGTTCAACCCAAACGGTTGCCCGTGAACTGCTAGGCAAACTGCTCGTGAGAACATTGAGTCGGCGACGCCTCATCGGGCGCATTGTCGAGACCGAGGCCTACTTGGCCAAGGGCGATACCGCCTGCCACGCCGCACGCGGCAGGACCAAGAGCAACGCCGCCATGTTCGGTCCGCCGGGCCGTGCCTATGTTTACCCCATCCACTCGCGCCACTGCTTCAATATCGTCACCGAAGCCGACGGTGTGGGCACAGCTGTGCTCATCCGCGCAGTGGAGCCGATCGAGGGCATCGACCTCATGCAGGAACACCGTGACCGGGACAGGCGGCTCGAGTTGACCCGCGGCCCGGGCCGCCTCTGCCAGGCCTTCGCCATCGACCGCCACTTCGACCATTGGAATCTCACGAAAGGCCGGCAGCTTTGGCTCGCCGACGACGGAACACAATTCGATGAGAAGGATGCCGGCATCTCAACGCGCATCGGGGTGACCTCCGGCAGGGAACTCCCGCTGCGCTTCTTCCTCCGCGACTGCCCCTACGTCAGCGGCCCGCAACGGTTGAAACAGTAAAGATTACAAGCCCAAGCAACGCCCGCTTGTTCGTGGTGACTTGTGACGGCAAAAGTCTTGTTAGCGCAATCACCCGATGCATCCATGTAGTCCTCGAACTACTTGCCTTCAGCTTTCAATTC
>CAJWEP010000325.1 GCA_913030945.1 uncultured Verrucomicrobiota bacterium
AACTCCAGTCCCGACGATCCGGAGGTTGGTAGCTATTACGCCATCGCTCGCGGTGGCAATTCGTTCACGGCGCCGCAGATCGCCGGTTTGACCGCATTGATTCTCGGCGCGAATCCGAACCTGACTTATCGCGATGTGCAGCAGGTGCTTATTCACGCCTCGCGACATTACGACTTCGACGATCCGTTTTTGCAGCCGAATGCCGCGGGCTATTGGTTCTCAAGCAACACCGGTTATGGCGTCCCCGACGCAGGCGAGGCGGTGCGGTTGGCCAAGCGCTGGAAGAACGCCGGTGTGCTGGTGAGAAAAACTTACAAGCAAAATTTCCTTACAGAGGTGCCGGATGATGGGTTGCAGTTAAGATTGCTTGCGAACGGCGAAGAGAAGGTTTTTGCCGTTAGCCCGGGCGACGGCCTTGTCGCGGATGAACCGACTGTGTTCATGCAGTTGGAGGACGTCGGGCGGGCAACCGCGCCGATTGATGTTGACCTCACTGGCAAGGCGGCGCTGATCGAGCGCGGCGGTGCTTTTTACTCCGAGAAGGTGCGCCACGCGGCCGAGGCCAGGGCGGAGTTTGCTGTTCTTTACAACCACCGGAATGGGGATGAGCGATTCATCCTTCGTGGAATGGATTTCACGCCGATTCCTGCTGTGTTCCTCTCCCAGAACGACGGAGTTGTCGTGAAGGAGTTGCTGGCTTCGGCCGGGGAAGAGCCTGTCAAGGCTGCGCTTTCGATCGATTCGGTCAGCGTGCCGGTGACCGTGCCGGATATCCTGCTGTGCGAACAAGTCGGGGTGCGGGTTGAGATGAGCCACCGGATTAGGGGTGACATCCGTCTCACCGTCCAGTCGCCGTCCGGCACGCGTAGCGTGCTGCAGGCCAATGTCTCCGACAGTAGTGCGTGGCGCAGTGACTGGACGTTTTGGTCGAACCGGTTTTTTTATGAACCAGCGAAGGGGGAGTGGACGATTGCTGTGAGCGACTTGGCCAAGAATTTCACCGGCGTGCTGAGTGAGGTCGAGTTGACCGTGCGCGGAACGGCGTTCAACGATTCGGACAACGACGGTCTGGACGACAACTGGGAAACCGAACAGTTCCAATCGCTTGGCCAATCAGCGCTAGACGACCCCGATGGCGACGGCGCGTCCAACGCCCGCGAGCAGGCGTTGCGCACCGACCCCGAGACGTTCGATGGCCACTTTGATCTGCGTTACCTCCGCTTGGCCGACGGCACACTGCGGCTCGCTTGGCCAAGCTGGCACGGTTTTGCGTACAGTGTGCAATCCGCCGACCACGCACTTGGCCCGTGGAGCGAGCGGGCCGTGATCGAGCCGGGGAAATTCCAGACCATATGGGACGCCAAGCCGGAGGCGGAAGGTGTTCGCTTTTACCGCGTGCGCGCGGAGCTCAAGCCATGAGGCGAGTTCACATCCGTTCCGGAGCCCTCGCGGACAGTGGCGAGGCGGAGGCCGTCATCCTGGCAGGTGGCAAAGCCAAGCGAATGGGGCGGGATAAAAGCCGCATTCGACTCGGGCCCCGTACGCTGCTGAGTCATGCGAGGGCTACACTGCAATCCGCCGGGTTCAAACCGGGGGTTGTGGACAACGACAGGCAGCCTGGCCTTGGTCCGTTAGGCGGTATCGCCACTGCGCTGCAGTCGGCCAAGCATTCGCGGGTGCTGTTTGTCGGCTGCGACATGCCGTTTTTATCCGCCGATCTGATCGATGCCTTTCTCGAGGCAGCAGCCGGCGGTCAGGGAGCCATGTTCACTCAGCACGAACGGGGAATTGGGTTTCCGTTTTTGTTGCTGCGGGATGACCTGCCATTGGTTGAGAAACAGATCGCCGGCGGCGAGTTGTCGCTGCAGCTCTTGGCCAGGCGATTGAAGACAAGGATCTGGCAGCCACCAGCAGCGCGCGAGTCGGAGTTGTTCAATATCAATACTCCCGCCGATTTGGCCGAGGCCAAGCGGCGACTGAAGGTGGTGCCTCAGTGAGTCATGTTGTCGTGAAGTTGACGCTAATACTGTTGTTTGCGACAACAGTTAGCCGTGCAGAACGGCATGAGTACTCACGGCCGCTGATGGGGATGGCGTTTCGGATCATCGTCCATTCGGAGAATGAAAACTTGGCCAAGCGGGCGGCACAGTTGGCCTTCGATCGAGTCTCCACCCTCGACAAAATCATGAGTGACTACGCACCGGAGAGTGAGTTGAACAGGTTGTCCGACATGGCCGGCAGCGGCAAGGCGGCCCGGATCAGCAGTGAACTCTGCTCAGTGCTGGCCCGCGCGCAGACGCTGGCGAACGATACGGGAGGGGCGTTCGATGTCACGGCGGGGGCGTCGATCCAGCTTTGGCGGCGTGCCCGGCGTGTGAAACGGTTGCCGCTGCAACACGTGCTCGCCAAGGCGCTGAAGACGGGTGGTTTTCGCAGGCTAAAACTCGACACAAAAAAATGCACGGCCGAGCTCACTCAGCCGGGGACGCGTCTGGACCTCGGCGGCATCGCCAAGGGCCATGCGTTGGACGAGGTGTTGGCGGTGTTGAATAAACATGGGCTGCGGCAGGCCTTGGTTTCCGCTGGTGGC
>CAJWEP010000326.1 GCA_913030945.1 uncultured Verrucomicrobiota bacterium
GACCGGTTCGCGGATAGATCTCGTCAACCTCCCGGCCGACCATGAGCCGGATGATCTGCTCTAGACTCGCCTCAGCCATTGCGCCGGTGCCGACGCTGCGGCCATCGCGCAGCACCGTGTAGCGGCCGGCCACGCGCTGGCATTCCTCGAGGAAGTGGCTGATGTAAATGACGCTGACGCCGCGTTGGCTCATGCGCTCGATCACGCCGAGCAGGTTTTCGGTGTCCAGCTGAGTCAGGCTGCTGGTCGGCTCGTCCATGATGAGCACACGCGGCTCGCCGACCAGCGCGCGGGCGATCTCAACGAGCTGCCGCTGTGCGATGGTGAGCGAGCGGATCGGGGTATCGAGCGGCATTTGTGTCTGGCCGATTTCCTCCAGTGCACGCTTGGCCAAGCGACGGCGCTCACTGCGGCTGATCCAGCCAAGGGTTGCCGGCTCGCGCCCAAGCAGGATGTTTTCCTCCACCGAGAGATCGGGTGCGAGGTTCAGTTCCTGATATATCATCGCCACACCGCAGTTGCGGGCGTGCAGCGGATCGCTCGGCTCGAACGGCCGGCCGTCGAGCGTGAGGCTGCCGGCGTCCAGCCGGTGCGCGCCGCTGAGCACCTTCATCAGCGTGCTTTTGCCGGCACCATTCTCGCCGATGAGCGCGTGCACCTCGCCGGCGCCGACTTCGAGGCTCACGCCGTCGAGTGCCACGGTCGGGCCGAAGCGCTTGGACACCACCTCGATCTGCAGGCGGGGAAGCGGGAGGTTACTGGATGAATCCTCTGGCATCCGAGCGGCGATCAGTTGCCGGTGCCGAGGTATTTCTCAAGGGGCGGATTGAGGAGTTCCTGCATTTCCGGCTGGGCCATGTTTTTGCTCGTGACGAGCGCCACGCCGGTGTCGATACGCTTGGCCACGGTCTTCCCGCCCAGGTGATCGACTAGTGTCATCACGCCAAGGTAGCCCATCTTGACCGGGTTCTGCACGACGAGCCCCTGCACGTCGCCGGCCTTGAGGTCGCGCAACGACTGCACGCTGGTGTCGAAGCCGATGATTTTCACTTTACCCCCCGCCTTGCCAATGTCGCGCACAGCCTTGGTCATCGAGACGGTCACTGACTCGTTTGGACAAAAAACGCCGTTCACCTCGTCACCGTATCGACTCAGGAGATTTTGCGAGGCAGTGTAAGCCAAGTCGCGAGTGGCCCCCGCGTACTGGTCGGATGAGAGCACCTTGATGCCGGGGAAGTTCTCCTTTAACTCATCGAGGAACCCATTCTCGCGCTTGGTCGTGCTGGCCGAGCCGACGGCGTAACGCAGCAGCAGCACGCTGCCTTTACCGCCGAGCAACTCGCCCAGATGTGCACCGCCCATTCGGCCGCCAAGGTAGTTGTCGGTCGCGACAAAGCTGGCGTATTTGTCCGACTGCAAACCGGAATCAATGATCACCACCGGGATGTCGGCGTTGCCGGCCGTCTCGACCGGACGAACGAGCGCCTTGTCATCGAGTGGTGCAAGCACCATGCCATCCACGCCACGGGCAATGAAGTTCTCGACCACCTTGATCTGCTCGTCGCGGTCGTCCTCCTTAAGCGGGCCCTTCCAAATAACTTCCACTGGCTGATCTGCAGCCTCAAGTTCCTGCTGAGCCTTGACGGCGCCAGCGTGGATTGATTTCCAGAATTCATGCGTCGTGCCCTTGGGAATGACCACGATTGAGAGACCGTTGATGGGCGAATCGCCGGACTGGGAACCGCAACCCGAAACGAAAGCCAGTGCGGCGCACGCAGCGCCAAGCAGCCATGATTTCATGGGCGTCAGGCTAGGTGACCCGCTCGGGTGTTACAAACTTTTTACAGAAAAGACTTGCACCGGTGTCGGTGCCGGAGCAGCTTGTCCCCATGAAAACAATTCTGCTTTTTTGTATATCGTCGGTTCTGATTACCGCTTCCTCTTTATTGACTGGCTGTTCTGCGGGAGGCGGCTCGGGAACGCTCCAATCTCAAACATCAGGTGAGCCGGCAGCGGCATTGGCCGTGGCCCACTGGGTGAAAGGCGATCCGGTGGATATCTCCAGCGGCGTGCATGTGGTCGAGTTCTGGGCCACGTGGTGTCCGCCGTGCCGCACCAGCATCCCGCACCTGACGGAGATTCAGCAGGAATACAAGGATCGCGGCGTTAACATCATCGGCATCAGCAACGAGGAACTCGGCACGGTTGAGCCCTTCGTAACTCGTATGGGGAGCAAGATGAACTACACCGTCGCGATCGACGAAGGCCGCCGTACCTCCAAGGGCTACATGGGCAAATACGGCATCAACGGCATCCCGCACGCCTTCGTGGTGAAGGATGGCACTGTGGTCTGGAACGGACATCCGATGGACAAACTTGAGGCAGCGATCGACGACGCACTGAAATAATGGG
>CAJWEP010000327.1 GCA_913030945.1 uncultured Verrucomicrobiota bacterium
CGGTCGAGCCAGTCCAGCGCGAGCCGGTTGTGTTCGGTGGCGTGTTTCAGCCCGTTCCTCGAGCCGGGTTGGCCGGTTTGAATGGAGGTCATGGCCACGTGCGGCGCGTCGATGTAAGCGTTGTTGGGCCGGTTGACGTTGTGGATGCCGAGCGGGTGGTTGTAGGGATCGATCGAGGAAAACTGGCCAAGCAGCTTGAGCGCCTCGGGGAGGGAATAATTCTCGTTGTGCTCCTCGCCGAAGTTGAACGCCAACGCCGGCAGGTGACCGAAACGGGCAACGATTTCCCGGTAGTATCGCCGGTGGTCGTAACCCTTCCATGCGCTGTCGTCCTCAAGCACCAGGTAGGGCACGACGCCCTTGGCCTGCATCGACTCGAACAGTTTTAGCCACTCCTCCAGCTTGGCCACGTCGAACCGTGCGCCGGCACCGCCGTTGGCCTTGGCCTCGCGTTCGGTGTCACCCAGCCAGGGCCAGACGTCCCGGTCGTCACCTCCCAGGTTGTGGGTCATGATGTAGAGCGAGTTGATGCCGCGCTTGGCTAGGTAGTCGACCGCGCTCAAGCGCTTGGCCAAGGTGTCGTAATTTTTGTAGCTGCCGAGGAAATTCTCCGGGTCATCGCAGCCGGCCTTGAGCCAGAACGGACCGTCCCGGAACTTGAAATAGCGGTCTTGATTTTGAGCCGTGCCGACGGCCTCGAGTCGCCCCCATTTCCAGAAACCCTCGGCATCAATCGGGATGCCGCCCACCGTGAAATTACCCTGCACCCTGTCGAGTTTGGAGTGGCCGCATTGGGTGCGGTATTTCCAGCGACCCGCACGGTCGGCGGAGAACCGGGCTTTCCAGACATTGCCATCCAATCCGCCGCGACCGTCGCCATCGTAAAAACCGGGGACGACACTTGTCTCGCCCTTTGGGTCGGTGAAAACCACATCCAGTTCGAGGTCGAACGGATTGGGGTCGTCGCGTCCCCTAGAGTCCGGGCCGGTGAATGTCAGTTCGATCCCGGCCCATTTGTCATGCGCCGGGGGTACGGGGGAGGCTGGAAGGGAGGCGCGCTCGCCGGAGTCCAAGCAGGCGGCAACCAGCAGGCGCAGCGCCTCGTTGGTCGGATTCTTTTTGCCGCTGACCCAGGTTCGCATCGTGGCGTCGTTGTAGGAGACGACAATGTCCAGACTGGGGATAACCCACATGGCACGCGGGCCGCCGTGGCCTGAGGCACCGAAAAGATCCGTCGGCGCATCGGGAAGCATTCGTGTTCCGTTGCGATCAACGCCATTGACCCACCAAAGCCAGCTGTAGCTGCCAAAATGGTCAGTCTGATTATCGGGCTTTTGCTGCGAACCGATGGAGCGTTGCCCGGTGATCATCTCCGCAGGCGTCATTCCCGCTCGTGGAATTGTGTTGGGCAACGGACTGGTGACCGCCATCACTGCGTTCTTTTGACTGATCAACTGGCGGCCACTCCAACTGCCGCGATGCAGGTAGAGCAACCCGAAACGGGCAAAGTCTCGCGGGGAAATGGCCAGTCGTCCGGGGCGGTTGCGTGATCCAAAAGCCATAAACGTGGGTGTGTCCTGACATTGGAGAGGCTCCGTGAGCAGCGGGTGCAGGACGGTTTTATCCACATTGTCGTACGTTGCACGGTAAACCCCACCGAACAGCGTGTCCCAGAACAGGGCCATTTGCCAGTCGTTGTAGGCGTAGGCTGAGCCGGGCTTTTCCGACAACTGGTAACAAGAAGTTTGGTTTGCCAGATGCCGCCAGGAGATTTTTCGATCCGGGTACTCCAGTTGCGGATTTAGATTCTGCAAACGCGGTTCCCAGCGCACCACCTTCTCGTTCAAGCTTGCGATTTTCCCGGTCTCAAGCGCCTTGAACAGGAAGTGTGAGTAGAGTGGCTTGACTGCTGAAGCTACGTCGCCCCGCCGACTGATGTTGCCCCATTGGTACACCAGACGACCGTGCCGCACCACACACCCCCGACCGCCGACAAACCGACTGAACGCCTGCAGTCGGGCCTCATCCATCGCTGTCTCGGCAGGTGGAATGGAAACCCATTTTGACCCGGGATAGACAGGTTCAGCGAAGCAAGGCGGCGGAGGCGTGCTTAGCCAAGCCGTAAACCAAAAGACCGATATCAGAGTGTTACAAATCTTCATGCTGCGAACGGATAGTAAGTGGCACACGCATTCCGCTTGTGATGATAGGTACTGACAGAAAGGCTGGATTACCTTACAGGTCAACCGGTCACGCAAGCCAATCGTTAATCACATTGCCGGCGATACCGGTTAGGCGCATGTCCAAACCCTGATGCCGGTAGGTGAGTTGTTCGTGGTTCAACCCGAAACAGTGGAGCATTGTGGCGTGCAGATCATTGGGGTGAACCGGGTTTTCAA
>CAJWEP010000328.1 GCA_913030945.1 uncultured Verrucomicrobiota bacterium
AGGGAGGATCGAATTTACGCGGAGTCTCCAGCCAAAATATCGTCGCCCTGTGTGACGCCGACGAGAAACGAGCTGCAAGGGGTTTCGGTCAATTCCCGAAAGTGGCGAAGTTTAGTGACTATCGTGTCATGTTTGACAAGATGGAAAAGGATATTGATGCCGTCGTTGTCAGCACTCCGGACCATACGCATTTCAATCCGTCGATGATTGCGATGTCGCTTGGGAAGCATCTCTACTGCGAAAAACCGATGGCACACAATGTGTGGCAGGTTCGGAAAATGACTGAACTGGCTGCCAAGAACAATCTGGCGACCCAGTTGGGTGTGCAACGGCACACGATCGGCAATGTACACCGGGTCGTCGAACTGATCCGCGCTGGGGTGATCGGTAAAGTGACGGAAGTCCACAGTTGGGTTGGTGGTAATCGAGGAATGCCCAGTATACCCGAGGACAAACAGAAGGTACCCGCGCATCTCAACTGGGACGCCTGGTTGGGGCCGGCCCCGGAACGGGACTACGACAAAGCCTATTGCCCTTACAACTGGCGATTCTGGTGGGACTTCGGTACCGGCGAAACAGGCAACTGGGGATGTCACACCCTTGATATCCCCTTCTGGGCCCTAGAACTGGACTATCCGACTCGCGTTAAAGGAAGCGGCCCCAAGGTGCATCCGCAGACCACGCCAAAGTCGATGATCACCAGTTTCAAGTACCCGGCCAAAGGTGATCGCGGACACGTCACGCTGCATTGGTATCACACGAGAAGCGGCCCGCAGATTCTGAAGGACAGGAACCTGTCGCTAAATGGTGCCAACAATGTCTTTGTGGGTACGGAAGGTATCCTGGTATGCGGATTCGGAAACCGCAAACTCTACCCGGAGGAAAAGTTCACGAGCTTAAACGAACCCGAACCATGGATTCCCGATTCGCCTGGGTTTCACAGGGAATGGATCGCAGCGTGCAAAGGTGGCAAAGCGGCAACGTGTAATTTCGACTACACGGGTCCACTCACAGAAACGGTGTTGCTTGGCAATGTCGCCTATCGGGCGGGTGGCGGATTTGAATGGGACTCCAAAAACCTCAAAGCGGTGGGCAACGATACTGCCCAACAGTACATCAGGGAAGCAGTTCGCAAGGGTTGGGAAATAAGTTAGATCGGTTCGCACAACAGATTTATAGTGATAATGAAACACCTCATCATCACAACAATCGCAGCCGCGCTGTTTGGCGTCGGCAACACAACCTTTGCCCGGGACAGCGCGAAATCAAAACCAGGCGACTGTGTCATGACACCGCACGATTTGCCGTGAGTTTTTTGTTTGCGGCCAAGCCCGTCGAAACGCAAGCTCCCCCACCTCGTCCACAATGACTCTTACCCAACAAACCAAGCATCCAAGGTCAATGCGCTTGGCCAAGCTCCCTCTCCCGGTGGGAGAGGGCCGGGGAGAGGGAGAAAACAAACGACAAAGCAAACCCCAGTGACGGCAGGAGCGCTTTAGCCTGCCGAACCCACCAATCACACCCATGAAAAAAAACAACATCACTCGAAACCGTCTCGCACTTTTGACAGCGGCAATCCTCTGCAGCCTGTTCACCTCCGGGGCCAATGCCGACGACGGCAAGCTGCGCATCATGGTCTTCGGCGCGCACCCCGACGACTGCGAACTCAAGGCCGGCGGGGTCGCCGCCATGTGGGCCAAGCTGGGGCACAAGGTGAAATTCGTCTCCACCACCAACGGCGACATTGGCCATGCCATCATGGCCGGCGGGCAGTTGGCCAAGCGGCGCACCCGCGAGGTCAAGGCAGCCGCCAGGATTCTCGGCATCGAGTCGCACGTGATGGACAACCATGACGGCGAACTCATGCCCACCCTGGAAAACCGCAAGGCACTGACACGGCTGATCCGCGACTGGAAAGCCGACATCGTCATGGGCCACCGCCCCAACGACTACCACCCGGACCACCGCTACACCGGCGTGCTGATGCAGGACGCCGCCTTCATGGTCACCGTCAGCAACTTCGCCCCCGACACCCCGCAGTTGAACAAGAACCCAGTGTTCCTCTACCTGTCCGACTATTTCCAAAAGCCCAACCCGTTCAGCCCGGATCTCGTCGTCGGGATCGATAACGTCGCCGAGCAGAAAGCGGAGGCGCTCTGGACGCTCGAGTCGCAGATCGAAAGCTTTTGGGCCGCCCGAAACTTCGAGACCGTCATCCCGGTGCCCACCGACCCCGCCAAGCGCGCGGCCAAAAAACGTGATTTCACCCAGATCTTCGGCCGCCGCACCCGCGGCACCGCCAACCGTTTCCGGGAAAAGCTCATCGAGCTTTACGGCGAGAAAAAAGGCCGCAGCATCCAGCACGCCGAGGCCTTCGA
>CAJWEP010000329.1 GCA_913030945.1 uncultured Verrucomicrobiota bacterium
TCCGAGTAGGCGCTCATCTCCGCACCGGGAAGGTTGGCGAGGATGGCGCCGAATCCGATCGGGATCAGCAGCAGCGGCTCGAAGTTCTTCTTGACGGCGAGGGTGATCAGCACGCCGCCGATGATGAACATGACGAGGTTCTGCCAGGCGAGGCTGGTGTCACCGCCGAAGCCGGAACTCCAGTACAGTTCTCGGAGAATATCCATTTCAGGACACGATGCTCAGGATTGCTTTGCCGGCGGAGACTTCGTTGCCGATGACAGCGTGAACCGCTGCCACCCGGCCGGCGCACGGCGCCTTCACGTCGTGCTTGGCCTTCATCGCCTCGACTGCGGCGACAACTTGGCCAAGCGTGATCGTGTCACCGACCTTGACGTTGACCTCGACCAACTCGACGTTGCCATCGAACGGCGAGAACACATCGGTCGACTGGCCGCCGCCCGCGGGCGCCTGCATTTGGCCGGGCGCGGGAGCGGCGGTTGATGCCGGTGGCTCGATGATGACCTCGTAGATGCGCGTGTTGCCACCATCGTTCACGGTGACTTTGGTCTTGGTGGGTGCGGTCAGGGTTGCACCTCCGCCGGACGGTTCTTTCTTCAGTGGCAGAGTGATCTTGGATCGGCCCTCAAGAAGGCGGATTCCTTCGTTTAGCTCCATGTTTTTGCCGGGAACGATCGCGGCGGCAACGAGAAATTTGTTTTCGTCCGTGACCTCGAGGCCGCGTTCCTTCAGGGCGACCTCGGCTTCGGCGAGTGTGTCGGGGGCTTCCTCAAGTGGGTCGCCATCGAACGGCGGCAATTCCAGTTGCTCAGCGGCGATTTTGACCACCTCCGTGTCCGGAGATAGGGGCGGTTTGCCGAAGTAGCCAAGGACCGATTTGCCAAAGCCAGCGTCGATTTTCTGCCAGCGGCCGTGGAGCACGTTGTTGAATGCCTGCAGCCAGTACTGTTGACTGCCTGGCGTGACGCTGGTCCAGCCGCCGCCGGCGCGCACTACCTCGGGGAACTCGGCGAGCACGGCTCCGTATTTGTCGAGGATGCCGGCTGACTGCATCATATGGACGTTCGGGCCAATGGCGCCGCCCGGCATCGGAAAGCCGACCACGCGGGCGTCGGCCGAGGTGGTCACCGGGTTGAACTCATACTCACTCAAGCCTTCATTTAGCAACGATTCAATTTCGTCCATCTTCGTGTGGTCGATGTCGAGGCTGTAACCGGAGCCCTTAAGCGCATGGGCCATCGAGCGGACGTCCGGCTGTGACGTGCCGGAAGCCAGCGGCCGCACGGCCAAGTCGATGCCATCGACACCACCGGCGATCCCGGCCATGTAACAGGCGACGGCTGTGGAGGCGGTGTCGTGCGTGTGCTGGATGAGCGGAATCTCCGGCGGCAGGATCGCCTTGATGCCCCTGGCCGTCTCGTGGCAGGTGTGAGGGTCGGTCGTGCCGGAGGCGTCCTTGAGGCAGACAGAGTCAAAGTGAATGTCGCGCTTGAGCAGTTCGCGCACGATGTTGATGTAGAATTCTGGTGTGTGCGCCTGGTCAGACTGGAACGGCAGCCCCATCATCGCGACGCAAACCTGATGGTGCATACTGGAATCGACGATCGGCTGGCCGGTCTTGACCAGGTTGTCGACGTCGTTCATGAAGTCAAAATTGCGGTCGATGGTCGTGCCGTGTTTGTGCATCAGCTTGGCCTGCAGCGCGAGTGCGGAGGTGCGCTGGGTGGTCAGCGTGACGCCGGAGACCGATCGGGTGAGAATCTGCAGATCCGGCTCGGGACCGACGACCCTTCGAATCTCCGACATGCAGTGGAACGGATCTTCGCCAACATAAAAGAACGGCGCCTGGAACCGTGCGCCGCCGCCAAATTCAAAGTGCCGAATGCCGGCTGCCGCGGAGGCCTCGATGGCGGGCAGGATGTCGTCGAGGCGCGTCTTCCCGCCGAACACGCTTTGGAGTCCGTCGCGGAACGGGGTAAACATCACCCGAATCTCTTTTTTTGACTCTGAAAATATCATCGAAAATCAAGCGCGCTTGGTCAAGCGCTATGGTTTTATTTCGCGGATTTCGGCGATTCGGCAGTCGGGCAACGCCTTGGCCACCGCTTGGCGCACCGCCTCCTCCGCGCCGGGGTCGGGCAGGTCGGCGGCATTCACCGGAAACTTCCAGCAGATGCCGGAGATGATCCCAGCGAGGATTGACAGAATCGCCAGCACGGCCGCGAAGGCGACCGCGCAGATAAGCACCAGGTTCATGTGGGGAGTTTCCATCGTTGTGACGGCTGCCGGTGTTCTGTCCCGGAAGCCCGGGCAGCCTAGCGCAACGACAACCCGGTTTTAAGCCCAAACTTGGC
>CAJWEP010000330.1 GCA_913030945.1 uncultured Verrucomicrobiota bacterium
GCGTGCTCAACAAGCGCGTTCGATTGCTGTTCCTGTTTACTTTGTTCATGGCGCTGACGGTGGTGTTGGCAATCTTCGGGCTGGTCATCGCGGCTGTTTTCGACCTTTACCCCTCGGCCATCTTCCCGTGCCTCGTGCAGATTCCCATCGCCGTGGCCATCGGCGTGCTGCTGCATCGCAAGGGTGTTGACCTGCTCCTGCCCTCGCTCATTGCCCTGGGCATCATGTATCTCACCGTGATCTTTGGCGACTGGGGGCCGCTGCACTCGATCAACCACGCCCTGGGCGGCGACCCGTCAACGATCGACGGCATACCCACCTGGATGTGGGTCGTCGTCCTGCTCGGCTACTCCTACGTCGCCTCCGTCCTCCCCGTGTGGACCCTCCTCCAACCGCGCGATTATATCAATTCCCTCCAGCTTATCTCCGCCCTCGCCCTGATCGTCCTTGGGCTATTTGTTGCTGCGTTTGTTGGCTACGCCCCTCCCGGCGGCACGGCGCAGGATCTTCAATTCGTCGCTCCGGCGTTCCAATGGCACCCTGAAGGGGCTCCAATGATTTTTCCGTTCCTATTCATCACTATTGCGTGCGGGGCGGTCAGCGGATTTCACTGCCTCGTCTCCAGCGGCACAAGCAGCAAGCAGTTGAAGTGTGAAACCGACGCCCATTTCGTCGGCTACGGTAGCATGCTCACCGAGGGTTTTCTCGCCACGTTGGTCATTCTTGCCTGCGGTGCCGGCCTTGGCCTTGGTCTGATGAAGGACGGAACGCTGCTCACTGGGGAGGCCGCCTGGCAGGCACAGTACGCCTCATGGAGTGACGCTGGATCGCTTGGGGCCAAGGTCGGCGCGTTCGTCAACGGCTCGGCAAATTTCCTGCAGGCGCTTGGCTTGTCCGCCGCCGTCGCCATCGCGCTCATGGGCGTGCTTGTCGCCTCCTTCGCTGGCACAACCCTCGACACCGCCTGCCGCCTGCAACGATACGTCATCCAGGAACTCGCCGCCACACTGGGTGGCAAGTTGGGGAAAGACGGCGCTCAATCCAGCGGACCGTTTGCCCTGCTTCAAAACAAACACGGCGCAACCATCTTCGCGGTAGTGGTCGCCACTGCCATGGCTGCGGTGCCGCCGGGTGGAGCCGAATGGAGCTTCGCCAACGCCGGCAAGGGCGGGCTCATCCTCTGGCCGCTCTTCGGTGCAACCAACCAACTGCTCGCCGGGCTGTCGTTTCTTGTCATCACGTTTTATCTTTGGCGGCGTGGTCGCACGATCTGGTTTCTCGCAATCCCGATGGTGTTCATGCTCATCATGCCGTTGTGGGCGATGTTGCATCAGCTTTTCGCCGCGCCTGGCTGGCTCGTGGCAGACAAGCCGGACTACCTCCTCGGCGGCATCGGGCTTGCCACCATCGCGCTGGAAATCTGGATGATCATCGAGGCGCTGCGTCTCTTCCCGAGGGCGAAGGGTGTGATCGAGGAAAACGCCCTCGACCGGCAGCCGGCGTGAACACAAAAGGGGAGTAATGAAGCGAATCGGTATCTTTGGCGGCTCGTTCGACCCGGTGCACTGCGCCCACGTGCTGGTGGCCCGGGCGGCGCTGGAGGAGCTGTCGCTCGACCGGCTGTTCATCGTCCCGGCCGCCCGCTCGCCGTTCAAGCCGGAGCGGCAGCCCGTGCCGGCCGAAGCTCGACTGCGATTGCTGCGACTGGCGTTTGCTGGCTGCATCGACTGCGAGATCGACCCGCAGGAAGTCGAGCGCGACGGCGTCTCGTACTCCATCGACACCATCTGCCACTATGCCGAACGCTTCCCTGGGGCCAAGCTGCATTATTTGATCGGCGCCGACCACGTGCCGACGCTGCCGCAATGGCGCGATGCCGACGATTTGGCCAAGCTGGCCGAATTCGTTGTCGTTCCGCGCCCCGGTCAGGCGGTCGCCGATTTCCCGGAGCCGTTCCGTGGCCAAGCGCTGCGCGGCTGGCCATTCGAGGTGTCGTCGTCCGCCATCCGCGAGCGTCTTAAGCTTGGCCAGGCGATCGACGGCCTGGTGCCAAGCGCCGTCGCTGAGTCGATCCAAAACGACAACCCGTACACTTGACCGGCTTTGGCTCGTGTTGGGTTGCGTCATCCTCTAATTTACCACTTCGCCATGTCGTTGCTGAAACGCTATTTTTGTCACGGATCCGCGCTAAGTTTTCTGGCGCTTGGGCTTGGCCTGCAGGCGGCGGATTGGCCGCAGTACCTGGGGCCGGGGCGGGATGCGGTTTATCCTGGTGAGGCGCTGACGCGCGCCTGGCCGAGCGATGGACCGAAGGTGTTGTGGCGCAAGAGGGACATCGGCGCAGGGATGAGC
>CAJWEP010000331.1 GCA_913030945.1 uncultured Verrucomicrobiota bacterium
ACATGAAGAAGAACATGCAAATGAAGAAACTCCTCACGACATTGGGCATAGCCAGTGCATTGCTTGGCCAAGTGGCGGTGGCGGACAAATCTATGCCACGGGGATACACCATCCCGACGATTGACTTGGCGGGACAAACGCATCGCCAGACTGTGGTCGATCGGGAGAAGGGGCAGTATCTCGGGCATCCCACCACGGTGTTGCTGGAGGATGGCAGGACGATGTTGATCGTTTACCCGAAAGGCCACGGCCGAGGCGGCATTGTCTATAAACGAAGCAGAGACGGTGGGAGGACTTGGAGCAAGCGTTTGCCAACACCAAAAAGTTGGGAGACCAGCAAAGAGGTTCCTACCATTCATCGTGTGGTGGATGCGAAGGGAAAAAAGCGGCTCATCATGTGGAGCGGGCTGTACCCGGCGCGATTGGCGGTGAGTGAGGATGACGGCGAGAAATGGAGCGAGTTGAAGCCAGTAGGCGACTGGGGTGGAATCGTGGTAATGGGCTGCCTCGAGGAATTAAAAACCGGCAAGGGGCATTACATGGCGATGTTTCACGACGACGGCAGATTTTTCACCGAGACCGACAAGCGCGTCAATCCGGTGGTGTTCAACCTGTACAAGACATATTCCAAGGACGGCGGGCTCACATGGTCGAAGCCGGAAAGCATCTTCGCGCGTTCGGACGTGCACCTGTGCGAGCCGGGCATCATTCGTTCGCCCGATGGCAAACAGTTGTGCGTTCTGCTCCGCGAGAACAGTCGGCGCAAAAACTCGTTTGTGATTTTTTCCAACGACGAGGGCCGGACGTGGACAAAGCCGCGGGAATTGTCCGCCGCGCTCACGGGTGACCGCCACACCGGCAAATACACGGCCGATGGGCGGCTGTTCATTTCCTTCCGCGACCGCACCCATGAGAGTCCCACGCCCGGCGACTGGGTGGCTTGGGTGGGCACCTACGACGATATCGTGAAGGGCCGCGAGGGCCAGTATCGCGTGCGTCTCATGGACAATACCAAGGGTGCCGACTGCGCCTATCCGCCAGTTGAAATATTGCCGGATGATACGCTGGTAACGACCACGTACGGTCATTGGACAAAATGTGAATTGCCTTATATCGTTAGCGTGCGGCTTAAATTAAGTGAACTGGATGCCTTGGCTAAGGAGAAGGATTTTCTGAAATAGTGCCAGAGTTGGATGTCAAATAATGGATATTTCCCGACAGCGCGATCTGCTCGCCGTTTATCGCGACGGACTGCTGAATGACACGCTGCCGTTTTGGTGGCCGCGCTGTGTTGACGAAGCGCACGGCGGCTTCCTGCTGGCGCGTGATCGCGACGGCTCGCTGCTGGATACCGACAAGGGCATGTGGCAGCAGTGCCGCGCCACCTGGTTGCTGGGCACGCTTTACAACACGGTTGAGCCAAGGGCTGAGTGGCTCGATTGGGCCAAGTGCGGTCTCGACTTTATTTCACGGCACGGCTTTGACGCCGACAGCCGGATGTGGTTTCACGTCACAGGCGAGGGGCGGCCGATCCGCAAGCGGCGCTATGTGTTTACCGAGACATTCGCCGCCATCGCCTATGCGGCCCTGGCCAAGGCTACCAGCAACGACGGCCAGGCACAAAAGGCGCGTGACCTGTTTCGCTCGGCCAAGCGCCACTTTGCCGACCCGTCGCTGGCGGAACCGAAGTTCACTGACACGCGACCGATCAAGGCCATCGGTGCACTGATGATCCAGATTGTCACCGCGCAGGAGTTGCGGCGAAATCTGGACGACGAGTCGTTCACGGCCGATGTGGACTCAGCGATTGAGGAAATTCGGCGGGACTTCATGAAGCCGGATATCGGATGCGTGATGGAAACGGTTGCCCCCGACGGCTCGATCATCGACCACTTCGACGGGCGCACGCTCAACCCCGGCCATGCGATCGAGTGTGCCTGGTTCATTCTGTGGGAAGCCCGGCTGCGCGGCAATGATTCGGAGTTGATTCGCATGGGCTGCCAGATTCTCGACTGGATGTGGGCGCGCGGATGGGACGACGAGTTCGGTGGGTTGTTTTATTTCCGCGACGTGAATGGTAAGCCGGTGCAGGAGTATTGGCACGACATGAAATTCTGGTGGCCGCACAACGAGGCCATCATCGCCACGCTGCTCGCCTGGTTGTTGACCGGCGACGAAAAATACTCCCATTGGCACATGCAGGTACACGACTGGGCTTACAATCATTTTGCTGACCCGGAGCACGGCGAGTGGTTTGGGTATCTGCACAGAGACGGGAGCGTCTCCGTCCCGCTCAAGGGCAACCTCTGGAAAGGCCCGTTCCACTT
>CAJWEP010000332.1 GCA_913030945.1 uncultured Verrucomicrobiota bacterium
ACGGGTTGATTATTTGCTCCCTCTCATTCACTTGGGCGGGCCAAATGCATAGACCCGGCCATCCTCTGCGCCGATGATCACCACGCCGTTGGCCAGGGCGGGCGCGGCGATGATTGGCTCCCCGATCTCGTACGACCAAAGTTTTTTGCCGTCCGCCAGCGAGACGATGTACAGGTTGCCGTCGTCCGAGCCGACGACCACCTTGCCGTCGGCGACCACCGGCGAGCTGTCCACGTTGCCGCGCGTGCGGAATGCCCACAGCCTCTTGCCGCTCTTGCGATCGAGGCAGTGCAGCCGTTTGTCGCGGCAGCCAACCACCACGCGATTCGCCGTCACCGCCGGCGAGGAAATGTAGGCAAAGGCGCGGTCCTTGTACTTCCAGGCAATCTTCCCGGCGTTAATGTCGATGCAGAGAAACTCATTCTCATAGTGGCCAATGTACGCCATGTCATCGACCACCGCCGCCGAGCCGACGATGTACGCCCCGGCGTCGATCTGTTTTTCCTTTTTGCCCTCGCCCAACTGAATGACATGCAGCACAGCGTCGCAGCCGCCAAACGCCGTCCGGCCGGAGGATACCGCCGGCGAGCCGTTGATGTAATTGGCGGTCTCGTAATGCCAGTTGCTCTTGCCGGTATCGAGGTCCAGCGAGTAGAGTCGAAAGTCGTAGCTGCCAACAATCAGCGCCGGCTTGGTTCCTTCACCACTCGGCTTAAACAGGTTCGGCGCACCGAGTACGCGATCCTCGGTTTCAAACTTCCACACCAGCTTCCCATCCTTGGTCGTAAGCGCATACACAAACCCGTCCGATGAGCCGAAGTAAACGCGGCCGTTGTGCACCAGCGGCGACGACTCGACGATGTCGTCCGTTGCAAATGTCCACTGCTTTTTGCCGGTCTTGAAATCCAGAGCGTAGAGATTGCCGTCATCGCAGCCGACGAACACCCTGCCATCCGCGATGGCCGCCGTACTGTGGATGCCTTCCTTCGCCTTGAATGTCCAAAGCGGCTTGAGCGACTTGTTCAATTTGCTTTTCGAGACGCCGGTCAGCGAAGCCGTACCTCGATACATCGGCCAGCTATCGGCCGGAGCGGTGTCGACTCCGGCTGCCTGGCCACGTGCCAGCCCGGCCATCAGAACTAACGAGGCGCAAAATGTTGAAAAACGTGAAAACTCCATTTTCGTTTAGGCAGGGCTGACTAAAAGAAAACCCTCTTTGCAAAAGCCTGCCGAAGGCAGTGGAGCAAGGAAACTAAAAACCCCATGTACACGTACTATTTGTGGCTGACATGCGGTTGCCGGAAAAACGCGAAATTTCTTTGGTTCCATCTGAAAAGCCTCCCAAGTCTCGGTGAAATCTCTGCAATAGTTGAGATGACGTTGTGCACGCTTCCATTGACAACACCGGGGCTTTTCGCGGCGCTTGGGCGGCGGCTACATGTCGATCTGCATTGCGTAATCCTCGGGGGAGAGCAGGTCGCCCAGTTCGCTGGAATCGGTCAGGCGCACCTTGAAGAACCAGCCGTCGCCGTAGGGGTCTTCGTTGACGGTGCCCGGCTCGGTGTCGAGGGCGTCGTTCGTCTCGATGACCTGGCCGCTTACCGGCGCGTAAATGTCGCTGGCGGTCTTGACTGACTCGACCACGGCGCAGGGATCGCCAGCGGTCAGTTTGAGGCCGATCTCGGGCAACTCGATGAACACGAGTTCGGTCAGTTCCTCCTGAGCGTGGTCGGAGATGCCGATGATGGCGGTGTCGCCCTCGACGCTCACCCATTCGTGTGAGCTGGCATAATTTAGGTCGGTTGGTATGTCTGACATCGCAGCGCTCCTTCTAGCGAAAAGCCGGCCCGGTGGTCAATCCGGTTTTCTAAAAATCGGCCGCTTGACCACCTGCGCCGGGGAGCGGCGGTTACGGATCTCGATCTCGATGCCGGTGCCGGGCTTGGTGTGGGCGGTCTCGACGTAGCCCAGGCCGATGCCGCAGCCGAGCGACGGGCTTTGCGTGCCGCTGGTCACCTCGCCGATCTCGCGGTCGGTTCCGTCCGCGGCAAAGATTTTGTATTGCTCGCGCGGCGGCGCGCTTTTACCGGTCATCTTGAAACCGATGCAGCGGCGGGAGACGCCGTCCTGTTTTTGTGCTGCAAGCATTTCGCGCCCAATAAAATCGGGCTTGTCGAGGGCGACGGCCCAGCCAAGCGCGGCCTCGATCGGAGTGGTATCAGAGGTCAGTTCGTGGCCGTAGAGCGAGTAGCCGGCCTCGGTGCGAAGGGTGTCGCGTGCGCCCAGACCGGCCGGGACGAGGCCAAGCGCTTGGCCAAGCGAC
>CAJWEP010000333.1 GCA_913030945.1 uncultured Verrucomicrobiota bacterium
GAGCGGGTGATTTGTCTCGACGAAAAAACCGGTCGCCAACTCTGGATGCACGAGTACGACTGCGGCTACACGGTCAGTTATCCGGCCGGGCCACGGACGACGCCTACGGTGGATGGCGACCGTGTTTACACGCTCGGTGCGGAGGGCAACCTCCTCTGCCTCAACGCCGACTCCGGCAGTGTGCTTTGGCAAAAGGATTTCAAGACGGAGTACGGTATCAAGACGCCGGTCTGGGGCTTTGCCGCGCACCCGCTCGTGCGCGGCGGGCACTTGATCTGCCTCGCCCGAGGCGACGGCTCGACGGTGGTTTGCTTCGACAAACTCACCGGTAAAGAGGTTTGGCGCAGTCTCACCGCCAAGGAGCCGGGCTACTGTCCGCCGACGCTGATCCATGCTGGCGGTGTGGAGCAATTGATCATCTGGCATCCTGAGTCGCTCAACTCGCTCAACCCGGACACCGGCGAAGTTTACTGGACGCAGCCTTTCCGAGTGCGTTCCGGCCTGTCGATCCCCACCCCGCGCCTGCTTGGCAACCGGTTGTTCATTACCGCATTTTACAACGGGTCGATGATGATGAATCTCGACCCGGACAAGCCGGCGGCCACGCTGGCGTGGAGAAGCAAACGCGCCAGCGAAAAAAACACGGAAGAGCTCCACAGCATCATGCCGACGCCCTTTTTTGAGAACGACCACATCTACGGCGTGTGCAGCTACGGACAGTTGCGCTGTCTGCGCGCCGACACCGGCGAGCGGGTCTGGGAGGATCTCACGGCCACCCGCGGCGGAGTGGAGGCCCGCTGGGGAAACGCCTTTCTCGTCAAGCACGGGGGCCGATTTTTCCTGTTCAACGAGCTGGGCAACCTACTCATCGCCAGGCTAACGCCGAGCGGTTACGAGGAACTGGACAAGGCGCACCTGATCGAACCCACGGGACGCGCCGCCGGTCGGGATGTGGTCTGGTCGCACCCGGCGTTTGCCAACCGAAACGTGCTAGTGCGGAACGACAGGGAGATCGCCTCGTTTTCACTGGCAGAATAATGGAAGCGGCCAAGCACCTGGCCAAGGTCAGACGATCTGGACGCGGCGGTTGCCGCTGTCGATGAAGCCGATCTCCCAGGCGTTCATCTTCTGAGCGTGGATGGAGCGGAGCACGCGGGCCGATTCCTCCTCGCGGACGACTACCACCATGCCGATGCCCATGTTGAAGACCTGGTGCATCTCGGCGTCGGAAACCTTCCCCCTGGCCTGCAGCAGCCCGTAGATCGGCAGCACGTCCCATGTGCCGCGCATGATGACGGCGTTGCAGTCGTCCGGCAGCACGCGGGGGATGTTGTCCACAAACCCGCCGCCGGTGATGTGCACGAGGCCCTTGACGCCCCACGAACGACGCGCACCCTTGTTGATTTTTTTCAGCAACCGCTGCACGAGCGGCCCGTAGCTCACGTGCACCTTGAGCAGCTCGTTGGCGACGCTGATGCCGAGGCCGGGCAGTTTGCTCGACGGCTTGAGTTTCATCTTGTCGAAGAGGATGTTCCGGGCGAGGGAGTAGCCGTTGGTGTGCAGGCCGGAGGCGGCGATACCGATGAGTTTGTCGCCGGGGCGGATGTTGCGTCCGTCGAGGATGCGGCTTTTCTCGACCACGCCGACGATGGTGCCGCTGACGTCATACTCGCCGGGCTGGTAAAAGCCGGGCATCTGCGCCGTCTCGCCGCCGACGAGGGAGCAGTTGTTCTCGCGGCAGCCGATGGCGAATCCGCGCACGATGTCGGCAAACACCTTTTTCCGCAGTGTGCCGGTGCCGATGTAGTCGAGGAAGAACAGCGGCTCAGCGCCGATCACGGCGATGTCGTTGACGCAATGGTTGACGAGATCCTGCCCGATGGTGTCGTGGCGCCTGGCCGCGAAGGCGACCTTGAGCTTGGTGCCGACGCCGTCCACGCTCGAGACCAGCACGGGGTTGCGGTACTTGCGGGTGTTCAGCGCGAACAACCCGCCAAAGCCGCCGACTTCGCCGAGCACCTCGGGCCGGCGAGTTGATGCGAGCAGTGTGGGGAGGTCGTCTTTGAGCCGGTTGCTGACCGCGAGGTCAACCCCGGCGGAGGCGTATGCGGATCGCTTGGCCATTGGGGCACGCTACTCCGCCGCCTTGGCGGGGGCTTCCCCGGTGGGGATGTCGTCCTGAGCCGGATTCTCATCGGCAGCCGGTGGTTCTGCGGCAGCGGTGTCGGCTTCGGTCGGGTCGGCCAACTCAGTTGGCTCGATTGGCTCGATTGGCTCGGTTGGCTCGGTTGATTCGGTTGATTCGGTTGATTCGGTTGAT
>CAJWEP010000334.1 GCA_913030945.1 uncultured Verrucomicrobiota bacterium
ATGGTGCTGGTGTTCAGGCAAAATTTCATGGTGCTTAAAACGGGCCAAGGCGGGGTGGGGCGGGATCCATCGTGAACACGCTGGCGTCGAAACAGGCTTTCATCAGGCGCAGTTTGCGCTCGGTGTGCCGAGGATCGTCCCAGAGGTTCTTGAACTCGTCAGGGTCGGCTTTCAGGTCGTACATCTCGCCCTGGTCGGTGCCGTGATAAACAATGATCTTTTCGTCGCGAGTTCGCAGCATCGAGCCGTACGTATGTTTGTGCGTCCAGGCGTTGTAATACTCGCTAAAGACGCAATCTCGGTGCTGGCCGGCATTCGCTTGGCCAAGCAGGATGGGCATCAGTGAGCGGCCTTGGATATATTCGGGCACCTCGATCCCAGCTGCCTCGAGCAGCGTGGGTGCGATGTCGATCAACTCCATCAGGCAATCAGCGCGCAGGTCGGCTGCGAAACGGTCTTTCCACGAGAAGATCAGCGGCACACGGACGGCTTCGTCGTAAAAGTGCGGCCCTTTCAGGAACACCCCGTGATCTCCAAGCATCTCCCCGTGGTCGGACATGAAGATCACGATTGTGTTTTCGAGTTGGCCGGTTTCCTCGAGGGCAGCAACCATGCGGCCGACTTGCTTGTCGATCAGTTCCACCATCGCGTAGTAGGCGGCGGTGACCTCCCGCTTGTCGCGGTCGGTCATGCTGGCGACGTCGTACCCGTCCGGGTCATCGTGGGCGAATCTGCTGTCGAGTTGCTGGTAGGTGGTCTTTCCAGCGGGCTCATCCGGCCCGAACTTGGGCAGGGGCAATTCATCCGGGTTGTAACGGGCGAGATATTCCGCCGGAGGATCAAAAGGGTGATGCGGCGCAAAACAGTTGTAGTTGAAAAACCAGGGAGCGCCGTTCTGCTCGCGAATAAAGTCGATCGCCCGCTCTGCACACCAGGTGGTCTGGCTGTATTCTTCGGGAACGCCGTGCTTGATGTAATCGGTCGAGGGGCCCTCGTAGAGTTCCTCCCACGAGGTGCCCCGGGTGTGGAGCCACTGCGTGTAGGCATTCTCGGGCCAGTCCGGTTGAGGATGGTGCGACCAGTGAAAAACATGGTAACCGTCATCGATGCGGGTCTCAACAATGCCGTTGGCGCAGGTGGCCAGATGCAGCTTGCCAGCCAGACCGCAGGTGTAGTCGGCGTCAGCAAACAGGCGGCTCACCAGTTTCTCGTTCGGCGGCAACGCTTGGCCGTTTTGCCGGCACTTGGTCGTCCGCGGGTAGCGACCCGTCATGAACGCGGCGCGGCTTGGCGTGCAAACCGGACTTTGAGCAAACGCATGGGTGAACGACACGCCCTTGGCCACGAACGCGTCAATGCACGGGGTGTTGATATGCCGATTACCCAGCGCACAGATGGTGTCGTACCGCTGTTGGTCTGTGCAAATCCAGAGCACGTTGGGGCGCTTGGGTGACATCAGACTCAGGCATGTGCCGGAACGCCTGCTTGCTCCCGGAGTTGATCGAGTACGCACATGTTTCCCAGCGTATCTTCGCGAGTAATCCAGGGGGTGACGCCGCTGAGCGCATCGGCAAAGGCTTCCGCCTCCAGCGCGTATATCGGCGTACCGGTTCCGGTCTCGATCGTTTCTGTCTCATCACCCTTGGTCAGCGTGAACGTTCCGTCTCCGAGCCACGGGTTGTTAATGGCAATCTCACCTTTGTCGCCGGCGATGTAAGTTGTCCAGTCGTTCTCCACCGTCATGCCGCATGTGAAAGTGGCCAGCGCATTTTCTCCGAATTGAAGCATGCCGACAGCGTAGTCATCGACGCCGCTTTCATGAAGATGCGCGAAACAAGCCGTGTTGGTTGGTTCACTGCCCGCGACCGCCCGGGCCAGGTTTACGCAGTAGCACCCGACATCCATCAGTCCGCCGCCGGCCAGGGCCGGCTGGTAGCGGGCGTCACCATCCGGGGCCACTCTCGAGAAGGAAAAATTGGATCGAATTAGCTTCACCTGGCCAAGCGCACCGCCGTGCACCATCTCTATCAGTTTTTGAATCGCCGGGTGTGTGCGGTACATGAACGCTTCGATAAGTATTCGTCCGGCCCGCTTGGCAGCGTCAAACATGACGGCCGCCTCTGTAGCGCTGCGTGCCATCGGTTTTTCGCAGAGCACATGCTTGCCAGCCTCCATGGCCTTGATCGACCACTCTGCGTGCAGGCCGTTTGGCAGCGAAATGTAAACAGCATCCACATTGGGGTCGTTCAACAAAGTGTCGTAACCGGCGACGCCTCGTCCGCCATGCTTCGCGGCGAAT
>CAJWEP010000335.1 GCA_913030945.1 uncultured Verrucomicrobiota bacterium
GGATCGTCATGTTTCTGGCCGCGCTTGCGCTTTTGGTGGCCAGCATCAATGTTTTCGGCGGCTTTTGGGTCACTCAACGTATGCTGCGAATGTTTCGCCGGGAATCGTGATGTCAAGTGGGATAATTTCTGCGGCCTACATAGCCGCCTCAATCCTCTTTATCTTGAGTCTTGGTGGTCTCAGCAACCAGGAGAGTGCGCAACGTGGCAATCTTTTCGGAATTGCCGGAATGGCTCTTGCGATCGGCGCGACGCTAATTGGCGGCACTCCGGTTAGTTATGCCCTGGTAATAGCGTTGATGGCTGTTGGTGGTGCAGTCGGAGGGTTTGTTGCGGCACGGGTAGAAATGACGGCCATGCCCCAGTTGGTCGCAATGCTGCATAGCTTTGTCGGCCTGGCTGCTGTACTGGTAGGCTTTGCCTCCTATCTTGACCCGGCTGGCCACTTCGTTGGGGCCGAAAAGACCATTCACGATGTGGAGATTTTTCTTGGCATTCTGATCGGTGCGATAACCCTTACCGGTTCGGTCGCGGCATTTGGCAAGCTTCAGGGAATCCTGACCAGTCGACCGGTGCTCATTCCCGGGCGGCATCTATTAAACCTGGCCGTTGCGGCAGCCTGCGCTTGGTTGGGGTACTGTTTCGTTGGGGCGGACTCAATTAATGGCGGAATCTGGCCTCTACTGGCAATGACGATTCTGGCGCTGATTTTTGGCATCCACATGGTGCTGGCTATTGGTGGTGCCGATATGCCCGTTGTTATCTCGATGCTGAACAGCTATTCCGGTTGGGCCGCAGCTGCGACCGGGTTCATGCTGGCCAATGATCTTCTTATTGTCACCGGCGCCCTGGTGGGCAGCAGTGGAGCGATCTTGAGTTACATTATGTGTCGCGCAATGAACCGTCGGTTTATTTCAGTCATCCTGGGCGGTTTTGGGACGCCCGAAGCAAACAGCGGCACCATAGAGACTGGTGGAGAGACGGCAGCGGTATCAGCCAGTGAAACAGCTGAATTACTCACCTCGGCGAAAACCGTCGTAATCGTGCCCGGCTACGGGATGGCCGTTGCCCACGCCCAGCATCCGGTGTCCGAGCTGGTAGACGCACTCAAAACCCGTGGCGTGACCGCCCGATTTGCAATTCATCCGGTTGCGGGACGCATGCCCGGCCATATGAATGTCCTTCTGGCTGAGGCCAAAGTACCCTATGACAGCGTCCTGGAAATGGATGAAATCAATGGGGATTTTCCGACCACAGACGTTGTGCTGGTCATTGGCGCCAACGATATTGTGAACCCTGCTGCCCAGGAAGTCCCTGACAGTCCAATCGCCGGGATGCCTGTTCTGGAGGTTTGGAAGGCGGCCACCACGATCGTGCTTAAGCGAAGTATGGCCACAGGTTATGCCGGCGTCGACAACCCGTTATTCTACCGGGAAAACACGCGGATGCTCTTTGGCGATGCCAAACAAAGCATAAGCGAGGTGCTCAGCACGCTCTAGGTCGTCACGGTTTGAATCGGCCGGCTGGAATCCAGTATCCAGTCACTCCAGGATCCAGAATACAGGCGCGAGCCTTCAAGGCCACAATATTCCATGGCAAAAAGATTGTGGCAGGCGGTAACTCCGGACCCGCAACTGTGAATAACCCTACTCGGCTCAACACCGTCCAAGAGGTGTTTGAACTCGGTTTCGAGTTGATCGGGTGACTTAAACAGCCCCTCCGACAGGTTTCGCACGAAATGTCGGTTAATGGCGCCCGGAATGCAACCGGCCTTTTTATCCAGCGGCTCTTTCTCACCCCGATACCGCTCGGGCTCGCGAGCATCAACAATCAAGGTCTCTTCGCTATCCAGATGAGCAAGGACATAGTCGGCATCGACATACCGTTTGTGATCAAACAGCCCGACAAATTCTGCGGGCTCGGCGACAACGGACTCATCGCCGCCCTCAACGGGTAGGCCAAGGCGAGACCATTCGGCAAAACCCCCATTGAGAAGACCGATATTCTCAAGGCCTGCCCAGGACAACATCCACCACAGGCGCGCGGCGAACATGCCGTGACCATCGTCGTAGGCAACTATCATCTTGTCCGAACTCAAACCCAGATGAGCTACCTTTTCGAGCCAGGCATTGGGCGATGGAAGTGGGTGGCGGGCGGTATCGGCCTCAATGGTTCCTGAAAGGTCTTCCTCGAGGTCGACATAGTTCGCCCCAGGTATACGCCGGCCCTCAAACGCAGCCCGACCGGCATCTGGATCATTCAAGGCAAAACG
>CAJWEP010000336.1 GCA_913030945.1 uncultured Verrucomicrobiota bacterium
AAACGACTCCCGTTGGGTAAACCGCGCGTGTGCCGAGCGACTCCCCCAGCATCCTCCTGCTGATCCCCGCCTACAACGAGGCGTCCCGCATCGGCCCGGTGCTCGAGACGTACGCGCTCTATTTTCGGGAGCATCATCCGGACGCCTTCCAGCTCGTGGTCGTGCTCAACGGCTGCACCGACGACACGCTCGGCGTCGTCGAGCGCGCCTCGGGTCAGTTCCCCGAGATCAGCCACGTCAACATCCCCGAGCCAGTCGGCAAGGGCGGCGCGTTGATCGAGGGACTCAAGCTCGCGCCTGGGGCCGATCTCGTTGGCTACGTCGACGCCGACGGCGCAACCCCTCCCGCCGCCTTTGACGACCTCGTCACCGAATGCGCCGGGGCCGACTGCGTGATCGGCTCCCGCTGGATGGCCGACTCGGTGCTTCGACAGGAACAAACCTTCCGGCGGCAATTTGCCAGCCGCGTGTTCCACACGATCGTGCAGGGTTTCTTCTGGATGAACATCCGCGACACCCAGTGCGGTGCCAAGGTGATGCGCCGCGAGGCCGTCGAGGTGATCCACGGCCAACTCACCGTCGCCGACATGGCGTTCGACATCAACCTGCTCTACGCCCTCAAGCGCTCCGGCTTCAAGGTGCGTGAAGTGCCCACCGAGTGGACCGACCAGGTCGGCTCCAAGGTCCAGATGGGCCGCACATCGCTGGTGATGCTGCTGTCTGTGATCCGATTGCGCCTCTACTACTCCCCCCTCTACAAATGGCTGGGGCCGTTGCGCCCGCTCGAGGCCTGGCTCTACCGCAAACTCAGCGCCCCCCCACCCCTCAAGTAACAACGCGCTTGGCCAAGCGGGTTTTGATTTGCTCCGCGTGGCCGGTTTGGGGCACGGTTTGGTGCATCCAGTGAAAGGGAGCGACAACCCATCCACCCCCCCGCCCGCCGGCGACCACGCCGCGGCTGAGGCCTTGGCCAATGTCCGCGAAAGAGGCGACAGCCTGGCCGGGCTTCGCACGGTTTGGGCAAAACGCCAGCGCACCATCTGGACGGAGGATGTTACCATTTACCGCCTGGCAGTGGGCTCGGCGCTGAAACTGGGTGAGGCGTTTCTCGCCTATGACATCGCCCGCGAGGGGCTGGGGGTGTTCGCCGGTGATGTCCGGCTGTTGCAGTTGCAGGCGCTGGCTCTGGCCCGCACCGGGGCGACCAAGCGTGCCAGCACTATTCTCGTCGGGCTGCGCGAACAGGGGCAGGATGACGAGGAGACCTTTGGCATCCTCGCGCGCACGCACAAGGATTTGTGGATGATCGCCCCGACGGAGGAGGAACGCGAACATCACCTGCGCCGCAGCCTGGACAATTACCTAAAAGGCTACAAATGCTCCGGCGGCTATTACACCGGCATCAACGCCGCCTCGATGGCGCTCGTGGCCGGGGAAACAGAGACTGCCCGGCGCATTGCCGACGAGGTCCGCGTCCTCTGCGAGGAGGGCCTGGCCAAGGGCGGGCCGGACTCGCCGGAATCGTACTGGCTCCTGGCCACCACCGCCGAGGCGGCCCTGGTCTCCGGCGACACGGACTCCGCCCGGATCAACTACACCCGTGCCACGACTGAGAGCGATCCGGGCGCCTCCGAGGTAAGCCGCACGCGCAGCCAGGCGCGGTTTTTGCTCAAGTGCCAAGAACAGGACGAACACGCGCTAGACGACTGCTTTGTGCTGCCGCGGATCGGGCTATTCACCGGGCACATGCTCGACCGGCCGAACCGGCCGACCGCGCGGTTCCCCGCCGCGCTCGAGGAGACGGTTCGCGCCGAGATCGAGGAGTGCGTTGAACGGCGGGATGTCCGGATCGGCTACAGTTCACTCGCCTGCGGCGGCGACATGCTATTTGCGGAATCAGTCCTCAAGCGCGGCGGCGAAGTGCACATCTTTTTGCCGTTCGACATCGAGACGTTCATCGAGTACAGCGTGCGACTCGTCCCGCAGGACGGGTTGGTGGAGCGGTTTCAGCATATCCTCGACAGTGCAGCAAGCGTGCACATCCTCAACGAGAAGGGCGATCCAGACGACGGTGCCGTCTACGATTACTGCAACCGCGTCCTCGCCGGGTCGGCCATCCTCAAGAGCCAGTTCCTCGGCATGGACATCGCCCCCATCCTGCTGTGGGACGGAAAACGCGGCGACGGCGGCGGCGGCACAGAGTCAGTCTACAACTACTGGCGACACGCCATCCATCACGAGGTCGAAGTCGTGCCGATGGATCAGATCCT
>CAJWEP010000337.1 GCA_913030945.1 uncultured Verrucomicrobiota bacterium
TGTCGAGGTCGAGGGGCTTGCCCTGCCGCACCGGGATGGCGACTGGACTGCGCGGTTTTTCACCCGGTTGCCGATGCAGCTGACGCTGCGCCTGGCCAAGGGCTGGCGGCTGGTCGGCTGGAAAAACAACTCCGGCCCCGATGCCGCGGGACGATTCACACTCAACGGGGGCACATCGCTGCAGCCGCAACTGGAATTCGAGCCATCGCACCGGCCGATGTTCCGTTCGACCAAACTGGAGGAGGGCGATCGACTGCGGCTTGTTTTTTACGGCATCGCCGGGCGGACGCATCACGTCGAGGCCTCAACCGATCTCGCAAAATGGCAGCGACTTAAAACCATCGACGTGCCGGATCGCGGGGCGCACGGCCTCGTCGTGCCGCTTGGCGGCGAGTCGGGGCGACGGTTTTTCCGCGTCGTCAGCGATCCCGAGTGAGCGCCGGTTTTTCGTTGCCTCAAACGCATCCCGGGAGTTGAATTCGCGCGACCGAAACGATCCTAATGAACCAAGCCAAGCCCATGGAAACGCAACGCCGGCCGCTGTTGCCGGTGCTGCTCGCCGCTGCGCTTGGCCAAGTTGGCTGCGGGCCGGGCGAACCGGAACCCACTTCGGCACCGCCGCCCACGACGCAACCGGCCCCGAAGGTCGAGACCCGATCCCTGCACGAGCTCGCCGCGACTGACGACACCGACGCTCTGCGGCAAGCGCTGCGGCTTGACCAAGCGGTCGATGCCCTCAACGCGCTTGGCCAAACGCCGCTGCACATTGCCGCGATCAAAAACAAGCCGGCCAACATCGAGGCGCTGCTTGCCTTCCGCGCGAATCTCCACTCCAAGACACAAAAGGAAAAAGTGGACGCGCTTTATCTCGCCTGCGCCCACGATAGCGTCGATGCCGTGAAGCAGCTTGTGGCCAAGGGCGGTAAACTCGACTCTGCGGCACCCAATGGCTGGACCGCAGTTCACGTGGCGGCAATCAACGGCCGCGACGATTTGCTCCAGTTGCTGCACGACCTCGGCAAAGACCTGAGCCCGCTCTGCATCGACGGCACGCCGCTCGACTTCGCGCGCATCCACAAACACAACTCCACCGTGCAACTGCTTGCCCGACTAGGCGCGAAAAAGGGCTCGACACTTTCAGTACACCTAGCAGCACGTCATGGTGACATTGAGGCGCTCGACGCCTGGCTGAAACGCAACCGGGCTAACGCTCGCTTTCGAGTAAAAAAACACCAGGCCACGCCGTTGCACTGGGCCGCCGAGAGCGACCAGGCTGAGGCCGCCGAGTTGCTGCTCAATCACGGCGCTGACAAGACAGCGCGTACCGACGGTGGATGGACACCGCTTCACTCCGCAGCGGCGAAGGGCAGCACCAACGTCATTGCACTGCTTCTCAAACGCCGCGTAACGGTGAACGCTATCAGCCAAAGCGGTACCCCACTGGACCTGGCCAAAAGTTATAAGCAACCCGAAGCCGCCGCCATGCTCCAGACCAGGCGTGGCCGCGAAGGACGTGAGGTATCTATTCACATGGCTGCCGCCAAGGGGGATGCCATCGCCGTGCAGGCGTTCCTTCGTCGCGGAGTCAAAGTAAACATGCCTGGGCCACTTCATAAAAGCACGCCGCTGCACTGGGCCGCCGGCGCGGGCAAGGTCAACACGATGGAAGTGCTGATCTCACTCGGGGCCGATGTGGAAGCAGTGAGCGACAGCAACGCTACACCGCTGCATCAGGCCGTGCTGCGAAACCGACTCGAGGCCGTGAAACTGCTCATTCGCAGCAATGCGGACTTGAACAGCCAAAACAAATCCGGCCACACCCCCTTGGATTACGCCACGGCTAATGGCTGGACGGAACTTGTCACATTGCTGGAAATCGCCGGGGCGGTCAGCGGCAAGTCGCTGTAACGCTCAGAGCAGCGCGTTGGCCAGCGTGTCGGCGACGTGGCTGAGCTGATCCTCCGTCAGTTCCGGGTACACTGGGACGCTTAACACTTCTCCCGCCATTTTTTCGCAGACCGGCAGCGACTCGTCGAAGCTTGGCAGGTGCGCAAAGCATTCCTGCCGGTGCAAAGGCACTGGATAATAAATCGCCGAGCCGATGTTGTTCGCGGCCAGATGCGCCTGCAGCGCATCGCGTTTGCCGTTGGACACGCGGAGGGTAAACTGGTTCCACGTGTGGCCCCGCCCGTCGATCTCACTGGGCAGCACGAGCCGGCCTTCGGCGACGTGCTCGCAC
>CAJWEP010000338.1 GCA_913030945.1 uncultured Verrucomicrobiota bacterium
CTTGGCCGTTGTCGCCGGGATCGCCCTGTTGTTTTCCGGGGGCGAACCGCCGGCCAATCCGGCGGATCAACCGGGGGAGGTCAGCATCCCCGACGACCGGATCGGCAGCGGCATCCGCTAACGCCCGGCCAAGCGGCAGTGTTGGGCGAGAGAAAGAACCGCGAACGGACGCGAAGGAACACTAAATTCTGTTTTTGGTCACGGATTTCACGGATTCGCACCGATGATTGTTACCTCCCCGCAAACCTGCGTCATCTGCGGATTCCCTGAAAACCGATTTCAGTTTGGTTGACCTCTGTTTCCCCTACTTCACTTCCAACCACTGGCTGGCGCTGTGGCTGTTGAACTCCGGGGCGTACATGCTCTGGATGTTGGCAATGCCGGATTGGTAGCGGCCGCGATGGAACACCTTAACCGGATACTCGAACACGTAGGTGCCCTTGGGAAGGTAGTCGATGAAGAAGTGGCTTGAGGCGTCGCGGGTGGATTCGTAGTAGGCCAAGCCGTCCCGGTACCGGTAGCCGGAGAGCACGTTGACCGGCTCGGTGCCGCTGCCGCGCTGGTCGTTCATGTGGACGAATTCCATGTCGCGGTCGGTTCGCAAAACCAGCCGCACGACCAGTTCGTCACCCGGCGCGAGGTCGCTCCCGATCGGCTTGAGCACCCGGCCGGACTTCGTATTCTCGCGGAGGTAAATCTCCTTGGCCAAGCGCAGCGGCGTGGCCTCGTGTGGGGTGACCTTGGCCATGTCCTCGAGGTACTGCCAGTGCACGCTGCCCCACGCGACGCCGGGGTCGTGCTTGGTCATCTCCACTTGGCCAAGCGTGGACTTGATGTCGGCGCGATCGTATCTGTGCTGGTAAAAACCAGTGCCGGCCTCGACCTTCTTCGGTTTCACCGTCTCGCCGCCGAGTGACACCTCGACCAGCTTGGTCGAGGCAAGCAGGTTATCGCCACCGAGCAGGATTGAGTACACGGCGTCGGCGGTGGCCTTGGTGGTTTTCCATGCCTGCGTTTGCTTTTGCTTGATGAGCCAGATTTGGCATTCGCGCACGGCCTTTTTGTCGGCGGTGATTTCGTTGAACGCCTCGATCATCATCGCCTGCGTCTCAATCGGTGCGCGGTACCACCACCACGAATGCTCGGTGTCGCGCCAGAACATCCCCAGCTCCTCGTCGGTGACGCTGTGCTCAAGGATCGACCGGATCACGTCGCCCGGCACCGCCTTGTCGCCCAATCGGTGCAGCGCGAGCGCGACATGTGCCTGTGACTGCCGACTGCCGACCTTCAGCCAATGCTTTTGTGCCTGGCCGACGAAGTAGTCGAACGCTTTTTTGTGCGCCTGGCTAACGGGACGATCTTTCAGGTAAAAACTCCGACAGTAGAGATAGAGTGCGACGGTCGAGTCGAGGTGATTGCTATCGAGTGTCTTGTTCTCGACGATGCGGTCGTAGCGTTTCTTGATCCAGTTATCGAGCCGGCCAAGCGCCTTGACCGCTTGGTTGACCGGCACGCCCTCGACGCCGAGATGGCGCAGACGCGCAAAGCCGGTGGTGATATACAAGGTAATGTAATCACTGGTGCGGCCGCCGGAGAACCATGGCCAACCCCCGTCGTCGTTTTGAGCGCGACCAAGCTGCTCAAGCAGGCGTTTTGTCTCGTCGTCGAGACGGTTTTTGTCGAACAGAATGCCGACGTTGCGGCGTGCCTGGCTTTCGTCTTTGGCCTCGCACACCCAGGGCGTCTCGAGCAGCAGTAGGCTTTTAAGTTCCTCGTTTTTTTCCAATGGACTGTCGAGGGCATCGGTGCCCTTCCACAGGTCGAACACGCGGCGGATGCGCGGGTCGGATTTGGCGATGTGACTGGCAAGCGTGTTGGCATAAAGCCTGTTGAACGTCTGCTCGGTGCACTCGTGCGGATACTCCATCAGGTACGGCAACGCGAGGACCGCGTACCACGCGGGGTTGGAGGCCACCTGGACGGTGAGCGATTGGTGTTGCAGCGTGTCGGATTTGTCGGACTCGACCAACTTGTCGAACCGGAATTTCTTTGTGCCCTTGTCACGAATTGGCAAGGGCAGCGACTCGGTGACGAGGAGGCGCCGCGAGAGCACCGGCAGATAATTTTCCTCGCCGTCCGCCTGGTCGCCGGCAGAGGCGGTCACCTGGTACACCAGCGTCGGCGCGCCGTCCGGCACGGTGAGTCGCCACGAGAAGCTGCG
>CAJWEP010000339.1 GCA_913030945.1 uncultured Verrucomicrobiota bacterium
GCTGCGAACATCCGCGCCTATTTCCTGACCTGCCGCGAGGCGTCGCCGCACTTGGCCAAGGGGGCGTCGATCATCAACTTTTCCTCGATCACAATTCACACCGCGCCAGTGCAAATGAGCAGCTACGTCGCCACCAAGGCGGCGGCGATCGGGCTGACACGGTCGCTGGCCCGCGAACTGGGGCCTCGGCGCATCCGGGTGAACAGCATTGCCCCGGGCTGGATCATGACCGAGCGGCAACTCAGGGAACATGTGACTCCAGCGGTCAAGAGGCAGATCCGTGCTGAGCAATGCATTCCCGATCTCATTCAGGCTGAGGAGGTTGCGGATGTGGCGTTGTTCCTTGCAAGCGACGCCAGCTGTGCCATGACCGGGCAGCAGTTCGTCGTCGATCGCGGCTGGGTGCACGAATGAACACCGACTACCTTGTTATCGGCGGCGGCATCGTCGGCTTGGGCACAGCTTGGCGTTTGCAGACCATGCATCCGGGGAGCCATGTTTGCCTGCTGGAAAAGGAGCTGGAAGTCGGCAACCATCAAAGCGGAAACAATAGTGGCGTGCTGCACTGCGGCCTCTACTACAAACCCGGCTCCACCAAGGCCATCCTCGCCGTGCGCGGTATCCGGCAGATGGTCGAGTTTTGTCAGGAAGCCAACATCGCGCACGAGGTTTGCGGCAAACTGGTCGTGGCGTGTGATGACGCCGAGCTGGGGCGCCTCCGCAAACTCGAGGACCGCGGCCGGCAAAACGGACTCGAGGGCATCGAGTTTCTCGGGCGCGAGGCAATGCTCGAGCGCGAGCCCAACGTTGGCGGGATCGCAGCGCTGCGCGTGCCACAGGAGGGCATCATCGATTACCCGGCGGTCTGCCGCGAACTGCGACGCCGCATCGAGGCCAACGGCGGCGATGTGCAGACCGGCGCGCGTGTCACGCGGCTCGAGCATCGCGGCGGCGAGTGGATCGCGGCGACGACGAGCAAGGGCGACTTCACCGGCCGGTTCCTAGTGAACTGCGCCGGGCTGCACTGCGACCGCGTGGCCGGGCTGGCCGGCGAGCGGCTCGAGACCCGCATCGTTCCGTTCCGTGGCGAATACTACAAACTGACCGAGGCCGGCGAAGGCTTGGTGCGCCATTTGATTTATCCCGTACCCGATCCGCAGTTCCCGTTTTTGGGCGTGCACTTCACGCGGCTGATCCACGGCGGCATCGAGGCAGGCCCGAACGCCGTGCTTGCCTTCGCGCGCGAGGGCTACCGCAAAACCGACGTCAACCTGCGCGACCTCTTCGATGCCGTGACCTATCCCGGCCTGTGGCGGTTCGTCGCCAAGCATCCGAGGATGACCGCGCTCGAGCTGTGGCAGTCGTTCAGCAAACGGCGCTTTTGCCGGGCGCTGCAAAAGCTCGTGCCCAACATCCGCGTGAGCGACATCGAGCCGGGCGGTGCCGGCGTCCGGGCGCAGGCGATGGCCCGCGAGGGGGAGTTGATTCAGGATTTCTGCCTGATCGAGCGGCCGGAGGCGTTGCACGTGCTCAACGCACCCAGCCCGGCGGCTACCGCATCGCTGGCGATCGGCGAGGAGATCGTTCGGCAGATACTGGAGACGAAATGAGACGCGCTTGGCCAGGCGCATTTTTGGTGCTGCTGCTGATCGGCTGCGGCAACGACCCGGCAGGGTCTCGATTGTCGCATGACCAAGGGCAGGAAACGGACATCTGGCAGGCGGCAACGCTTGGCCGGTTGGAGCCGCTCAAGGCTGCCTTGGCCAAGGGTCTCGACTTGAATGCGTTGAATCAGGACGGCTGGGCACCGTTGCACTTGGCTGTCGTGGCCAATCAAGTGGCTGTAGTGGAGTGGTTGCTGAAGAACGGAGTGCGGATCAATGCCGAGACGGCCGGTTCGAGGTCAGCGCTGGACATCGCCCTTACGCCAGGTTTCATGGAGAGCGAAGGTGAGCGTAACGTGCGCGAAGAGATCGTCGGGTTGTTACGGCAGCACGGCGGCCAGCGCGGCAGCGCCTGCTGCGGCAACACCGAGTAGTGAGCCGTTACCTGGCGTCGGTTAGCGGCCCATCCCGATCAGTTTCATCACGTCGCCTTCGAACGCGCCTTCAACCTTGTCACCCTCCTTCATTCCCGCTGCCGTGAGATTGGTTTTGCCGCCGATGAATTGCATGCCAAGCGGTCCGAACGAAAAGCCGCGACC
>CAJWEP010000340.1 GCA_913030945.1 uncultured Verrucomicrobiota bacterium
TGGCAGGCCGCCTGGTTTCAGGACACCGACCGCCACCCTGCTGTCAACGTCCAATGGGATGACGCCCAGGCCTTCTGCGCATGGCTCAGCCAGCGTGAACGCGCGAGCGGCCTGCTCGCCGCCAACGAGGGCTACCGTCTGCCGACCTCGCGCGAATGGACCGCCGCGCTTGGCCAAGCGGAGGCAACCGACAACGGCAACTTCGGTCCCAAACTCGGTGCGGACAGCTTCGAACGCACCAGCCCGGTCGGCTCCTTTCCCGGCAACGCGCTTGGACTGCACGACCTCCGCGGCAACGTCTGGGAATGGTGCACCGCCTGGCCAAGCGAGGAGGGCATCGGCCGCATCCTGCGCGGCGGCGGTTGGCGCGACGAAACCCCCGACCTGCTTGCCCCGGACCGTGAACTCATTGTCACGCCCAAGGTGTCCGCCGAGGATTACGGCTTCCGCTGCGTCCTCGTCCTCAAGCGCCACACAGGGCTGTAAGGCGACAAATTTTATTCACAATTCGGGAATCTCCCTTGTGGGGGTTTTCCGTTGTCCCGTACATTGGCCGCACGACGGGGAAAGGCTCCCGGACAAAGGACGATTTTGAAACCCGACAACGACTGTTTGACACAGCATCCGGACCGGTTCGTGAACCGACACATCGGCCCGAGGCAGGACGACATCCGGACCATGCTCGATGCGCTTGGTCACGAGTCGCTCGACGCGATGATCGATGCCGGCACGCCGAGCAGCATCCGCCTCGCCGAGCCACCCAAACTCCCCGTCGCCCAGGGCGAAACCGAGGCACTCCAGTCACTCCGTCGGCTGGCCAGCGAAAATCAGGTTTGGCGCTCCTACATCGGCATGGGCTATCACGGCTGCATCACCCCACCTGTCATCCAGCGCAACCTGCTCGAGAATCCCGGCTGGTACACACAGTACACACCGTATCAGGCCGAAATCTCGCAGGGCCGCCTCGAGGCGCTGCTCAATTTCCAGACGATGGTCTGTGACCTCTCCGGCATGGAGATCGCCAACGCTTCGCTGCTCGACGAGGCCACCGCCGCGGCCGAGGCGCTCACGATGTGCCGCAACATCCAGTCACGTAACAAGGCTAACGCCGTGTTCGTCTCGGACAGCTGCCATCCACAGACGATCTCCGTGCTGCGCACCCGCACCGAGGCGATCGGTATCGAGATCGTCACCGGCGATGCGGCCGAGTTCGACTTCAGCACGTCGGTGTTCGCCGTCGTGCTGCAGTACCCAGCCACCGATGGCACGCTGGCCGACCCGAGCGCGTTCATCGAACGCGCCCATGAGAACGACGCGCTGGCCATCGTCGCGACCGACCTGCTGGCGCTCACGCAGATCAAGCCGCCCGGCGAACTCGGCGCGGACGTCGCCATTGGCAGCGCGCAGCGCTTCGGCGTGCCGATGGGCTACGGGGGGCCGCACGCGGCGTTCATCGCCACGCGCGACAAGCACAAGCGGCGACTGCCCGGCCGTATTGTCGGCGTGTCCAAGGACGCGAATGGCCGACCCGCCCTGCGGCTGGCATTGCAGACACGCGAGCAGCACATCCGCCGCGACAAGGCCACGAGCAACATCTGCACCGCGCAGGCGCTGCTGGCCAACATCGCCTCGATGTACGCCGTGTATCACGGCCCCGACGGGCTGCGGCAGCTCGGCGCACGCGTCCACATCCAAACCAAGGCATTGGCCAATGGTCTGCGGCAGCTTGGCCAAGTGGTGGGGACGGAGCACTTTTTCGACACGATCACCGTCGCGCTTGGCCAGGCGGCGGACGCCGTGATCGCCGAGGCGGAGAAACGGCAGATCAACCTCCGGCAACTCGGCAGCGGACGTGTCGGCATCGCACTCGACGAGACGGTGACAGCGGCTGACTTGGCCGACCTGCTGGCGATCTTCAACGGCGGCCAAGCTCCCGGCTTCGAGTTGGCCGTCGGCGAGGCGGCTGCCATCCCGGAGGCGCTGCGGCGCACTTCCGATTTTCTTACGCATCCGGTTTTCAGCCGGCACCAATCGGAGACAGAGATGCTGCGCTACCTCAAGAAATTGGAGTCACGCGACCTTTCACTCACGACGTCAATGATCCCGCTTGGCTCGTGCACAATGAAGCTCAACGCCGCCGCCGAAATGTTCCCGATCAGCTGGCCAAGCTTTGCCG
>CAJWEP010000341.1 GCA_913030945.1 uncultured Verrucomicrobiota bacterium
GCGATCCGTGAGGGAGAAGCTGCAGGCAAGATTGTAAAACACCATCGAGTCCTCGGGCAGGAGACGCGAAAGATTCTCATCCACTGCTAGGCCCTCGGCAAAGCGGCCGCGCTTGGTGTAATCGTCCCCAAGCAACTGGAGCGCCTCAATGTATTCGGGATCGCGCTTGGCGAGACCCTCCAAAAAGGAAATCTCAACATCCAGTTCCTGTTTCTCCCTGCTGGACAAATCTTGTCTTGAAGATGAATGCTCTGACATGAGGCCGGGACAAAATCACCCGATCAGCCGTCAGAGTCAAGCCGCCCACTGGGGGAACCCGGTCATGGATTAGCGCTGTTTCTCCTTCGAGTGCAGCACCTTGTGCCCGAGGAAATCGTTGCGGTAGCGTTTCAGCAACGCGGCCTCGTCATTCTTGACGAGGTAGATTTTTCCCTTGATCTGCAGAGTCTCCCCCGGCCCGAGGCCGCCGAGCCGGAAGTCGCTGTGCAGGCAGCGAATCACGCCCTGAAACAGCTCTTGGTACGGCTCGAACGCCGTGGCAAAGATCATTGAACCGTCGCCGCTGAAGCAGCCGATCAGCCCGTTGCTCGGCACGTCCGGGTGCAGCGGGCGCGGGTTGACATCGGCACGCGGCACGCCCGGCCCGGCCCAGACTTGCCCGGGGATATAGCGCGCCTCGGTCGCCCAGCCCTGCGTCGGCATCATCGTCCGCCGGCCGTCGAGATAGACGAAGCTCTTTTTAATGTAGGCATATTTGTCGGCGGTGGCATCTGCGCCGGTGCCGCTGAATTTGCCCACGCGGATGCATGGCTGCGCCCAGTGCGCTTCGGAGCGCTTGGGCGTGGGGTTGTGCGCGGTGAGCGCAAAATCAACCTCGTCATGTGTGGCGGTGATGACGTGCTCGACTGTCACGCCGTCGTTCACGTCACAGTGCAGACGGAGTTGCGAGCCGTCTTTGCTGCGGGAGACCAAGCGAGTCTTGTGACCAACAACGGTGTGCCGGCCCCAGTCGGTTGTCTGCGAGTTGTCCCGGCAATACGCCTCAAGGTAGTGGATCTTCATCTCCTTGCCGGGCAAATGTGCGCCGCTTATGGTCAACATATTTTTGGCCCAGTGCAGCTTGAGCTTGCCCGGTTCGGCCGCATGGCCAAGCGCCACAGCGCACACGATCGAGAGGATGGAGAAAATTAGTTTCATGGGTTGGACATGCGCAACGTCGGCTCGCAGCGAGGTAGTGTCAACGGCAATGCGCTTGCGCCCGGGCGCGCTGCCGGTGAATAATGCCGCGCCCATGGGAGAACCGATCAACGTCCCGCTGCTCGATCTTAGCGCACAAAACCAGCCACTCGCCGCTGAGTTGAAGGCCACCTTCGCGCGCGTGCTCGACTCGTCGCAGTTCATCCTCGGGCCGGAGGTGGCCGGGTTCGAGGATCGGGCCGCCGAGTCGGTTGGGGTGCGGCACGTTATTGGGGTCAGCTCCGGCACCGACGCGCTGCTGCTTTCGCTGATGACGCTGGGCATCGGCCCCGGCGACGAGGTGTTGTGCCCGTCGTTCACGTTTTTTGCAACCGCAGGCGCGATCGCCCGCACCGGCGCGACGCCGGTGTTCGTCGACTCGCTTGACACCGATTTCAACATCGACATCGCCGCCGCCGAGCGGCGCGTTACCGGCAACACCAAGGCGATCATCCCGGTGCATCTGTTTGGCCAGGCGGCGGACATGGACAGCGTGCAGCGCCTGGCCAAGGCACATGGCCTGACCGTGCTCGAGGACGCCGCGCAGTCGATGGGCGCGACCTTCTGTGGCCGGCAGGTTGGCACGATGGGCAACTTGGGCGCATTCAGTTTTTTCCCGTCCAAGAATCTCGGCGGCTTTGGCGATGGCGGCATGATCACCACTGACGGCGACGACTTGGCCAAGCGCGCGCGTATCCTCCGCGTGCACGGCGGCGCGCCTAAATATTACCACAAGGCCATCGGCGGCAACTTTCGGATGGATCCATTGCACGCCGCGCTGCTTGGGGCCAAGCTGGGCCATTTCCCCGGCTACATGGCCAAGCGCCGGGCCAACGCCGCGCAGTACCTCGAGCGCCTGGCCCAGTGCGAGCACGTCGCCGAAGGCCGGCTCGTGCTGCCCAGTGAGATCGACGGGCGG
>CAJWEP010000342.1 GCA_913030945.1 uncultured Verrucomicrobiota bacterium
ATCAATACTGGTTTCAATGACCGAACCATTACGGGTTACTTGAGGGCATCGACGACGGTGTTGATGTTGTGCTTGAGCATCCCGACAAACGTGCCGACATCGTACTTCTCGCCGTGCGCCTCGTGGATGTCACCCACTTTGCCGCAGGCATCGGAGAACAGCTCGCCGCCGATCCTCACGCCCGCGTCCTTGCTCACCCTCTCAATTGCTGCAGGGTTGACACTGCTCTCGACAAAGATCGCCTTGATTTTCTTTTCCTTGATGAAGTCCACCGTCTTGGCGATGTCGGCCAGGCCGGCCTCGGTCACCGTGGACAAGCCCTGCAGGGCGACGACCTGGAAACCGAACGCTTGCCCAAAGTAGTTGAACGCGTCGTGGCTGGTGACGAGGATGCGCTGCTTCCTCGGCACGGCAGCAACACGCTTTAGCGCCCATGTCTTCATCGCCTTGTACGACGCGACGACCGACTTGCCACGCTTCGCATACTCCGCCGCCCCGACGGGATCGGCCTTGCTCAGGCCGTCGACCACAGTGACGACACACTGACTCCACAAGATAGGGTTGCCCCAAACGTGCGGGTCCCAGTGCCCCGAAAACTCCGGCGGCTCGAGCCGATCTTTTTCCGAGATCGATTCGGTGACAGCGTAAACCAGTTTGCCTGTCCGAGCCATGCGGAAAAACAGGTCGGTCATGCGCCCCTCGAGCATCAACCCGGAGTAAAAAATTACCTTCGCTCGCTGGAGTTTAACCACATCGCCGGAAGCTGGCTTATACAGATGCGGGTCCACACCCGGGCCCATGAGGCCGAACACCTTCACCCGGTCGCCGCCGATTTCCTTCACCATATCGGTCACCATGGTCGTAGTAGTGACAACGTTCAACTTGGCTGCATGAACTCGGAAAAAAGGCGCTGCCGCCATCAATCCGATTAGGATAAAAAAGGTTCGTTTCATCTGTAATTAAAGTAACTTTGGTGGGCCGAACGATCAAAAAAAACCAGCATCCACCAAAAGTTAGTTATGGCTATATTTCAAAACGAAGACGAGGTCAATTAAAAAAGTTAGCCAAGGCTAACCTTCTGTCTATGTAGCCAAGCACCACAGAACCTCTTTTTGTGGTTTGACTGGAAAGCGGCTGTTGTTTACCCATCGCTGCCATGGCGTTTCTTCATTATCGCATCCCACTGTTAAGCCTCATTGCACTTGGCCTGTTTGGTGTCTTGGCCAACCCTGCTGCCGGGGACTGGTCTCACTGGCGCGGCCCCGACCTAAACGGCATCTCCTCCGAGACTGGCTGGCTGGCCAAATGGACTGACGACGGCCCCAAGCGACTGTGGAAGGCTGAGGTCGGTACCGGCTTCTCCTCGGTATCGGTAGCCAACGGCAAAGTTTACACACTCGGCAACTCCGGCCGCGGCCGGGGCGAAGAGAAAGATACCGTGTTTTGTTTTGACGCCGCGACCGGCAAGGCAATCTGGTCTCACGCCTACGAGGCCAAGCTTGATCCGAAATATTATGTTGGCGGGCCAAGCAGCACGCCAACTGTGAATGGCGATCGCGTTTTCACGTTGAGCAAGCGCGGACTACTGATCTGTTTCGGTGCGGACGATGGCCACGTCATCTGGCAAAAAAATGTCGCTGAAGAAACAAAGGCCAAGCGCCCGACGTGGGGCTTTGCCGGATCGCCGCTGGTCAGCGGCAGCACGCTGTACGTCAACGTTGGTTCGCACGGCATGGCGCTCGACAAAAAGAACGGCAAAATCCTCTGGAGCACCGGCCGTGAATCGTCTGGTTACTCCTCTTTTGTGCCCCACGTTCGGGACGGAAAAAGGGAACTGGTGACGTTTGCTTACAAAGAGATCGTTGCGGTGGATCCAAAGACCGGCAGCGTGCTCTGGAGTTACCCGTGGGAAACCAAGCACGACACGAACTCCGCCGACCCCATCCTCATCGGCGACAAGGTATTCATCTCGTCAGGCTACGATCGCGGCTGCGCGCTACTGCAGGTGGACGGCAACCAGGTGAGGAAGCTTTGGGAAAATAAAAACATGCGAAACCACTTCAACCCATGCGT
>CAJWEP010000343.1 GCA_913030945.1 uncultured Verrucomicrobiota bacterium
AGAGGTTTGCCGGAGGCGCGGAAGCGCTTGATCAGATCGGACGACACGGTGCCCAGCGAAAACATGAAGATCGGAATCTTGTGCTCTGTGCGACCGTACATGCCGAAGTCCTCGCCTCCCATTGTCGGCTGCCGCTTGATGAGAACCCCCCTACCAAGCCAGTCTGCAATCGTATCAGTAACGCGCTTGGTCAAGGCGGGATCATTGTAGCTAGACGGTGTGAACTCGTCCTTCACCTTGACGATCGGCAGTCGACCCTCAGGCACTCCGGCCGCCTGCGCGGTGCCAAGGCTGATCCGCTCGATCGCCGCAAGGATCTGGTTGCGAACCTTGTCGGTGTAGGAGCGGACGGTCAGCTGCAGCTTCACCTCGTTGGGAATGATGTTGTGCTTGGTGCCACCGTGGATCGACCCGACGGTGACGACGGCCGGCTCGCGCGGATGCACCTCGCGACTGACAATCGTCTGCAGCGCGATGACGATCTGCGACGCGAGCACGATCGGGTCCTTCGACGCCTGCGGCTGCGAACCGTGACCACCCTGCCCGCGCACGGTGATGTCCACCGAGTCCACGTTGGCGTACACGTAGCCGGAGTTGTAGCCGATCGTACCGGCCGGCTGGTCGGACGCCACGTGTAGGCCGATGCAGTGGTCCGGCACCGGGAACCGTTTGAACAAACCGTCGGCCAACATCGCACGCGCACCAGCACCGCGCTCCTCCGCCGGCTGGCCGATCATCACCAGCGTGCCACTCCACGCGTCACGCAGTTGGACAAGCAGCCTCGCCGTGCCGACGAAGCTTGTCATGTGCACGTCGTGCCCGCAGGCGTGCATCGTGTAAACGGTGTTGCCCAGGTCGTCGGTCATCTGTTTTTTGCTCGCGTGCGGCAGGCCGGTTTCCTCCTGCACCGGCAAGCCATCCATGTCGGCTCGAATGAGCAGCGTCGGCCCGTCGCCGTTCTTGAGCACGCCGACGAGACCGTGTCCGCCGACCCCGATGGTGACCGCCAATCCGGCCTCGCGCAGCTCGGCGGCCAGGCGTCTGGCCGTCTCGGCCTCCATGAACGACAGCTCCGGGTTGGCATGAAAATGTTTGTACAGGGAGACAAGCGACGGCAGTTCGGCGGCGACCCCCTTGGTCACCCGGTCCTGGATGGGATCAGCCGCCTGGCCAAGCGCGAGGCTGAAGCCAAGCGCGACAACGCAGGGGAATGGTTTGGCTTTCATCGTTGGAATGAACGGCAACAGCATCCGCCCAAGCGCCGGGCCAAGCAAGGCCAAAGCGGCGCTCGACTATTTACCGCTTGGCAGCAAGTCTTTCCGCCGAGCCCGCGTTGGGAAATTTCTCATGAAACGCACTTTCATTTTAATCTTGTTCGTGGCGGTCGCGTTGGCCAAGCCGCTGGCGGAGCGGCCGAACTTCATCCTCTGCATGGCCGACGACCAGGGCTGGGGCGACACCGGCTACAACGGCCATCCCGTGCTCAAGACACCGGTGATGGATGAAATGGCGCGCACCGGTTTGCGTTTCGATCGCTTTTACGCGGCGGCGGCCGTCTGCTCTCCGACCCGCGGCAGCGTGATGACCGGGCGCCACCCGAACCGCTTCGGCTGCTTCGCATGGGGCTACACGCTACGGCCGCAGGAGATCACCGTCGCCGAGACGTTGAAAAAGGCCGGCTACACGACGGCGCATTTTGGCAAGTGGCACATCGGCTCGATGCGCGCCGATGGCGCGGCCAGCCCGGGCAACAGCGGGTTCGACGACTGGTTTTCGAGCCCGAACTTTTACGAGAACAGCCCGCTCTTCAGCCATAACGGAAAAGTGATCGAGACCGACGGCGAAAGCTCGCACGTCACGACCGCCCTGGCGCTGGACTGGATTGCCAAGGCGGCCAGGCGCGACCAGCCTTTCCTCGCGGTGATCTGGTTCGGCAATCCCCACAGCCCGCACGTAGCCGTGGACAAATACAAAAAAATGTACGCCGATCAGCCGGACGGTGCGGCGCATTTTTACGGCGAGGTCACGGCGATGGACGCCGCGCTGGGCGAACTGCGAAAA
>CAJWEP010000344.1 GCA_913030945.1 uncultured Verrucomicrobiota bacterium
TCTCTTCTTGCCAGGGACTATCCCCGGTGGAAAAAACGCCTCAACCGGTGAAGGAAATAAACAGCAGCGTGGAGTAGAGGCTGAAGTCGGCCATGGCGCGATGTGGTCAACCCACCCGACTTGGCCAAGCGCCTCGCTGAAATCGGCCTCGGATAGGATGACTATTTGGCGGCAGCCTCCTCGACGAGTCGCAGGGACTCGCGGATGAGAATCTCGGCGGTCCTCTCCCCAAGGCAAGTGCGGGTGACGTAGTCGTACCTCTCGAAGCTGTTCCAGTCCTCCTTGGTTAAAATGTAGCCCAGCGCGTCGTTGGTCAGGCCGAACAGGAGGTTGTGCCGCCCCGTCATTTTGCGCTTGAGATAGTAGCCGATGTTCGGCAACGCCTCGCCGGGGATGGTGAGGATCTGCGCGTCACCGACGTGCACCAAGTTGACTCGGGTGATGATCGATTTTTCGTCCGGCTTCGCCAGACGCAGCGGCGATGACTTCATGATGGCCAGCAGCATCGGCGAGTCGATCGGCAGCGTCACATCCCCCCAGGCGCAACGGATCTTGGGATTCGCCTGTGCGGCCGCACTGCTGACAATCCGGAGCGCCTCGTCGGCAAGCAGGTGGCCGATGCGACGGCACTCGGCCCAGGTCTGCACGTCCTTGCCGTCCGGCCCCCGCACGTCCGCTGTGACCATTCCGCCCTGGGCACCGTTCATGAAAATGCCGGTGCCACCGCCACGCGCCGCGATGCGGTCGTACAGCGGCCCGACCATGTCCGGGCTGAGAATGCCCTGGCTCGATCCGAGGACCTCCGGATGGATGGCGTAGTTCACCAGCGTGGCAAACGGCTTGCCGTCCAGGCCGACCGCCTGCATCACGCTGCAGCGCGGATCGTACAGCTTCGGCGCATAGTAGTTGTAGGCGATCTTCCCGTTGGCCTTGCCGGTGGCGATCCTGATTGACGCCGACTGCAGCCCGGCGACCGCCTCGTTGATGGTCTCAGCGGCCTTTTTGCAGACGAAGTCGAGATACTCGAGGTCCGCGTCGGTGCCGCCCCTGCCGTTGGGAAAGCCGTAGCAGTCGGGCGCGCTGTGCGTGTGTGTCGCACCGATCAGGATGTGTTCGGGCGGGATGGACTGGACCTGCTGCCGCACGCGGTCGCCCAGCACGGCGGGGAAACCGAGAAAGTCCGTGCTGACAAAGGCCACCCGCGTGCCGCCGCCCTCGAACACCAGGGCCCGCACTGTGAGGTCGCCCTGTTTTTTGGTGACCGGATTGGAAGGGCCAACCCCGCCGGACACCGGCATCAGCGGATCGGGCGTGACCACCTTCACGGCGATCCCGACGCGAAACTCGGCACACGCAAGCATCACTTGGCCAAGCGCCACGGCAAAGAGGACAATGACTCTGATCTTTTTCATCAGTGGAAAAGTTCCGTGAGAACCGTGACGCCGTGGCGACGAGAATGCCACCAAGAATATTCACCATTGCTCGGTCGCCGCCGGTCTAGGCGTCATCCTCGGTTATTCCATTGAACGAGCGGCCGCCAGACGGCAGATTGGCCAGACGCCAAGTGGCTGCATTCCACGGACAATACCTGCAGAAATCGGCCGGCCCCCGGCTGATCGAGGCCAAGCCGCACTCCGGCCTGCGGATGGTCGTGGTCATCCCGTGCCACGACGAACCGGATCTCGTCGGCGCAGTCGAGCGCTTGGCCAACTGCGAGCCGCCGCTTGGCCAGGCGGAGGTGATCGTCGTCATCAACGGTTCCGAAAACGATCCCCCGGAAGTGGCTCGGCAAAACCAACGCACCCTCGACCAAGCCACCGCCTGGCTGGCCAAGCGGGATGGCCACTGGCTGCCGGTCCACCTGCTGCACCGGCCCGATCTGCCGCCCAGGCACGCCGGCGTGGGCCAGGCGCGCAAGACCGGGATGGATGAGGCGCTGCGGCGACTCGCCGATGTGGGCCAAGCGGAGGACGGTCTGCTCGTCTGCTACGATGCCGACTGCCGCTGCTCCGCCAACTACTTCACCGGCATCGAGTCGCACATCGCCG
>CAJWEP010000345.1 GCA_913030945.1 uncultured Verrucomicrobiota bacterium
GCGCTTGGCCAAGCTCAAGCAGCGTTGCCGCGTGATCACATGTACCTTGGCCAAGCGGGGGTTTAGCCTCAAGTCGCTGCTCCGCAAACTGGGGCGGCAGGGGTGCACGCACCTGCTTGTCGAGGGTGGTGGCGAAACCAACGCTGCGTTCATCGAGGCTGGCCTGGCCAAGCGGGTGGTGTTTTTTTACGCGCCAAAGATTCTCGGCGGCCGCGACTCCCGGACGGCGGTTGCCGGCGACGGACTGTCTTTGGCCAAGGGGCTGCGGCTCGAAAAAATCCGCTGGCGAAATCTTGGCCGCGACCTGATGCTCACCGCCCGCGTCGCCGACGCTCAGCCCTGAACATGTTCACCGGACTCGTCGAGGAAACAGGCAGAATCGAGGCCATCGAGCACGACACCGAGGCCGTGACGCTGACGGTCTCGGCGGACGTCTGCCTCGGCGGCACGAATGCCGGCGACAGCATCGCCGTGAACGGCTGCTGCCTCACCGCGACGAAAGTGGCCAAGCGCGGCAAGTCGCGCGGCTTTCAATTCGACCTGCTGCGCGAAACGTGGGACGTGACCAACCTAAGCTCGCTCCGTCGCGGCTCGGCGGTCAACCTCGAGCGTGCGTTGGCGCTGGGCCAGCGGATGGGCGGGCACTTCGTCACCGGGCACATCGATGCGGTCGGCACAATTCGCAAGTGGGAAAAGCAGGGCAAAGACTGGCTGCTCGACGTCGATGCATCTGCGTTGCTGATGACCGGCTTCGTGCCGAAAGGCTCGGTGGCAGTTGATGGCATCAGCCTCACCGTGGCCAAGCTGCGCAAGCGCGGTTTTGCCGTGTGGATCATCCCGCACACGCGCCAAGTGACCAACCTGCGCACCCGCAAAGTCGGCGACCCGGTCAACCTCGAAACCGATCTCCTCGGCAAATACGTGCTGAGGCACCTGGACCGATAGCTGTTCCGGCGTTTACTTCCCCCCGTCCTTTAGCCGGTAGCGGATGTAGTCGCGGGAGACGCCGAGGAGACGGGCGGCGGCGGAGACGTTGCCCCCGGCCTGTTCGATGGCGCGCTGGATGAGTTCGTGAATCGTCGCGTCGAGCGAGAAGCCCTCCCGCGGAAAATCGAAATTGGGGTTGAGCGCCCCGCTCGCTGCAGTCTCGTTTTCCACCGTTCCCGCCGGGCCGGGCAGCGCGGCAAATGTCCACTCGTCGCCCTCCTCGAAAACGATCGTTCGCTCCAGTTCGTGGCTGAGTTCGCGGACGTTTCCCGGCCAGGCGTGGCCCAGCAGCCGCGCCCGGCCGTCGGCGCTGATCGGCTTGGCGGCAACCCGGTGGCGGCGGCACAGGCTTTTGAGCAGGTGTTCTGCGAGTTGCAGGATATCCCGGCCGCGCTCACGAAGCGGTGGGATGACCAAGCGGAACAAGCCCAGCCGGTGATGCAGGTCATCGCGGAATTGGTCGTCGGCGACCGCTTGGCCAAGGTCGCGATTGCTCGCGGCGATGATGCGCACATCGACGTCAATTTCCTTGTTGCCGCCGAGTCGCCGGATGCGTTTGTCCTCGATTGTCTTGAGCACCTTGGCCTGCACACCCAGCGAGAGGCTCGCCAGTTCGTCGAGAAACAGTGTGCCTCCCTTGGCTGCCTCGAAGAGCCCCATGCGCGCCGTCTTGGCATCGGTGAACGCGCCTCGCTCGTGCCCGAACAGCTCCGACTCGGCAAGACTCTCCGGCAGCGCAGGGCAGTTGATTTCGACAAGCGGGCCGGCGGCACGCGGGCCGTGGTGGTGCAGCCATCGGGCAATGCTGGTTTTGCCGGTGCCGGTTTCGCCTTCGAGCAACACCGGCGACAGGTCGCTGCCAAGCCGCTCGTCTGCGGCTATGATCTTCTCGAGTTGATGGCGAAACGGGCCAAGCGCGTCGCCGAAGAAAAGGCGTTCGCCGGTGGTGGCGGGGTCGTGTCGCTCGTGCTCGGCCAGGCGGGCGGTTTGGCGGCTGGCCTTGGCGCGGTGCAGCACGAGCGGCAGCACGGCGGGATCGATCGGCTTGAGCAGGTA